>NZ_JBSUQM010000009.1:0-222756 GCF_054065835.1 Nocardia citri
GGTTAGTCCGGGGCCTAGTCCCGCGCTCGCGTTTCGACGGGTCGCTGATGCTGCGATGGGGCGGTTATTTCGATTGCCCAGTGTTGGGATCAGCTGATCTGGGCTAAGCGGAGCAGTTGATCGGCGAATTCCTCATCGCTGACCGGGGTCAGGGTCAGCTCGTGCGAGGTAGTGAGCAAATAGCGTCCGTCGCCGGTGAAATCGAGCCAGCTGCGGTGCCGGGTGGGCGGCGACATCGGGTTTTCCGGTTCCACGGTCACGGTGATGAAGCCGCGACCGTCCACCGGTTTTCGGAGGATCTGGCGGAAGCGGGCGGCGTGGCGATAACCGTTGGTCGCGCTGTCGCCGTCCTCGGAGTTCAGCACGGCGTCCTGTGGCTCCCGCATGGGTGCGAGCTTGCCGGACTGGGCGGAGCCGATGCTCTCGATGAGGTGTTTGCCAAGGTTGCGGGCGTGGGACATGCGCACCGTCACCTTGTCGATATCGGCGATCAGAATGCCGGCGTGGTTGTGCACCACCGCGGCGAAGATCAGGATCCGCCGGGCGCCCGACTCACCGGAGACGGTGATGGTGGTGGCGTCGAGACGCGCGCACAGCATGAGCGCGGCGGCCAGATCGGCATCGGCCTGGCGGGCGAAGCGCTGAGGTAGTCGCAGTGCGGTGTATCCGGATTCGGTCCGGACGGTCGCGGCGGGTGTCAGATTGACCGGGTAAGGGCGCCGGTCCAGACTCGTTTCGTTCTCCCAGACATAGGTGAATTCGTCCGGGGTGAATACCCATTTCACCGCGCGCCCCCGCTGCCGGCATTGCGCCGCGCGATCTGTGGTCCGCCGGGCGGTGGGGTGAATCGGGGGACGTGGTCGCCGGACGCGGGCATGATCGGGGTGTAGACATAGGTCATCGTGTCCTGGACGTCGGCCTGCGCCGTAGCAGCCGCCATGTCGTGGTCCATCCTGCGTTGTCCGCCGTGGATCGCCTCGGCGACCGGATCTTCCAGAGCACGATACTGCGGCGGCGGCGCAATCGCCGCTCGGATGGCCTGTGCCGCATCGGAATTGAGCTCCATCAGGTGCTGCACCGCGTGGCAGACGTCGTGCGCCTCGGTGCCGGCCCGGACGAATTCGCGGGTGGCGCGCAGCGCGGCATCGGCGCAGCGACCGGACCAGTGCGCGAATTCGCGATTGGTGGCATCGGAGAAGTCCTGGAATGCCTCGGCGATCGCGGTGGCGTTGGCGCGCCAGGCATCGGCGACCCGGCCGAGGGCGACAGGATCGATGACCTCGTGCACCAGATCCCAGATCTCCTGATGTGAGTAGGCGCCGAACAGTTCGTGCTCGGGTGCGTACGGGGGATCGGTTCCGCCGCTTGCCGATCCGGCGGACGCGGCGGCGGCACGCTGCTGTGCCCGAATGGCATCGGCGGCGGCTCTGGTGCCGGAATCGGCCATGGGTCAGCGACTTCCGTCGGCGGGCTCGCCGTGCGGCGACTCCAGGTAGTCGGTGATCAGTTGCAGCGCGGCGCGATTCGCGGCCTCGGCATCCTCGAAACGTTTGCCCGCGGCCAGGTAGGCCGCCTTGTACAGCTGGGCCGTCTCCTGAAAAGCCGTGACGGTATCGAGGAATTGAGTGCCTTTGTCGCCGAAGCCTTTTGCCAGGCTGTGTCCCGTCGGCAGGTCGGGAAAACCGGATACCTCGGTGACGAGATGTCTGGTGGCCGTGACCTTTTGCAGGTCTTCGATGAGCTTGTCGCATGCGGCGGAAAGGTTTTCGGCGACATCCTCGGCCAATTCGAAGGGCTCGCCGCCGCTGGTTCCGGTGGCGGCGGCATACAACTGCCTGGCCATCCGCTGACCGGTATCCGGTACCGCCATCTGGTCGCCCCCTCACGTTCGGTCCACCCACCGCACTTGCGGGCACTTTACCGTTCGATACCGACCGGTGTAACCCGCATGTCACCTCCCGCGGTGTCCGCGCCATCGCGATGTGGCGCACGACAGCGCGGGTCTGTCGAGCGGGCGAGTGGCGGTGACGTAATTCCGTCCGTACCGTCGTGGCGGCTAGGCGCGCTCGACCTCGATGGTCATGCCCGCGGCGCGCAATCGGCCGGTGAGTGCGTCGCCCATCGCGGCAGCCGGGGTGAGGATGCCCGCCAATTCGGGTTGCTGGGCACCGTCGAAGGCCAGGCACAGTCCGGCCTGTCCGAGCATGACGGCCGTGGCCTGGTAGCCGGGATCGCCGGAGCCGGCGAAGGTCGCCACATATTTCGCGCCCGACGACGTACGCGCGTAGGTCTTCATGGTGAACCAGCCGCTGGTGCGCGCCTGTTCGCTCGGCCCGGTACCGGGCTTGGGCAAGATCCGGTCGAGCACCTTGCGCCCCACCGCGACTCGCGACAGCACCGCCCCGACCGCCATCGTCGCCACGATGCCGCCCGCCATACCGGCGGCCACCAGCGGCGCCGCGGCCGACTTGCCCGCACTCATCACCTCGCGGTAGCGGAAGTTCTTGCCGTAGACCCAGCCGAGCAGACCATTGGTGCGGCGCACGATCTTGGTGTTGTGCGCGGCCATGAAGAAGGTGCCGACCCACCCGTCCAAGCGGGGGTCGATGGTGTTCGCGCGCTGTAGCGCCTGATCGGACTGGCGGCCGACATCGGGGTCCATCGATTTGTCCGGACTCAGCGAGTACGGGTGGCTCAACACCGACACCTTGGACGGGTCGGTCGTTATGGTCTCCATCATCGCCCGGATCGAGTCGATGGTGCCGCCGCTCGCCCCGCCCTTCATCGACGCGATCAGGGTGGTGTCCGCGAGTTCGCCGGTATTGTCCGCGACCGTGCGCTTGTACAGCTGATACACACTCAGATCCGACGGAATCGAGTCGTAGCCACAGGAATTCACGATCTTCGCGCCGGTCTGCGCCGCCTGCTCGTGGTACCGGTCGATCGCTTCCCGGATGAACAGCGGCTCACCGGTGAGATCGGCGTAATGGGTTCCGGCCTGCGCGCACGCGGCCACCAGTGGCATGCCATAGCGCAGGTACGGACCGACGGTGGTCACCACGACCGTGGTCCGCGCGGCCAGTGCGTCGAGTGCGGACCGATCGGTCGAATCGGCGACCACCAGCCCCCATTTCGCGGCGCCCGGCCCGAGTTCGTCACGGACCTTTGTCAATTTGTCCAGCGAACGTCCCGCCAGCGCGATGCGGGCCTCGGCGGGTGCCGCGCCGAGCAGATACTCGGCGGCGAGTTTGCCGACGAAACCTGTTGCGCCGAACAGCACTAGGTCGAATTCTCGGTTGTCTACCATGGTCTTCCGTTCGATAGCCGCTGTGGTGGATTATTTGGTGCCGGAACCGCGCACGGTCGGCTTCTTCGCCCGGGCCCGCGGTTCCTTGGTCGGCGTCGCTACCTCAGCTAGCGGCCGGTTAGCGCGCGAAGTCGGGCGATCGGTCAGGTGGCGATCACGAGCTGGGCGCTCGAGCACCGGTCTGCGGTGGGTTCGGCAGGATGTGCGGCTGGGCGTTGAAGATCTCCCGGGAGCCGCCCGCGCGCGCCATCCCCTCGATGGCGCTCCAGGCCATCATGGTCAGGTAGTCGATGACTTCCTCGCGCGACATCGCCTTATCCGTGGACCACCAGTGCGTCGCCAACTGGATGCCGCCGACGAGCACATACGACCACAGCAGCGCGCCCTCGGTTTCGAAGCCGTGCTCGGCGCTGCGGTCGACGATGACCGTGGTGACGACCTCGGCGAAGAGTTTCTCGAATTCGGCCAGCGAGGACTGGTCGCTCGAGCCGTTGCCCATGATGAACCGATAGACCTCGGGGTCGTCGTCGACCGTGCCGACATAGGCGGCCAGCGCCGAACGCACTAGGCGGTACTCGTCCGCGTCGAGGCTGATCGCCTCGTACACCCGGGGCATCAGGGTGGCTTCGATGAACCGCTGCATGGTCGCGTGGACCAGGTCGTTCTTATCCGAGAAGTAGCGGTAGAGCACGGTTTTGGAGACGCCGATCTCCGCGGCGATCTCGTCCATGCCCGCATTGCTGCCCCGCGTGCGAATAGCCGCGAGGGTGCCATCGACCAGCTCTTCGCGGCGGTCGATCTTGTGCTGCCGCCATCGGCGCTTGCGGCCGTCCGGCCGACCGGTGCGCACCGCCGCCGGTCGGCCGGCAAGCTCGCCGACATCGACAAGGTCATCGGTGGACAGCGTGAACTCCCTCATTCGGATGGGTTCGTGAACCACCAGCTTAGGTCCAGGCAATGACCCATATGCGCGTTTGGGTGTTGGTTGCGAGGGGTTGCACATAATCCGGCCATTCGGCGTCGGTTGGGTGTCGCTTGCGATCGCCCGAGCGGTCGGTCGGTACACACCGCAGAATGGGTGTCATGGAGAAAGCTCCCGGCAACATCGCGGCGCGAGCGACGGGCCCGCAGGCGGCAGCGGCCGGGTCGGCGCAGTCGGCCGAAAGCCGTCCGTCGCGGGCGGCGGTGGGCGACGGGCGGGCCAACGGGGGGCCCCGCGAGCGCCGCCGACCCAGCACCGCGGTGCTGGATGCGCCCACGTCCGCGCCATCGACCAGTTTCGCGGCCTTCGTCGACGAGGCGGGCAAGCGCCGCGATCTGTTCAAGATGAAGGCAGTGGCCACCGGGTTATTGGCGTTCGCGACGGCGATCTACCTGTTCTGCCGTTGGGTGGAATCGCGCGGAGCGGGCGGTGATTGGGTCGGCTACCTGCGGGCCGCGTCCGAGGCCGGCATGGTCGGCGCACTCGCGGACTGGTTCGCGGTGACCGCGCTGTTTCGCCATCCGCTGGGCTTGCCGATCCCGCATACCGCGATCATCAGGAAGAAGAAGGATCAGCTCGGCGCCAGCCTCGGCTCCTTCGTCGGCTCGAATTTCCTTGCTCCGGACGTAGTCTCGGCGAAGGTGACCTCGGCGCAGGTCTCCTGGCGGGTGGGGCGCTGGATGGCCGAGCCCGGACACGCGGCCCGGGTGGCGCAGGAGAGTTCGACCATTCTGCGCGCGGTGGTCGCGGTGTTGCGGGACGAGGATGTCGAGCAGGTCATCGACAACACCATCGTCAAGCGGATCGCCGAGCCGTTGTGGGGTCCGCCGATCGGCCGGGTGCTCGCCGAACTACTCGCCGACAATCGGCAGTTACCGCTGCTCGACCTGCTTGCCGAGCGGGCGCATCAGTGGGCGCTGGGTTCGCAGGAGACGATCGACCGGATCGTTTTGCGGGATGCGCCGCAATGGGCTCCGAAATTCGTCAACATTCTGCTTTCAGAAAGGCTCTATCGGGAGCTGGTCGAATTCACCTGGAAGGTACGGTCGAATCCGGAACACGAGGTTCGGCTCGCGGCGAATCGGTTCCTCGAGGAATTCGCCTACGACCTCCAGCACGACGACGCGATGATCAAAAAGGCGGAGCGGATCAAGGCGCAGATCATGGGTCGTGAGGAGATCACCGGCATGGCCGAGGCGACCTGGCGCGCGGCCAAGCGGCTGATCCTGGAGTCGGCTGACGATCCCAATTCCACGCTGCGGCGCAAGGTCGCCGAGAATGTGCAGCAGCTCGGGGAGCGGCTGCGCGACGATGCCGAGATGCGTGCCAACGTCGACAATTGGATCGACCGCGGGGCGCGGTATCTGGTGGGAAACTACGCCGCGGAGATCACCACGCTGGTCACCGATACCGTTGCGAGGTGGGATGCCGAGGAAGCCAGCAAGAAGATCGAATTGCAGGTTGGGCGTGACCTGCAATTCATTCGTATCAACGGCACGGTCGTAGGATCGCTTGCGGGGCTGGTGATCTACACGATTTCGCATGTGATGTTCGGCGGCTGACCATAACGCGCTGAATGTTTGCCGAAATGGTGCTAACAGGGTGCTTGCAATAGCTAGCACTCTGTTTTATGATTGGAACGTACGACCGCCAGAAGGTGAGTGATGGCAGACCAGCCCGAAGGTTACGCCGAGTACATCGACGATTCACCGGAGAGATCCGGCGGTGTCGGCGAAAAGGCGGCTCGTGTGGCCAACGCGGCACACGACATCGGAGGTTTCATCAGGGCACAGCGAGAAGCGGCGCAAGTCTCGTTGCGTCAGCTCGCCACGCTGGCGGGAGTGAGCAATCCATATCTCAGTCAGATCGAGCGCGGATTGCGTAATCCGTCCGCCGAAGTACTCGCGCAGATCGCCAAGGCACTGCGGGTGTCTTCGGAGGTGTTGTACATACGGGCCGGCTATCTGGAGCAGCGGCCGCACAGTCCGGTCCGAGATGCCCTGCTTGCCGATACGTCGATCAGCGAACGGCAAAAGCAGGTGCTACTGGATATCTATGAATCGTTTCGCCGGGAAAACGGAGGAAGCGAACCAGGGGGGAATGAGTGGGACAGCGACGTTCCGAGCACATCACCAACTCCGCCACGCCAGGAGAACGAAGAATGACCGAAAACGCAACCATCAAGCCACTGTTCGCAACCGTCGGTGCCGGTGACGCCGTGTACGCCGCGGTTGTCGACGCCGTCACGCAGGTGCGTGAGCGTGCCACCTCCGCCGATGTCAGCGGTCGCGTCGAAGAGGCCCGCGGGCGCTTCGCCAATGTGCCCGCCGATGTCCGGGCCCAGTTCGAGTCGCTGCGCGAGCGGCTGTCCGGACTGCCCTCGGAGCTGCCGGAGGACCTCGCCGAGCTGCGCGAGAAGTTCACCTCGGAGGAGCTGAAGGGGCTCGCCGAGAAGTACTACACGCAGGTCATCGACCTGTACTCGGATCTGGCCGTGCGCGGCGAGGAGACCGTCGAGCGGCTGCGCGCCAACCACCTCGTCGAGGATCAGATCGAGCGCGTCGAGACGCTGTACAAGGATGCCGCCAGCCGCGCCGAGGATGCGCTCGCCAAGGTCAACGAGCTGATCGGCCGTCCGGCCAAGGAAGAAGCGGCCGAGGCCGAGCCGGTCGTCGAGGCCGAGGTCGTCGAGGTGACCACCGAGACCGAACCCGCCACCGACGGCGTCGCCGCGCAGACGGCTCCGGCCAAGAAGGCGCCCGCCAAGAAGGCCGCGGCCAAGAAGGTGGCTCCCAAGAACGACTGACGCTCTTCCCTTCTCCACGCCGACGACCCCGCACACCGACGTGTGCGGGGCCGTTGCTTCTATGATGGGCTCGTGGACACAGCGCACGGATTGGCCAGCTGGATCTTGTACGGGCTGCGGCTCTTGGCGCTCGGCGCGACGATTTTCGCGCTCATCCACGCCATCCGCCAGCGCCCCGACGCCTTCACCGCGGTCGACAAGCTGACCAAACCGATCTGGATCGCCATCCTGGGCGCGGCCCTGGTTTTCCTGTTGCTCTCGCTGAGCGTCACGAGTTTGCTTGCGCTGGTGTCGATTATCGCGACCGGTGTGTACCTGGCCGATGTGCGGCCGAAGGTGGATGAGATTCAGCGCGGGCCGCGCTGGTAATAGACGTCCGCCGACTACTCTCCGGAACGAATGATCTCTTCGATATTGCGCTCGGCCAGCGCACTGATCGTCAGCGACGGGTTCACTGTTCCGGTGCTGCCGGGCACCGCCGCCCCGTCCATCACATACAGGCCTCGATAGCCGCGCACCCGACCGTACGCGTCCGTCGCGCGTCCGATCACCGCACCGCCCAACGGATGTGAGGTGAACGAGGCGTCCGCCTCCAAGACTGGTTGGGCGGGTGACGGGCAGTTGCAGGTCACCTTGTTGTTGACTTCCCGCGCGTGTGCGAGGTAGCCGGCCGAGCCGTCGGGTGGCCACTGCAGGTCCACGCTCCCATCGGTCGGGTTGTAGACGAAACGGCCGCGGGTGTCGTCGAGCACAATGCCCAGCGACGCGACGATGCCGATATCGAAGGGCGTCGTGCCGGGAACGAACCAGTTCTCCAGGGACACGGGTGTGCCCGCCTCGTCCAGAATCCGGCTCGCGGACGGCGTGCCCTGGGTACCGATGTCGAGCGAGTTGGCGGCCCGCGCCAAGGCGACGTCGCCATTGCTGCCCCAGCCTTCGCCGATATGCTCGTTCAGGTTCGGCAGCGCACCGGTCGCCCGCGCGCGCACCAGTAGCTCGGAGGTGCCGATGGAGCCCGCGGCGAGAAACAGCTTGTCGCAGGTCAGCGTACGGACGCGGAGCGCTTCGCCGGTAGGGGCGAGCTTGGTAACCGCGACGGTGTAGCGACCCGACGCTCCCGGTTCCTTGGCGATGGCGTCCACGCGATGGCCGGGATAGATCTGGGCACAGCCGGTGTCCTCGGCATAGCGCAGGTAGTTCTGATTCAGATCGAACTTCGCGCCGTTGGAATTGCCGAGGTTCGAACAGCCGACCGTCGCCGACGCCATCGATCGTCCGGCCAGCTCGTCGCGGATGACGTCCCAATTCCAACTGCCGTCGATGCGCTGTGGCAGATAGCCGGCCGCGCGGACCTGTTCGTCCCAGGCCCGCGCATGGGTGAACGCGAAGGAGTCGTAGATATCGTTCGGTATCGGGCTCAGCCGCAACGTATTTCGGACCCTGGGATAGTAGACCTCACGCATCTCGCGGTAGTCGACCACACCTTGGAAGACATGGTCGAAAAACCGCTGCTCCGGCTCGACCATCACGCCGGTGAACACCACCGAGCCACCGCCCACACACGCACCGCGCCATACGTCGATGCCCGGGTAATCGGAAACGTCGAGGACCCCACCGAACGGATCGATCTGCACCGTAATCCTGTTCACGCCGGTAAAGGTGGTGCGATGCCAGAAGCCGCGGCCATCGGGAATCGTGTCGTTGGCGAAGATATTGCGCCACGGATCCCTCGGCCAGCGCGACCCCCGCTCGAGCACCGCGACCTGGGTACCGGCCTGCGCCAAGCGCAGCGCGGTGATCGACGCCCCGAATCCGGATCCGATGACAATCGCGGGCTGATGATCGGCCGGATCCGGCAGCGGCGCGAAGATCTCCGGCACCAGCGTGCGATACATCGGTGACCTCGGGCTCGGGCTGTAATCATCGGCCCGCGCCGCCGCCGACCTGCCTCCGCTGGCAAAACCCAGCATCGTCGCCAGGCCGGCGCCCTTGACGAAACCGCGCCTGTCCATGGTGCCTCTCACCTGATCCGAAGGGCGCGCCATCAGAGTCGATAGCGGCTACCTATCATATGGAAAGGTTGGCGTGGGAGGTGACAACATGTGTGTACGAGTATGGATTCGATGGCTGATGATGCATGGGCTGCCACGGCTGTTCCTCCGGTGGGCAGCGCGTCGGGGCAATCCTCTCGGACAGCTCGCGGTCGGTCCGGATCGTTTGCTCGGCTCGTCGCCGTACATCGAGGAGATCCGGCAGCGGGGCCGGATACCCAACATTTCTGGGTTGCGCGTGACCACGGACTACGAACTGTGCCGACTCATCCTGCGGGACCGTCGCTTCGGCGTTGTCATCCCCAACCATCCGGCCTTACCGAAGCCGATCCGCTGGGTGATGACCAAAACCGATCCAGGGCTGCCCAACCTCGCCGAACCGCCCTCGATGCTGGTGACCGATCCGCCCGACCACACCCGGTACCGACGCCTGGTCGGGCAGGCATTCACCCCCAGGGCGATCGCCAAACTGCGTGAGCGTGTCATCGAAGTGACCGATGACCTGCTCGAACGCCTGGAATCGAAGCCGCGACCGGATTTGATCGTCGACTTCTCCGCACAATTGCCGGTCGCGATCATCGCCGAGATTCTCGGGTTGCCCGCCCATATGCATTCGACCCTGTTGAAGTGGGGAGATTCCGGTGCGCCGCTGATCGAACGCGGCCTGAGCTGGAGTACCTACCGCCACGCGATCGACGACCTGGTCGAGGTTCGGCGGTACTTCGACCGACACCTCGACGGACTCACCGCCCAACCGGGCGACGACGTGCTCAGCATGCTGGTGACAGGTGGCGAGCTCACCCGTCACGAGCAGATGGCCAATGCGGCGCTGCTGCTGGACGCCGGATTCTTGACGACGGTGAATATGCTCGGCAACGGAATCGCGCTGCTGACGAGCCATCCGGACCAGCTGGAACTGCTGGCGGCGCAGCCGCAGCTGTGGCCGTGCGCGGTCGAGGAAATCCTGCGCTACGACGGGCCGGTGCGGATGACGGGTCGAGTCGCGAACTGCGAGGTCGACATCGCCGATCAGCGCATCGAATCCGGTTCTCTGGTCCTGCTGTCGTTGGCGGGCGCCAACTACGACCCCGCCGCCTTCCCCGATCCCGAACGATTCGATGTGACCAGGACCAACGCCGGGGATCATCTCGCGTTCGGCAGCGGGGTGCACGGCTGCCTGGGGGCCACGCTGGCCCGATTGGAGGGCTCCATCGCGTTGCGAGCTCTGTTCGAGCGTTACCCGGATCTGTCCCTGGACGGTCCGCCGATTCCGCATCCCCTGCGCAATCTGCACGCCTATCGCTCCATGCCCGTCAAACTGCGTGCCGACTAGATCAGCAGAGTCTGTCCGATCAGGCAATACCGAGATGCATGAGCGGTGCAACGTGGAACTGGCGCTGGTCCTCGGGCGTCAGCCCGTCGAAGCCGCCCGGTAGGTGGCTGCCGCACGGTCAGGAGAAGACGACTGTGCGGCGACCGTGCACCAGGACTCGGCCCTCGAGGTGCCAGCGCAGGCCACGGGCCAGGACCACGCGTTCGATATCGCGGCCTTGGCGGACCATATCGCGGACTTCGTCGGCATGGTCGATGCGGATGACATCTTGTTCGATGATCGGGCCCGCGTCGAGTTCGGGGGTGACGTAATGGCAGGTCGCGCCGACTAATTTGACGCCGCGGGCGAAGGCCTGGTGGTACGGGCGGGCGCCGACGAAAGAGGGCAGGAAGCTGTGGTGGATATTGATCGCCTTGCCCGCCCAGTGTTCGCACAACTCGGCGGGGAGTACTTGCATGAAACGGGCCAAGACCACGGCGTGCGGGTCGTGCGCATCGACCAACGCGCGGACCACCTCGAAGGCCGGGCCGCGCTCGGCCGGATCCTTCGGAAAGGGCACATGGTGGAACTTCACACCGTGTGCCTCGGTCATACCGGCGAGGTCCGGATGATTACCGATCACCGCTTCGATGGTGGCGGGCAGTTCCCCGCTCGCGGCACGGCCGAGCAGATCGTGCAGGCAGTGGCCGTCCTTGCTGACCAGTAGCACGGTTCGGCGCCGCTCCCCGGAGTCCAGCAACTGCCACTCGGTCTCTGGGCCGAAGTCGGCCGCGACACCGGCGAACCGATCGCGCAGCTGCGCGATATCGAACGGCACCGTCGACGCCTTGATCGCCTGGCGGGTGAAGAACCACCCGATAGCCGGGTCCGAGTGATAGCCCGCCTCCACAATGGACCCCCCGAACTCGGCGATGAAGGAGGTGATCCTGGCAATGATGCCCGGACGGTCCGGGCATCCGAGGCAGAGCACGAAGCGTCGATCGTCCAAGGCGGGTGGAGCGGAACTCATGACCTCATCCTCCCAGGTCGATCATGCGCGATTCGCACCACCTGCGATGCCGCGCATCGGTGGTCCTGGCTCGCACCGGCCAACCGGTCGACAATGGGAATGTGACGCGTGTCAAGTTCGTACGACAGCTCGACGGGCTGACGGTCGAATTCGTGCGCGACGGCTGGGCCTACGGCCACCCGTCGTACAAACAAGTCGACGACGACCTCTGGTGCCGCCGCCTCCCCGACTTCGGCTGGTCCATCTGCACCGCCTCCGGTGAAGTCTCGAGTCGACCCTTCGACGATCCCGGCCAAGGCGAACTCCCTCCTGAAGGAGCCTGGGTCTCCCGTAAACACCAACGCTCCTACGTCTACGAATGCTCCACCACCCCTGAAGCCGTCGACAACGCATTCCTGGCGTGTCCGCCCCTAGACCTCGTAAAACGGCTCCGCGCAACGGAATTCGCCAGCGATCTGCACCTCGTACGCCGACAACGTGCGCACCTGGAAATGCGAAATCCACCTCGGTTCATCCGGGGTTATACCGAACCGTGCGGCGGGGAGGAAACCGAACTGCGGGTAGTAGTCGAGGCTGCCGGCCAGTCCGATCAGCGGCTCGTCGAGGGCATCGGCGGCTCCCAGGGCGGCGTGCACGAGTGCCGCGCCGACCCCATTGCCCTGATGTTCGGCGAGGACGCCGAGCGGGCCGAGTGCGAGTACCGGGAACGGGCCGACGCCGGCACGGGTGAGGCAGACGTGGCCGATGACGGTGCCGTGTTCCACCGCGACCATCGACAGGGTTGGGATCCAACCGGAGTCGCTGCGCAGCCGGGTGACGAGGTCGACCTCGGGCGGGTCGGCGGCAGCGTCGTCGGTGGGCTCGCCGATGAGTTCGGTTATCTCCCGGTCGTTATCGCCGTTCGCGTACGGCGGTGCGTAGGCGCTGCGGTGGACGGCCGCGATCGCGGCGGCATCGTCGGCGCGTTCGCGACGGATCAGCACGGTGTCGTCTCCTCCTGAACGAATGGGCCATCCGTAACTACGCAACAATCGGCCGGGCAGTCGCAAAACGCTGTCCGTAGCGTCACCGACAGTATCGAGTGTGCGCGATGCGCCGGAGGCGCGCAATGGAATTCGCCGCGGGTATGCCAGACTCTCACCCTGTGGCAAATTCCGCGTCGCTGACCAGGGCCGAAGTGGCCGCCATGATCGATCACACGCTGCTGGCGCCGGAGGCGACGGCAGCGGAGGTGGCGGCTTTGGTCACGGAGGCACGCGAACTCGGCGTGTACGCGATCTGTGTATCGCCGTCCATGTTGCCGATTCGGGCGTCCGCAGTGGTGGTCGCGACGGTCGCGGGATTCCCATCTGGGAAGCATCATTCGCTCGTCAAGGGTGCCGAGGCGCGGCTCGCTGTCGAGCAGGGTGCCACCGAGGTCGACATGGTGATCGATGTCGGAGCCGCGCGCGCAGGCGATTACGGCGCGGTGCTGTCCGATATCGTGACGGTGCGTGAGGCAGTGGGGGATCACGTGGTGCTCAAGGTGATCATCGAATCGGCGGCCTTGTCCGATGCCGCGATTGTCGAGGTCTGCCGCGCCGCCGAACGCGCCGGTGCCGATTTCGTGAAGACCTCCACGGGATTTCATCCGTCCGGTGGTGCCAGCGTGCACGCGGTCCAGTTGATGGCCGAGACCGTCGGGGGGCGTCTCGGGGTGAAGGCCAGCGGCGGCATCCGGACCTCCGATGCCGCCGCCGAACTGATCGCCGCGGGCGCGACCCGCCTCGGACTCTCGAAATCCCGTGCGGTGCTGGCGGGATTCCCCGCCTGACCGCGAATCAGCAGCTGACGCTGCTGCTGTTGTTCTGCGCGGCGGGCAGTTCGGTCCGCCCACCCGCCAGCTTCACGGCGATGCCGTTATCGGTGACCTTGACCTCGGTGGCCTTCATACCGAGCGGGTAGCTCTGCAGACTCTGCGTGAACACCTCGACGATGCCCGATACCAGATCCTTCGGAATTCCCATACCGAGCAGCTCCGCCGACATCGTCTCGACCTGCACGGTGCCGTCCTTGACCTGCGGCTTCACCTGCAGCTGTGCGAACCCGCCGAGCACATCCAGGGTGAGCACCCCGCTCGACGAGGAGGAACTCACGCCGCTGACCAGGCCGCCGAGCGTCTCCCGGATACCGTCGTTGCCCCAGGTGACATCGGCCGACGAGCTGCCGATGGTGCCGCCGCTGCCGTTATCGACCTCGACGTCGTTGAATCTGGCGTGCACCACCATGCCGACGGCCGGACCGAACTTGGAATCGGCGCTGTCGACCTTCACCTGATCGACTTTTCCGTCGATCCACGTGATCAGCATGGGTTTGGCTCCGAAGCTCACGTCGATCTTCGAACCCATATCTTTCTCGAATTGGGTGCTGATGCACCGCGAAACCTGATGCCGCGCATACGCCTCCCCGCCGACCAGCACGGTAGCGAGCAGAATCGCTACCACGACGAGGGCGATCACCAGGGCACGCCGGTTGACCGTCAGGGTGGATTGGCTCTTCGTACTCATGCGGTCGATTCTTCCCGACTTTTCTGAGCTCGCTCTGTGGACCCTGTGAGGGGTGCAATTGTGACATGCGACACAGAATTCGAGCGTAGCCTGGTCGATATGGTTGGCGATGCGGCGGGCCGCGCACTAGATTCCGCCGAGCGCGGTTGGCGTGTGCTGCGGCGATTGGCCGGACGTCACGCCGGATTCTTCACGACCAGACAGGCACTACGCGTGGGCTGTGAGACGCGTGTCCGTGCCGGACTCGGCGACGGCACGGTGAGCCGGGCCGGGGTCGGACTATTGCGGTTGGCCGATTGGCCCGCCGGTCCGCTCGACGAATACGCCATGTGGGCGGCCTGGTTCGACGGGGCCGCCGCGGTATCCCATCAGAGTGCCGCGGAGTTGCACGGTCTCGGTTCACTACGGCCGCGATTCCTGCATATGTCGGTAGGTGCGGGCCGTCCGCCGCTCACCCCGCGACTGGTGGTGCAGCGCCGCCCGCTTGTTCCGGCCGATCTCGAATCCGCGGGCGCCTTCCTGGTGACCACTCCCGTGCGCACGGTGCTCGATCTGGCCGAGAGCGATATCGGACAATCCGCATTGGATGAGGTGGTCGCCGACGCGGTCGCCATCCATCGCTGCGCCAGCGATGAAATCCGTTCCGCGAGTGTGCGACTCCCCCCGCGCGCGGCGGTCCGGGTGTACCGAGCCCTCACCGCCGTCTGATGGCGCGATGAATCGGTGATTGATCCGATTCGGCTATGAGTTCATCCGGTCTCCGGTCTCGCCGGTACTCAGCCAGTTCGGTTGGGCGCCACGGTGGCCCACGGGACCGACAGCACGCAGTCGCGCATGCGGCGGCGATATACGCGCACCGGAAAACCCTGCTGGCGCAGGTACTCCGCCGCCGTGCGCCAGCGCACTCGGGGGCCGAAGGGCGCCAGGGGAGCGGCGCGGGCCCACGCGCGATCGGCGGCCGTCAACAGCGCATGGATCGGCTCACCGGGAATATTGCGGTGAATCAACACCTTTGGCAGGCGTTCGGCGATATCGGACGGACGCTCGACCGTGAACGGATCCCACGCCAGTGTGAGCGAGAGCGGTCCGGACCGATCCAAAAGCACCCAGGCGCAGCGTCTGCCCAACTCGTCGCAGGTGCCGTCGACGAGTAATCCGCCCGAATCCATCCTGGACAGAATGGTGGCCCACGCATCGGGAACGGCCGACTCCGGATATTGCCGCAGCACATTGAACGCACGCACCAGCACCGGCCGCAGCCCGGCCAATTCGAAGCCGCCGCGGGCGAAAGTGACGCCGTCGCGGCCGGGCACCACGCGTTCCGGATCGATCTCCAGCCCGACCACCCGAACGTTCGCACAGACCGTGCGCAATCGAGACGCCAACTCCAATGTGGTCCACGGACTCGCCCCATAGCCGAGGTCGACGACCAGCGGATCGGTTGCTTCGCGCAGTAGGCCGGTGACCAGCTCGTCGTGGATCAGCCAGCGGTCGCTGCGTCGCAATCGGTTGACACCGGTGGTGCCCCTGGTGATGGTGCCGACCGGTCTCAGCGGGTCGGGTTTTGCGCTTCCAGCCACTGCACGGTTCGCTCGGCCTCGGCGCGGAACAGGTCGACGAGGTTCACCAGCATCAGCTGTTCGAGTCGCGGGCCGACCATCGGGATGAACACCTTGGCCTCGGAGGAGAACCGCATGGTGCAGCCGGTATCGGTGGGGAACAACCGGATGGTGCCGCCGAGGCTGCCGGGCCCGGCCGGAATGGAGGCCGAGAACTTGCCGACGGACTCGTTCTCGTCGAACGGTCCCCAGCTCTCCTTGCGGGTGATGACCATGTCCTTGCGCATGACCGCCTGCGCGATCTCCGGCAGCATTTCGCGCGGCAGGATGTGATTGAGCACGACGTCGATACCGGAGTCGCCGATATCCAGGCTGCCGACCTCATTGCCCGGCGAGAGTTTCGACATCTCCGCGCACCGGTCATCCCAGTACTCCCGGGTCGACAGCGCCGCGTACAGCTCCTTTGTGGTGTGCAGCGGGAAGCGGGCTGAATAGTCCAGTCGGCGAGCCATGGGGGAGTACGTTACCGGCACCGGTCGCCGCCGCATCGCTCGGCGGTAGGTGTGGGGATTCACCACAAACCCACACCACCGCCACGCGGAATCCACCACATCGTCGGGACAGAATCGAGATATGAACGGCACTGGGCGGCGTGGGCAGGCAGCCTCGGCCTCAGTGCTCGGCGAGCCAGCCGTTCGTGAACTCTTCCTCATTGGTCAGCAATTCGGTCAATCGCTGCGCGATCGCGGCCTCGATTTTCGCGCCGAACAGCGGAATCTTCACCTCGATGCTGCCCTTGGTCTGCGCCACCGAACCGGAGCCGTCGGCCGCCAGCGCGATGGTGCCGCGGACCTCGGCGGGCGCACCCTCCACCCGCGCGGTGAAGGTGGCCGAATCGCCGGTCCAGATCTCGGTGCGCGGGATGATCAGATCACCCGGCCGCACCGCGGTGATCGCGGCGGGCAGCTGGTCAGCGGCGATGACCTGCACCATCTCGACCTCGACCCGGTCGCCGTTGACGGTGACCGAATCCAACCGGGCATTCTCGCCACCCACCTCGGCGATGCGGTCCTTCCAGTACTGTTCATCGGCGAAGGCCGCGCGTACGGCGCCAACCGGATACGAGTAGCGAGCCGTGTACGCCAGGGGTGTAGCCATGGTCGAACAGGCTACCGTCTGGGGCGTGCGAACTTCACGGGTGGTGTCGGCGGACCAGCTGCGCGAGCTGCTGGTCGATAGCGGCGCGCGGCTGCGCGAATCGGTGCGATTGGCCGAGCTGACCACATTACGGGTCGGCGGTCCGGCCACCGTCGCGGAGTGTGCGACGACCGAAGCGCTGGTAGCGACGGTCCGGGCGCTGGACACCGCGGGCATTGCGCTGCTACTGCTCGCGGGCGGATCCAACCTGCTCATCGGTGACGACGGCTTCGACGGTGTTGTGGTCCGGGTGCGCAACGAGGCGGTCGAGATCGGCGTGGACGGCGTGGTCGCCGAGGCGGGGGCGAACTGGGACACGGTGGTCGCGGCCACGATCGAGGCCGGGTTGGGCGGGCTGGAATGTCTGTCGGGCATTCCGGGATCGGCCGGTGCGACGCCGGTACAGAATGTCGGCGCGTACGGCGTCGAGGTCGAGAGCCTGCTGCGCCGGGTGCGCCTGCTGGATCGCGCGAGCGGCGAAATCCGCTGGGTCGAACCGGCCGAACTCGGCTTCGGCTACCGCACCAGCGCACTCAAACATCGCGACACCGCCGTGGTGCTCGCGGTGGACTTCGCGCTGAATCCGGACGGCTCGAGCGCACCGCTGCGCTATGGCGAACTAGCGAACGCACTCGGCGCGGACAACGGTGACTCCCGTCCCGCCGATCAGGTCCGGGCGGCGGTGCTGAAGCTGCGCGCGGGCAAGGGCATGGTGCTCGACCCCGCCGATAACGACACCTGGAGCGCGGGTTCGTTTTTCACCAATCCGGTCGTCGCGGACCACCGCGTGGCGGATGTGAAGGCTGCGATCGTCGCCCATGTGGGCGACGTCACAATCCCCACTTATCCGGCGCCCGACGGCGTCAAATTCTCCGCGGGCTGGCTCATCGAGCGGGCGGGCTTCGCCAAGGGTTTTCCGGGTCCGGATGCCCCGGCCCGGCTATCCACAAAACATACGCTGGCCTTGACGAACCGTGGCGACGCGACCGCCGCCGATCTGGTCGCACTGGCGCGCACGGTCCGCGACGGTGTCGCGGACCGATTCGGGATCCGGCTGGAACCGGAACCTGTACCCATTGGGGTGGCGCTTTAAACGATGAAGCGGACACCACATTCTTCCCTGGCGTGGCGAACGGTTGTCGCCGCGTAAATTCGGTGCGGTGAGCCATCGTCCAGCCCTCCACAGATCAGCCGCCGCCGTCTCCGCCGTGCTGCTCGTGGTAGTCGCGCTGGTGGCCGGATGCACGACCGACAAAGGCGGTAAGAGTGACTCCGCCAAAGACAACACCCCCGTCGCGAAGGTCACGCTGACACCGGGCGCCGACGCCAAGAACGTCAACCCGACCACACCGATCTCGGTGACCGTCACCGACGGCACCATCGATCAGATCGCGCTGACCAATGCCAACGGCAAGCAGGTCACCGGCGAACTCGCCGCGGACCGGCACAGCTTCCAGACCACCGAACCGCTCGGTTACAACGCCAAATACAAATGGTCCGGCACCGCGGTCGGCGCCGACCACAAGCCGGTCCCGATCGACGGCAGCTTCACCACCCTGGCACCGAAGAACACCTTCCCCGCGACCGTCAATATCGCCGATAACCAGGAAGTCGGCATCGCCGCGCCGATCATCTTGCAGTTCAAGGGTTCCGTGCAGAACAAGGCCGCGGTGGAGAAGGCGCTCACCATCACCACGAATCCGCCGACCGAGGGCGCCTGGGCCTGGTTCCCGGACGACAACGGCGGCTCGCGCGTGCATTGGCGGCCGAAGGACTACTGGGTGCCCGGCACCACCGTGCACATCGGGGCCAAGCTATACGGTCTGGATCTCGGCGGCGGGAATTACGGATATTCCGATCTCACTTCGGATTTCCGCATCGGCCGTAGCCAGATCGTGAAGGCCAGCGCACCGAGCCATCGCATACAGGTCGTGCGCGACGGACAGGTCGTCTTCGATTTCCCGGTCAGCTACGGCCAGGGCAATGAGGCGCGCAATGTCACGCGCTCCGGTGTGCACGTCGTCACCGAGAAGTACGAAGACTTCATGATGTCGAATCCGCCGTTCTACACCAACGTTCGCGAACGCTGGGCCGTACGCATCTCCAATAATGGTGAATTCATTCACGCCAACCCGGAATCCCTTACAGCGCAGGGTTCTTCGAATGTCACCAACGGCTGCATCAATCTGTCGCCGACCGACGCGCAGGCCTACTTCCCGACCGCCCTCTACGGCGATCCGGTCGAGGTGACCGGCACATCGATCGCGCTGTCGGCCGCCGACGGCGATCTCTATGACTGGACCATCGACTGGAATACTTGGACCGGGCTGTCGGCATTGCAGGGCGAGCCCAAGAATCCGGTATCCGCGACACCCGTGCCGCCGCTGCCGGCCGGTGGTCGCTGAGCTAGGCAAACCCGGCGCAACATGCGACGATCGGACGCGTGACCAGCAGACCCGCCAAGGAGGACAACCTACGCGACCTCGCGCGCCTGCGCCGCGTCCGGGACCGGATCGACCGGGAGTACGCGCAACCGCTGGACGTCGAGGCGCTCGCGCGGGACGCGCACATGTCAGCGGGGCATCTGAGCCGCCAGTTCAAGGCCGCCTACGGCGAGTCGCCGTACTCGTACCTGATGACGCGGCGCATCGAGCGCGCTATGTCGCTGTTGCGGCGTGGCGATCTCAGCGTCACCGAGGTCTGCTTCGCGGTCGGCTGCCAGTCGCTGGGCACCTTCAGCACTCGATTCACCGAGTTGGTCGGAATACCGCCGAGCGCCTACCGGGAGCAGGCGGTGCATGCCCCCGTGGATCTGCCGACGCTCGTCGTGAAACGGGTGACGAGACCGATCAGGAATCGAGAAGCGCAGCTCACCTAGGCGCAACTAGCGTGAATGCCATGGACATCACCATTCAAGCGAGCTTCCTCCCGCAGGACGACCCGGAGGCCGCCCTGGCCTTCTACCGCGACGCCCTCGGCTTCGAACTCCGCAAAGACGTCGGATTCAACGGGATGCGCTGGCTCACTGTAGGCCCGGTCGACCAGCCCGGCACATCCATCGTTCTGCACCCCCCGGCCGCCGACCCCGGCATCACCGATGACGAGCGCCGCACCATCGCCGAGATGATGGCCAAGGGCACCTACGCCAGCATCCTGCTGGGGACCAAGGATGTCGACGCCACCTTCGAGAAGGTGCAGGCCGCCGATGCCGAGGTCGTCCAGGAGCCGACCGATCAGCCGTACGGGGTTCGCGACTGCGCCTTCCGGGATCCGGCGGGCAATATGGTCCGTATTCAGCAGGTCAGCTGAGCGTTCGAGCAAATCACCGCATAGCTGCCGACGCCGTTGGTGCCGCTGGCCACCGGCGTCCGGCAGACAATGGCCACTGACCACTGCCGAATAACTACCGAACGCTCTGGTCGGAGCTGATGAGATCGAGCCAGCCGACTCCGACGGTGAGCGCGCGAGCGGCCCGCGCAATAGATGGAGAAACGATGAGCACAGTATCGCGAAGCGATTCCACGAGGGGTGGTGGTCGAGTGGCAGGTGGGCCGACCGACAAGACGGACGGACCAGCGCCCGCCTCGCATGCTGCCGACAGCCACGATCTGATCCGCGTGCTCGGCGCGCGCGTGAACAACCTCAGGGACATCAGCATCGCGATCCCGAAGCGCCGGCTGACGGTGTTCACCGGTGTGTCCGGTTCGGGTAAGAGTTCGCTGGTATTCGACACCATCGCCGCGGAGTCGCAGCGGCTGATCAACGAGACCTACAGCACCTTCGTGCAGGGTTTCATGCCCACGCTGGCGCGGCCGGAGGTCGACGTGCTCGACGGGCTGACCACTGCGATCATCGTCGATCAGCAACGGATGGGCGCCGATCCGCGCTCCACGGTCGGCACGGCCACCGACGCCAACGCGATGCTGCGCATCCTGTTCAGCCGACTCGGGCAGCCGCATATCGGCTCGCCGCAGGCGTTCTCCTTCAATGTCGCGTCGATCAGCGGTGCGGGTGCGGTCGCGATCGAACGCGCCGGGAAGACGGTGAAGGAGCGCCGCAGCTTCAGCATTACCGGTGGTATGTGTCCGCGCTGTGAGGGCCGGGGTGCGGTCAACGATATCGATCTGACCCAGCTGTACGACGACACCAAATCCCTGAACGAGGGCGCGCTCACCATTCCGGGCTACAGCATGGATGGCTGGTTCGGCCGCATCTTCGCCGGCTGCGGCTTTTTCGATCCAGATAAGCCGATCAAAAAGTACAACAAGCGTGAACTCGACGATCTGCTGTACAAGGAGCCGACCAAGATCAAGGTCGAGGGTATCAATCTCACCTATGAGGGCCTGATCCCGCGGATCCGCAAGTCGATGCTGTCCAAGGACGTCGACGCGCTGCAGCCGCATATCCGCGCCTTCGTGGAGCGCGCGGTCACCTTCCAGACCTGTCCCGAATGCGAGGGCACCCGACTCAGCGAATTGGCGCGCTCGTCGAAGATCGAAGGCATCAGCATTGCCGACGCCTGCGCCATGCAGATCAGCGATCTGGCCGAATGGGTCAGCGGGCTGAACGAACCGTCGGTGGCGCCGCTGCTGACCTCACTGCGGCACACTCTCGACTCGTTCGTGGAGATCGGGCTCGGTTACCTTTCGCTGGACCGGCCCGCGGGCACGCTGTCGGGCGGTGAGGCGCAGCGCGTCAAGATGATCCGCCATCTCGGCTCCTCGCTCACCGACGTCACCTACGTTTTCGACGAGCCGACCGCGGGGTTGCACCCGCATGACATCCAGCGGATGAACGAACTACTGCTGCGGCTGCGGGATAAGGGCAATACGGTGCTGGTCGTCGAGCACAAGCCGGAGACGATCGTCATCGCCGACCACATCGTCGACCTGGGCCCCGGCGCCGGTACGTCCGGCGGCACTGTCTGCTTCGAGGGCAGCGTCGATGGGCTGCGCGGCAGCGGCACCATCACCGGCCGCCACTTCGACGACCGGGCCGCGCTGAAGGATACGGTGCGAAAGCCCAACGGCGCCTTGGAGATTCGTGGCGCTTCGACGAACAACCTGCGCGACGTCGATGTCGATATCCCGCTCGGTGTGCTCGCCGTCATCACCGGTGTCGCAGGCTCGGGAAAGAGCTCACTCGTACACGGATCGATACCCCCTGGCGCGGGCGTCGTATCCGTCGACCAGGGCGCGATCCGCGGCTCCCGGCGGAGCAACCCGGCAACCTACACCGGACTGCTCGACCCGATCCGCAAGGCATTCGCGAAGGAAAACGGCGTCAAGCCAGCGCTTTTCAGTGCCAATTCCGAGGGCGCATGCCCCAACTGCAATGGCGCGGGCGTCATCTACACCGACCTCGCGGTCATGGCCGGCGTCGCCACCACCTGTGAGGAGTGCGAGGGTAAACGGTTCCAGGCCGCGGTGCTCGAGTACCACCTCGGCGGCCGCGACATCAGCGAGGTGCTCGCGATGCCGGTGACCGAGGCGCAGGAGTTCTTCAGCGCGGGCGCGGCGCGCACACCGGCCGCGGAAAAGATCCTCGACCGGCTCGCCGACGTCGGGCTGGGCTATCTCACCCTCGGTCAGCCGCTCACCACGCTGTCCGGCGGCGAGCGGCAGCGGCTCAAACTGGCCACCCACATGGCCGAGAAGGGCGGCGTGTACGTCCTCGACGAGCCGACAACGGGTCTGCACCTCGCCGACGTCGAGCAGCTGCTCGGTCTGCTCGACCGGCTGGTCGACTCCGGCAAGTCGGTCATCGTCATCGAGCACCACCAGGCCGTCATGGCGCATGCCGATTGGATCATCGACCTCGGTCCCGGCGCGGGCCACGACGGCGGCAAGATCATCTTCGAGGGCACCCCTGCCGACCTGGTCGCCGAGCGCGCCACCCGCACCGGCGAACACCTCGCGGCATACGTCGGCGCCTGAACGACATTCACCTCTGCCCGGACGTCCGGGCAGGGGCGAAACATATTCGGCGGTTACCGCGCAGCGCTCTTTTCGACGAGCGAACCGTCCCTACCGAAGGATTCGATGTCGACGGTGGACCTCTTCTGCTGCTCGGCCAGCAGATCGCGGATCTCGATGAGCAATTCGACCTCGGTCGGCTCGGCCACCTTGGCGGTGCCGAAGCGGTTCTTCAGGGTCTTCATCGGCACCATCAGCACGAAGTACAGCACCGCGGCGACCAGCACGAAGTCGATGAACGCAGTGATAATCGGCCCGATCGCGATGAAAGTGGCGGGCTTATCGGCGACCAGCTGAACGCCGAGCCCCAGCTCATTGGTCTTACCCAATACCGCGAGCAGCGGATTGATGATCCCCTTGGTCACCGCTGTCACCACCGCGGTGAACGCGGTACCCATGACCACCGCGACGGCGAGATCGATGACGTTCCCGCGCATCAGGAAATCTTTGAACCCCTTGAGCATGAGCCGAGCAACTCCAATCCGGACTTGTCCGCCTGCCCACGCCGTGTTCCGGGCGTCGGGTGCCACTCGAGTTCACATCCGGGCCGGCGGTCGGGTGTCAGCTAGGTTTTGGGCGTGCCCGGTGAGTTAGCCATGTACTTGCGAAATCGGTTGTCGCCTCCATGGTGACGACAGAAATCGATCCTGTCAGCCGCGGCGCGCGAAGCGACCCGGACCGGCCTGGTCACGTGGCTTGACGATGATCTGGTCCAGATTCACATGGGACGGTCGCGCGGCCACGAACCCGATGATCTCCGCGATATCCTGCGCGACCAGCGGATCAATACCCTCGTACACCTTGGCCGCCCGCTCCGCGTCCCCGGCGAATCGCACCAGTGAGAACTCGGTCTCCACTGCGCCGGGCGCGATTTCGGTGAGTCGCACGGGCTGGCCGAGCAATTCGCCGCGCAAGGTGCGATGCAGAACGGCCTGCGCGTGCTTGGCCGAGGTGTAGCCGGAGCCGTTGTCGTAGGCTTCGAAGGCGGCGACCGAGGTGATGGTGACGATGAGCCCGTCGCCCGAGGCGATCAGCTTGGGCAGCAAAGCCTTGGTCACCCGCAGCGTGCCGAGCACATTGGTTTCCCACATCCAGCGCCAGTCGTCCAGGTCCGCCTCGGTCACCGGGGCCAGGCCCTTCGCACCGCCCGCATTGTTGACGAGCACATCGGCGTTCTCGATCGCATCGGTGAAGGCGCGCACGGAATCTTGCGAGGTCACGTCGAGTTCGAGTGCGGTGCCGCCGATTTCGTCGGCGAGGCGGTGCAGCCGATCGAGCCTGCGCGCGCCGACGTACACGTGATAGCCCTGTTTGGCGAGTTCCCGGGCGGTGGCCGCGCCGATTCCCGAGCTGGCTCCGGTGACGACGGCAGTGCGAATGCTCATGAACCCGATCCTAAGTGCAGAACATTTGCTGGTGACTGCACCTGTTGCGTGGATCACCGCATGCGGAGCGAGCCCGTTAGCCTCGGTGCATGGCTATTCGGGAAGCGGTCAGTGCGGACGGAACGGGCATCGTCTATCGAGTCGGTGGCCCGGCAGAGGGTCGGCCGCTGGTGCTGGTACATGGTTGGGCGGCCAATCTGCAGTGCTGGGGCGCGGCCGCGGACGAGCTGGCCGAGCGCTTTCGGGTACTCGCTGTCGACCTGCGTGGTCACGGCTACTCCGATGCTCCGGAGACCGGCTACGACGATCCGCAGAACTGGGCCGCCGATATCGCCGTGGTGCTCGCCGCCGAGGGCATCGAATCCGGTGCGGTGCTGCTCGGCTGGTCCTACGGCGGCATCGTGATCAGCGACTATCTGACCGCCTACGGGACCGGCGCGGTCGCGGGCGTCATCTACTCGGGTTCGATGGTCAATATCGGCCACGCCCCCGGTGCGGCGATCGGTCCGGCGATGCAGCAGGCCATTCCCGGGGTCTTCGAGGAGAGTGCGGGTCGGGCGTTGCGTGCCTTCGGCGCCTTCGGCAATGCCAATACCGGTCCCGATCCGGATAAGGGCGTCGACGCGCAGCGCTTCTTCGGCGCCAGCCTCGCCACCCCGCCCCGGGTGCGCAAGGCGCTGTTCTACCGGACCGTCGACAACACCGAAACGTTACGTGCCCTGGACATTCCGGTGCTCGTCCTGCACGGAACCAAGGATCCGGTCGTGCCGATCGAGAATGGCCGATACATCCTCGAGGTCGTGCCCGACGGCCGCGCATCGTTCTGGGAGGATGCGCAGCACGGGCTTTTCATCGAGGATCGCGCCCGCTTCGTCGCCGAGGTGAGCGCGTTCGTCGACGGTTTGAATTAGCTGTCCGAAATTCGCTGGCGCCACACACTGGACCAGAGCAGACCAGTCGTGTCCGGTGTCGGGATCGGCGCCGGTCGGATTTTGTGCACCGCGCGTGAAAACCTTTACGAAACTGCTGTGACGGCTGTCACTTGGTCCGGTTGCGGTGTCTGGGTTGGGGAGTCCAACGTGCACTATGGACGTGTGAGTCAACGCCCGGACCTACGGCCGAATCGGATAGCCGTGTTATCGGTGCACACCTCACCACTTGCTCAACCGGGTACCGGCGATGCGGGCGGCATGAACGTCTACGTGCTGCAAACCGCCGTTCAGCTGGCCCGACGCGGCACCGAGGTCGAGATCTTCACCCGGGCCACGTCCTCGAACGTGCCGGCGGTCCAGGAGGCGGCCCCGGGTGTCTTGGTGCGCAATGTGGTGGCGGGTCCGTTCGAGGGGCTGGACAAGCACGATCTGCCGACCCAGCTGTGCTCGTTCACGGCCGAGGTGCTGCGCCAGGAGGCCAGACATCTGCCCGGTCACTACGACCTCGTCCATTCGCACTACTGGCTCTCCGGTCAGGTCGGCTGGCTCGCACGGGACCGCTGGCGGGTGCCGCTGGTGCACACCGCGCACACGCTGGCGGCGGTGAAGAACGCGGCACTCGCCGAAGGCGACTGCCCCGAGCCGGCGACCCGCGAGATCGGCGAGAAGCAGGTGATCGCCGAGGCCGATCGGATGGTCGCCAATACCGCGGAGGAGGCGCGCCAGCTCGTCGAGCTGTACGGCGCCGATCCCGAACGCATCGATGTGGTGCCACCCGGCGCGGATCTGGCGCGCTACCGTCCCGGTGAGAAGGTCGCGGCCCGAGCCGAATTGGGCCTGGCGAACGACGAGCGGATCGTCGCGTTCATCGGCCGCATCCAGCCGCTCAAGGCCCCGGACGTGCTGGTCCGCGCGGCTGCCGAACTGCTGCACCGGGACCCGGCGCGCAAGCTGCGGGTGCTCATCGTCGGCGGACCCTCCGGCACCGGACTGGAGCGCCCCGACGCCCTGATCGAACTCGCCGCCGCGCTCGGCATCGCCGAACACGTCACCTTCCTGCCGCCGCAGCCCCCGGAGCGCCTGGTACAGGTGTATCGGGCCGCCGACCTGGTCGCGGTGCCCAGTTACAACGAATCCTTCGGTCTGGTCGCCATCGAGGCGCAGGCCAGCGGCACCCCGGTACTCGCGGCCGATGTCGGTGGACTCGGCACCGCCGTGCGACATGGTGAGACCGGCCTGCTCGTCCCCGGACATCGAACTCCGGACTGGGCCGATGCCCTGGGGCACCTGCTCGATGATGGCGAGCGACTGCGCCGGATGGGGCTGCGCGCGGTAGAGCACGCCGACCACTTCTCCTGGGAACACACCGCGGACGGCCTGCTCGCCAGTTATTCGGCGGCACTGACCGATTTCCATGCGCCGCGCACGGGCCGCCACCAGGTCTTCGAGGCCGCGCTGGCGGAGTTGCCGGAGGAACACGCCGGCCTCGCGGGGGAACGCGGCGCTGTTCTCCTCGGCGAGAGCAGTCAGGCCAGATCGCGGGTGCTGTGGCGGCGCCGGACGGGAGCGCACCGATGAGTACGGCAGTCGCGACCGCACGGCTGATCGACGAAACGCTGCGCGAGCGCGAGATCGAGTACACCCATCCCAGCCCGGAGACCTTCGTTGTCATCCTGCCTGGTGAGCGCAAACTCCAGACCACCGTGATGCTCACCGTCGGCAAACACGGACTGCGGATCGAATCGTTCGTCTGCCGCAAGCCCGACGAGAATTTCGAGGGCGTGTACAAATTCCTGCTGCGCCGCAACCGCCGCCTCTACGGTGTGGCCTACACCCTGGACCGCATCGGCGATATCTACCTGGTCGGCCGCACCGCCGTCCACGCCGTCACCCCCGACGAACTGGACCGCATCTTCGGCCAGATCCTCGAGGCCGTCGACGCCGACTTCAATGTCCTGCTGGAACTCGGCTTCGCCGAATCCATTCGCCGCGAATGGAAGTGGCGGGTATCGCGTGGTGAATCCCTGCAGAACCTGCGCGCCTTCGAGCATCTGGTCGAAGCTGCCGACCAGCCCTGACATCCTGGTCCGAGCCGAGCGCCGGGGCCGTACTACATCATTCGGATCAGTGTTGCCGCCTGATTTCGTGCCGGACCCGATTCCGGCTCCGGCAGGCCGTCGCTGGGTGACGGCATAGCCGATCGGGCGCCGGTGTGGTCCCCCTCGAGCGACAATCGCGCTGTGGCGCACTGTTCGTAGTGGTCGGCGAGGTACAAGGAGGCGCCCGGCGATGATGGTTCTTGCTCTGGATATCGGCGCGACGAAATTCGCCGCCGGGGTGGTCTACGCGGGCCGGAAGGTGCGTGATGTGCGCCGGGTCGATGTGCCTCGGGAGTCGGTGTGGGCGGCCTGCCGCGAACTGCTGCTGGAAGTGGCCGGTCGCACACCGGTTTCGGCGATCGGGATAGGTTCGGCCGGACCGGTCGATGTGCGGACCGGTGTCACCAGGGCGCTGAACATTCCGGAATGGAAGCCGGGCTTTCCGATCGTGGCCGAGGTACAGCGGCTGTTCCCTTCCGCAGCGGTGCGATTCGCTATCGACGGGGCCTGCCTCGCGCTGGCCGAACATCATGTCGGCGCGCTGCGCGGCATGCCGAACGGCCTGGCCATGACCGTCTCCTCGGGCATCGGCGGCGGCTTCATCGCCGACGGCAGGGTGGTGCTCGGGCGTACCGGTAATGCCGGCCACGTCGGCCACATCGTGGTGCCGGGTTGGGATGTGCCGTGTGAATGCGGCGGCATCGGCTGCGTCGAGGCGATCGCCAGCGGCATGTCGTCGGTGCGCTGGGCGCGCGAACAGGGCTGGCGCGGTGCGACCGGCGCCGACCTGGCCGAGGCCGCGCACCTCGGCGATGAGATCGCATTGGCCGCACTGCACCGGGCGGGAACCGCACTGGGCGCGGCCATCGCCTCGGCGGCCGCGACGCTGGATATCGATCGGGTGGTGATCGGCGGCGGCTTCGCGCAATCGGGCGAGCCGCTCTGGCAACCGCTGCGCGCGGCACTGACCCGACACGCGGGCTTGGACTTCCTCCGCGAGCTGCGGGTGGTGCCGTCGCGAATCACCAATGGCGCCACCCTCGTCGGCGCGGGCGTGCTCGCCGCTGGCCACGATACGGCCGATGTCATCTCCTGAGCAGTGGGAACGGATGCGAGGCCGGTTCGCGCACATGCCAGAATGGCCTGCATGACGTACACCCTCGTGTTGCTGCGCCACGGCGAGAGCGAATGGAATGCCCTGAACCTTTTCACCGGCTGGGTTGATGTGCACCTGACCGACAAGGGCATCGCCGAGGGTAAGCGCGCCGGGGAACTGCTGGCCGAACATGGCATCTTGCCCGATATGGTCTACACCTCGCTGCTGCGTCGCGCGATCAGCACCGCGAATATCGCGCTGGACGCGGCCGACCGGCATTGGATTCCGGTCGTGCGCGACTGGCGCCTCAACGAGCGCCACTACGGCGATCTGCAGGGCAAGAACAAGGCGCAGGTCCGCGACCAGTACGGCGACGACCAGTTCATGCTGTGGCGGCGCAGCTACGACACCCCGCCGCCGCCGATCGATGTGGCCAACGAGTACAGCCAGGAGAACGACCCGCGCTACGAGGGCATCGATATCCCCAAGACCGAATGCCTGCTCGACGTGGTGAACCGGATGGTGCCGTACTGGGAGTCGACCATCTCCAAGGATCTGCTCTCGGGCAAGACCATTCTCGTTGCGGCGCACGGCAATTCGCTGCGCGCCCTGGTCAAGCACCTGGACCGGATCTCGGATGACGAGATCGCGGGCCTGAACATCCCTACCGGCATTCCGCTGCGCTACGAGCTGGACGAGAACTTGCGCCCGGTGCGCCCGCGCGAATACCTGGACCCCGAGGCCGCCGCCGCGGGTGCCGCGGCCGTCGCCAGCCAGGGCGGCAAATAAGCACCTACCTCGAGACGGCAACGCGTCGCGACCGGACTCGGTCGCGGCGCGGGGGGAGTAGACGACCCTTGATATCGCCCTGCCCGCCACCGAGGCGTTGCTGCCACCGGGGCACCGCCTGCGCGCGGGCAACTTCCCCAAGGGTCTGTCGATACTGATCGATACAGGCCGGAAGCCACAGCCCGTGCAACCGATCCGAATCGGCCGAGTTTCGTGAATATCCCGATGCGGGGAAGCCCGGGCTGGTAAGCCGTATCCGGTCCGAGCGTGCACCTCTCGCGCATTCATGCTCGAATCCGCGGGGTATGGGCGGTCGTGCACGCTCGGACCGGGTCCGAACACTGGTCGTCCACGGCGAATGCCGCAACGGGTGTCATGACGGTCGAACATGTCGATCCGGTGGTGTTCCCGCCCCATGGCGTCTATGGCGCACCGGATGGAGTCCATGACCCTCATCGGGCGCTACCGCTACGGCGAGGCCGCGCCCCGCGTCGAACACGAATTCACCGACGCTGGACGCGATCTGCTCATGCCGATCTGCGCCTCGGCGAATGGGCCGATCGCTATGGCGACGCGGTGGGGCGGCAATGTCGGATTCGGACGGGTGAAACGATCCGGACTTCGTCGCGAGAACAGCGCGTAAACAAGCGGCTAACGGGCCTGGAAGTACCTATGACCTGCGCGAAACTTCGCGTACCCCGAGTTGGGTTGTCGGTTGGCGACCGTACGATTCAAGTGTGAGTGTTCCCCAGGCCGTCCTGCTGGCAGTCCTCGCGTCTGTCGTCGGCTTGGCAGTCGGCGGGCTACTGATCCCGTTCGTGAACGCCCGGCAGGCGGCCCGCAGCCAGGAGGATTCCGGTCTGACCATGTCGCAGGTGCTGGACCTGATCGTGCTCGCTTCCGAGAGCGGCATCGCCGTCGTCGATGAATACCGCGATGTGGTGCTGGTCAACCCGCGCGCCGAAGAACTGGGCCTGGTCCGCAACCGACTACTCGACGAACGCGCCTGGGCGGCGGTGGAGAAGGTGCTCGCCACCGGCGAATCCGCCGAATTCGATCTCACCGCGAAGAACCCGATGCCCGGCCGCAGCCGGATCGCGGTGCGCGGGGTGGCCAGGCAGCTATCGCGCGAGGAGACCAGTTTCACCGTGCTGTTCGCCGACGACGATTCCGAACAGGCCCGCATGGAGGCCACCCGTCGGGACTTCGTCGCCAATGTCAGCCACGAACTCAAGACTCCCGTCGGCGCGATGAGCCTACTGGCCGAGGCCATGCTGGAATCGGCCGACGATCCCGAGGCGGTCCGGCACTTCGGTCAGCGCGTACTCGGTGAATCCCGGCGCCTGGGCAAGATGGTGACCGAATTGATCGCGCTGTCGCGACTGCAGGGCGCCGAAAAGCTACCCGAGCTCGAGGTGGTCGACGTCGACACCGTGGTCATGCAGGCGGTCGATCGCTCTCGCACCGCCGCCGAGGCCGCGGGGATCACCGTCAGCACCGATCGCCCGAGTGGACTCGAGGTGCTCGGCGACGAAACCCTGCTCGTCACCGCACTGTCGAACCTGGTGGAGAACGCCATCGCGTACTCGCCCACCGGCTCCCACGTTTCGGTGAGCCGCTCTCTGCGCGGCGATCACGTCGCGATGGCCGTGACCGATCGCGGCATCGGCATCGCCAAGGAAGATCAGGAGCGGGTGTTCGAACGTTTCTTCCGATCCGATAAGGCACGCGCGCGAGCCACCGGTGGTACCGGACTCGGGCTGGCTATCGTCAAGCATGTGGCGGCCAATCACAACGGTGAGATCACCCTGTGGAGCAAGCTCGGCACCGGATCGACGTTCACCCTGCGAATACCTGCCCACCATGAATCCGGCGGCGAAGAAGAGGTCGACGGTGTCGAGGTGAGCATGAGAGAAATACACCCGCGCCCCATGGGGCCGGGCAGACCGAATGGTGTGGAGGCACGCAGATGACGAGTGTTCTGATCGTCGAAGATGAGGAGTCGCTGGCCGATCCGCTCGCGTTCCTGCTGCGCAAGGAGGGCTTCGAGGTCACCGTCGTCGGTGACGGACCATCCGCGCTCGCCGAATTCGACCGCTCCGGCGCCGATATCGTACTGCTCGACCTCATGCTGCCCGGCATGAGCGGCACCGACGTATGTAAACAGCTGCGCACTCGCAGTGGCGTCCCGGTGATCATGGTCACCGCACGCGACAGCGAAATCGACAAGGTGGTCGGCCTGGAACTCGGCGCCGACGACTACGTAACCAAGCCGTACTCCGCCCGCGAACTGATCGCCCGCATCCGGGCCGTGCTGCGCCGCGGCGCGGGCGATGAACTGGACGGGGGCAATGAGAGCAATGTGCTCGAGGCCGGACCGGTCCGGATGGATGTCGACCGCCACACCGTGCACGTCAACGGCAGGCAGGTCACCCTGCCGCTGAAGGAATTCGATCTGCTCGAATATCTGCTGCGCAATTCCGGCCGCGTGCTGACCCGCGGCCAGCTGATCGACCGCGTCTGGGGTGCCGATTACGTCGGCGACACCAAGACCCTCGACGTGCACGTCAAGCGGTTGCGCTCGAAGATCGAGGGTGATCCGGCCAAGCCGGAGCACCTGGTCACCGTACGCGGCCTCGGCTACAAGCTCGAGGCTTGACCGCCGCCCCGAATATTTTGCCGATCGGGTAGGCGAGGCAAGACGCGCGTCACGGACCGGCGGTCGTGACGGTCACCGGTCTCGGGCCTACCCGGCGATTTGCCCGTGTGCTTGCGAAATCAGGTGATACGCAGGCAAAAGATTCGCAGCAACCGAGGCCCCGACAACCTCGGTGCTGCTGCTTATCCGGATCAGGGCAGGTAGACCCAGGTGGGGCCGAGGCCGGGGACGTCCTGCTTGTGCAGGGTGATCCAGCCGAGATCGTCTTCCTGCATGCATTCGTAGACGTCGGCCGCGCTGGTGCCACGGCAGGCGATGGTGTGCGAGATGCCGTACGGGCTCATGATCAGGTTCTTGCCGTTCGCCTGAGCGTTGATCGCCTCCGGGGTGTTGGCGGGCAGGAAGTCGGCGGTGAAATCAGCGTATTTGGCCGGGTCGCCATTGGGTTCGGCATGCGCGGCACCGGTCAGTGCGGCGGTGGTACCGAGCGCGATAGCGGTCAGGGTCAGAGCTTTCTTCAACATGAGCGCACATCCAACCGCATCTGAGTGAAGCTCGCATGGCGGGGAGGTGAATCACCTCTGCTCGAGCGCCGCCGGACGCAGTTCGTCGCTAGCGTCTGCGCTCGGCCGAGCGCAGACGAGCCCGCCTATGCACATCTCACGCCGACTGATCGGCAATGGGTTGGTCGGATTTCATCCGGTCGGCATGCACGGTCGCCGGATGGATCGCGATCAGGCCCAGTCCCTCGCGCCGCTTGCAGTGCCTGGCCAGCTCTTCATAGGCCGGTATGCCCAGCAACTCCTTCAGTTCGGGAGCGTAGGACTGCCACACCGGGCGGGTGCCGACGTGGGCGTCGGGGGAGCCCGAGCAGTACCAGTCGAGGTCCTCGCCGCCGGGACCCCAGCCGCGCCGGTCGTATTCGGTGATAGTGGTCTTCAGGATCTGCACGCCGTCGGGGCGATCCACCCAGTCCTGGGTGCGTCGGATCGGCAGCTGCCAGCACACATCCGGCTTCACCTCGAGCGGCTCGATGCCCTTGCGCAGCGCCATGGTGTGCAGCGCGCAGCCGACGCCGCCCGCGAAGCCGGGACGGTTCAGGAAAATGCAGGCGCCATCGAAGCGCCGGGTGCGCAGGGCGGGCTCGTCCTCGAGCTCGTCGAGCTCCAGATAGCCCTGCTTGGTGATCTTGCCGTCGGAGTCGGTCGCCTCGTCCATCAGCTGCCAGTCGCTCGGTGTGAGCTTTTTCACAGCATTGGTCAGGCGCTTGCGGTCGTCCTTGTCGGAAAGGAACGCTCCGTGCGAGCAGCAGCCGTCATCGGGGCGGTCGCTGAGAATTCCCTGACAGGCCGGAGTTCCGAAGACGCACGTCCAGCGCGACAGCAGCCAGGTCAAATCCGCGACGATTACATGCTCGTCGTTTGCGGGATCCACGAACTCGATCCATTCACGGGGAAAATCGAGATCGACCTCCGGCGCCGGATCGATCTTTCCCGCTGGTCGGGGCCTCTTGGAGCCGCTCACGACTCCACCTCGCTGGTGCTCGGCTCCGTCGTGCGCGATTGCGCGCGGTGCTTGCTGGTTCGCTCGCTGCGCTCACTCATTGCTGCGCCTACGGTCACACTTCAGGACGCTAACAGTTCAGGCGCCTGGGCTGAAGGCCTGGATCACCCAGTACCGTATTCATGTGCGGCTTGGGGTACTCGATGTCGGAAGCAATACCGTCCACCTGCTTGTGGTGGACGCCCATCGCGGTGGTCACCCGATGCCGATGAGCTCGACGAAGGCCACTCTCCGGCTATCGGAGAATATGGACTCCGATGGTCGGATCACCGTCCAGGGGGCCGAACGGCTGATCGCGACGGTCGCCGAATTCGCCAGCATCGCCGAGACCTCCGGGTGCGTCGAACTGATGCCGTTCGCGACCTCGGCGCTGCGTGAGGCCGCGAATTCCGATGAAGTGCTCGCCACGGTTCGCACCGAAACGGGCGTCGAACTGCAGGTTCTCTCTGGTGTCGACGAGGCCCGGCTCACCTTCCTCGCCGTGCGGCGGTGGTACGGCTGGAGCCCGGGCAGGATCCTCAATCTCGACATCGGCGGCGGCTCGCTGGAAATGACCAACGGCGGCGACGAGGAACCCGATGTCGCGCTCTCCCTGCAACTCGGCGCTGGGAGATTGACCAGAGAATGGCTGAGCTCGGATCCGCCGGGCAAGCGCCGCGTCGCGGTGCTGCGCGATTGGCTCGACGCGGAACTCGTCGCACCGACGAGACAGCTGCTGGAGGCCGGCAAACCGGATCTCGCCGTCGGCACCTCGAAGACATTTCGCTCCCTTTCCCGATTGACCGGAGCGGCACCCTCTTCGGCGGGACTGCGCGTGCGCCGTACACTCACCAGCTCAGGTCTGCGCCAACTGATTGCCTTCATCTCGAGAATGACGGCGGCGGACCGTGCAGAATTGGAAGGCGTAAGTTCCGATCGGTCACAGCAATTGGTGGCTGGTGCGCTGGTCGCGGAGGCGAGTATGCGGGCACTATCGCTGGATACCCTGGAGATTTGTCCGTGGGCACTGCGCGAAGGGCTCATCCTGCGCAAACTGGATACCGATATGAACGGCGGACCGCGGGCTACGGCATTGCCGGGTGCCGTTGTGGACGCGAGTGGTAAGCCGGTGCCCGGCGGCGGTCTATCGGACCCGATCGAAACGGTGTCGTCATGAGTGAGGATTCCAAGCAGCTATCGGTTGCCGAGCTGCTGGCACGCAACGGACAGCAGGGCGCGGCATCGTCCGGTGGTGGCGGACGGCGGCGGCGCAGCGGTCGCGGCATCTCGGTGGCCGAGCTGACCGGTGACCTGCCCGCCATTCCGGTCGGCGGCGGTGGCCATTCCGCGCACGCCGCACCCGCCGACGACGACGAACCGGCCTACGAGCCACCCGCGCCCGAATCCAACGGGTTCGACGCGTCGGGTTACCAACCCTCCGGTTTCCAGTCCGGCGGCTATGCGTCTGGTTTCGAAACGCCTGCGCCGGAACCCGCGTCGTCCGCGGCACCGGATCCAGCGCGTGACGCCACGCCCGAATTACCCAACTACTCGCCGATGTCGGGGCCGATCACCCCATACGACCCGCTCTCGGCGTACGCCGCCCCGGAGGCGCCCGCCGATCCGCAGGGCGCGCCGGGCTGGTCGAGCCGGGTCATGCCGGGGCGGGAAATGCCTGGCGCCGATTCGGCGCGATATGCCGCGCCCGCGGATCCGCTATCCGCGCCGATATCGGATCTGTACGCCCCGGCGCCCGATCCGTACACGCGGGATCCGCTGGCCGATGCCGCCCCGGCAGTCGACTCCGGACGCACCGGCCGCCGTCGTCGGTATGCCGAACCGGAGCAAGACACTCCCGACGTACCGGCGCTGCGTGAACTCGGCCACGGCATCGGTCGCCGCGGCGCGGACACGCCGCCCGACCCGCACCGGGACGGCGCCAGACCCGGCGGTCGGGCCGCTCGGCGACGGGCGGCGGAGGCAGCCGAGGCGGCCGAAGCCGGACCCGCGACAGTGGGATGGTCGCCGTCCACCAGTGGCTTCGCCCAGGAATCCGCGCCGCCGCCGATGCCCGCGCCGCCGATGCCCCCGCTACCGGATGGTCCGGCACGCCCGGGCCTCGAGCGCGGCGCCCACCCCGAGCCGCCGGATCAGCGAAGATCCGCACGCCGGGACGGTCCGGTCGAAGGCGCTCTGCCAGCCTGGTCGGCGCGCAGACATGTACCGCCGAAGAACAGCGCGCTCGAGTCCGAGGGCATCCCCACCGCCGCGTGGTCGCTGGCCAGTCAGGATCAACAGCTCGTCTCGGGCCAGACCGTCGCGGGCGACCTGCTGCGTGACGAAGTCGAACGCGCCGAGGCGGAGCGGGCGAACAGCCGCGTCGCCGAGCGCAACGGGTGGGGACGGCGCGGTCGATCGAAACGTGATACCGGTCCCGAGCCGGATGAGGTGTACGACGGTCTAACCGATGTGTACGAACCGTTCCCGACCGGTGATGCCCTCGACGACGACGAGGATTTCGACGGCGACGATGTCGGTTCGGACCACTCCTTCGCTTCCCGCCTGTCCCCGAGACGGGCGCGCTCGCGCTTCGCACGCAGGTCGGACTATGACGCCAATCGCCGACAGTGGATGATTCTCGGCGGTCAGAGCACCGGCGCGGCGGTCGCCGGAATGTTGCTGTTCAAGGGCTTCGAGCGCATGTGGGAAATGCTGCCCTGGGTGGCGCTGTGCCTGGCGATGATCGTGATCCTGGGCCTGGTGGCATTGGTGCGCATACTGCGGCGCACCGATGACATCCTCAGCACGGTGATAGCGGTCGTTGTCGGCATCTTCGTCACCTTGGGACCGCTAGCCTTTCTACTCAGTACGAACTGAGCAGGGAGCGACTGTGGGGAACATCGGGCAGGCGGACGACACCGGATCAGCGGGCGCGACCAGAGGCCGCGCTCCCGATCTCGATGTGTGCACCGAACCCCATTCGCTTGATGCACCGATCGGCGGATCCGCCGGTCAGCAGATCCTCGTCGGCCTCTCGACGGCCTCGGTATATCCGCAGAACACCGAGTCGGCCTTTCGATACGCGGCCGAAATCGGTTACGACGGAATCGAATTGATGGTCTGGGCCGAACCGGCCAGCCAGAGCATCGCCGCGGTTCAGGCCTATTCCCGCAAATACGGTGTGCCGATCCTGGCGATCCACGCACCGTGCCTGCTGATCTCGCAGCGGGTGTGGGGTTCGGATCCGGTGGCCAAACTCGAGCGCAGTGTGCGCACCGCCGAGGCGCTCGGCGCCGGCACCGTGGTGGTACATCCACCATTCCGCTGGCAGCGTAGGTATGCGCAGGGCTTCGCCGATCAGGTGGCCGAGTTGGAGGAGCACAGCCACGTCATCGTGGCGGTGGAGAATATGTTCCCCATGCGCGCGGACACCCTCTTCGGTCGCAAGAGCGGGGCGGTGAAGCGACTGGAGCGTCGCGGCGGACCCGGTCCCGGTCTCACCGCGTTCAGCCCGTCCTACGATCCGACCGATACCGGATTCCAGCACTACACTCTCGATCTCTCACATACCGCGACCGCCGGTGCCGATCCGCTGGCCCTTGCCGCGCGGATGGGCCTGGGCCTTGCGCATCTGCATCTCGCCGACGGCCGCGGTGCGGCGCACGATGAGCATCTGGTCCCGGGCGAGGGCACCCAGCCCTGTGTCGAGTTGTGCGCGGCGCTGCTGCGTTCCGGTTTCGCCGGCCACGCGATCGCCGAGATCAATACCCAGAACGCGCGCACCGCCCAGGACCGCGCGGGCATGCTGAACCGCACACTGGACTTCGCTAGAACCCACCTCAGCACACCCGCTCCGGCACCCACGCACGCCAACCAGGTGTGACGTCGCACCGATCTGGCGACAGAGGGGAATTCCGACCGCGAATCGCTTCGTTCTAGGCTGCACGAACGCTGTGTCCCGCCGACGCGGCCGACCGACGACAGGAGTGACGATGCCGGAGTTGACCGCTGAAACCGAGCAGGCCATCACGACAAACGCACCCTTCAGCCGGGTGTGCAAGCTGACCGAACTGTTGTCCGCCACCCCGGATACCGGTCGCTACCTGGGCATCATCGATAAGATCTGGACCATCGGCCCGAAGGTGCACGGCGGCACCATGGTCGCGACCAGCGCCGCCGCGGCTACCCGCTGGTTGCGCGCATCCGATCCGGCCCTGGTCGCCATGGCACCGATCGCGGCGAGCTCGGACTTCCTGGGCGCACCCGAACCGGGTGAGGTCGAATACGAGGTGCACATCCGCAAGATCGGCCGCCAGATCTGCCTGGTCGATGTGAACCTGATCCAGAGCGGGCGCACGCTGGTGCACACCGCGTTCACCTTCGGTCATCTCGACGATGCCGATCCGATCTACGCACCCGCGCACGGTGATATGCCGGTCGAACCGCCCGCCGATGCCGTCGGTTACCGGGATTCGTCAATCGGCGAGCTCGTCCATATGACGCAAGGGGTCGAACTGTTCATCGACCGGGAGTCGGCCCGATTCCTCGACGGCGCGAAAGGTGAACCGCGCCTGCGCCTTTGGATGCGCCCATTCGACGGCGATCGGCAGGATCCCGATATCGCCATGTACTTCGCGATCATGTCCGCTGATATGAGCCCGCCCGTCACGGTGAACCTCGGCCACTTCGGTTGGGCCCCGACGGTTCAGATGACCACCTATCTGCGCCGCCGTCCGGCCCCGGGCTGGATGCGGATCGTCGCGACCAGCCATGAGGTCGGCGAGCGTATGTTCGACGAGGACCAGCTCATTCTCGACTCCACCGGCGCCGTCGTCGCGCAGAGCCGTCAGCTCGCGCTGGTGCCGCAGCAGCCATAGGTCCGGCTGTTCCCCAGCGCCGAGCCGATATGGTCGCGCGACTAGCCTTAGGCCCATGACGAGAGTTGCGGTGATCGGTGGCGGTCGCATCGGGGAGGCGTTGATCGCCGGATTGCTCGAATCCGGACGCGCGGTGAAGGATCTGGTTGTCGTAGAGACCCATGCCGATCGGGCCGAACTCATCGGCGACAGGTTCGGCGTGCGGGTCACCGATTCGATCGCGGACGCGATCGTCGGCGCGGATGTTCTGGTCATCGCGGTCAAGCCGAGTGACGTGGATACGGTCCTGACTCAGCTCGGCAAGGCCGAACTCGACGCCGACCGCGATCAGATCCTGGTGTCGCTGGCGGCGGGTGTGCCGACGGCGCGGCTGGAGAACAAGCTGCCTGCCGGCTTCCCCGTGGTGCGGGTGATGCCGAATACCCCGATGCTGGTCGGCCAGGGCATGAGTGTGCTGGCACCGGGCCGCTACGCCCGCTCGGAACAGTTGGCCGAGGTGACCGAGTTGCTCGGCGCGGTCGGCAAGGTGGCGACGGTGACCGAGGCGCAGATGGACGCGGTGACCGCGGTCTCGGGTTCGGGACCCGCGTACTTCTTCCTGGTGGTCGAGGCCATGATCGATGCCGGTGTCGGGCTCGGTCTGACCCGCGACGTCGCCACCGAACTCGTGGTGCAGACCATGGTCGGCTCGGCCGCCCTGCTGGAGAGCACCGGCCAGACCGCCGTCGAATTGCGCGCCGCCGTGACCTCGCCGGCGGGCACGACCGCAGCCGCGGTGCGGGAATTGGAGCGCGGCGGGGTGCGCTCGGCCTTCCTCGAGGCTTTGCACGCTGCGAAGCATCGATCCGCTGAACAGGGCGCGCACGACGGTGCGGGCGGCAGCGCGTCCTGATCGTCCTGAGCGGGCGATGATCGAACACCGCGCATCTATGGGGTGACCGGTCGGTTCCCTGCATGTAAACCTGATTTCTCACACCCGTCGCAGTAATCCCACAGGTCCCGCTAAGCTTCAAGGAGCACGTGCGTGTCTGTTCCGCCGGTGGGGAAGCCGGCGGCGCGGACGTGCCGGAGGTCAGTGGTGCGATGATGTCTAACAAGATGTCTGCGAATAGTTCGGGGACGTCGCCAGGAAGTTCCGGACAATCGGGTGGCCGGGCCGGTTCCCGAACCCAAGGCGGTTCGGCGGCTCCGTCGCAATCGGTGCTCGGTGGAGGTACTCAGTTCCTCACGGTCGCCGAGGTTGCGAGCCTTATGCGAGTGTCCAAGATGACGGTCTATCGGTTGGTGCACTCGGGTGAGTTACCCGCCGTGCGCGTCGGTCGTTCGTTCCGTGTGCACGCCAAGGCGGTGCACGACTACCTGGAGACGTCCTACTTCGACGCTGGATGAGGCGGTTTCATCAGGTTGCCGGTGTCCCGGTAGGATGAACCCTCGGTTCGTGTGCGCCTGCCGGCGGCACCGCTTTGTGGTGTCCGGTGCCAGCTGGCGGCGCGGACGCTGAAATAGGCGTACGTGATTGGCGTGCGCGCCGAGTAGAGAGAACGCGAGGACGACCCTATGGGTTCTGTGATCAAGAAGCGCCGCAAGCGCATGTCGAAGAAGAAGCACCGCAAGCTGCTTCGCCGCACGCGCGTTCAGCGGCGCAAACTCGGCAAGTAAGTCCGGCCGCAGCGACTGCTTGCAGGTCGCTCGAAAGGGGCAGCGCGTCAACTGGAGGGCCCGTCACCGATTGGTGGCGGGCCTTTCTTTTTGAAACAGCGAATTTTGAAATTTGCTCATGTATCAGATGGCTGAAGTCGTCGTTAGAACCTGGTTAATACTCTCTGCGTATCGGAGTCGACCGGTTACTCTGGTACCGCAGCAAATGGAATTGGGGGGCTGTCACAGTTGGGATCCGGTGCGGTGGGTTCTGAGATTCGGGATGGACATACACCCAAGGTGGTAATGGTGACCGGTGCCAGCCGATTCTTCGGCGGCAACGTGATCGCGCGTTTGGCCCAGGACCAGAACATCGAACGCATCCTGGCCGTCGACACCATGACCCCCAGTCGCGACTTGCAACGGCGCATGGGACGCGCCGAATTCGTGCGCGCCGATATTCGAAATCCCTTGATCCGCAAGGTGATCAGTGGCAATGAGGTCGATACGGTCGTACACTCCGCGATGGTCACGCATCCACCGGCTGGTGGCGGCCGGGCGGTGATGAAGGACCTCAATGTCCTCGGCGCGATGCAGCTGCTCGCGGTATGTCAGAAATCGCCTTCGGTGCGGCGCGTGGTGGTGCGTTCGACATCGGCAGTGTACGGATGTAGCGCGAAGGATCCCGCGAAATTCACCGAAGAAATGAGTGCGCGAACCCCACCGAGCGGTTGGTTTGCTAGCGACATGATCGAAATCGAAGGATTCGTGCGCGGACTCGCGCGGCGACGTCCCGATATCGCCGCTTCGATTTTGCGTTTGGCGCCGATTGTCGGTCCGCGATTGGCCGGACGCGGTGTGCAGTATCTGCGTTCACCGGTCGCGCCGACCGTCTTGGGTCGCGATCCCCGGCTGCAGTTGCTGCACGAGGAGGACGCCATCGCCGTGATGGCGCACGCGGCCCGGCAGGCACCTGGCGGCACTTACAACATCGCCGGGGACGGTGCACTGGCGTTGTCGCAGGCCATCCGACGGGCAGGCCGGATCGAGCTGCCGATCCCGTGGCTGGTGTTCCGCACCGCGGGCCGCGCGCTCATGGGCCCGATCATGCGGGATTTCACCAGTGAACAGATCGACTATTTCCATTTCGGCTGTGGTCTCGACACCACCCGGATGCGCACCGAACTCGGGTTTGTCCCGCGCTGGACAACGGTGCAGGCATTCGACGACTTCATCGGGGGCGCAGCGTCGCGGCCCGTCATCGATCCAGCCTGGATCGATGCCGCAGAACATAAACTGCTCGGCCTCTTGGGGCCGGTACGGGAGCACATACATGAATGACGTAGCCAAAGTCATCCAACTCCACGATCTGAATGTCGAAACGCGCCAGCGGACCACGCAGCGGCGCTGGCCGGAACCGCTGACCGGCGAGCACACGCCGAGCCAGGTGGTGACCTCGCTGACCGAACGTCTCGCAGCCGCCGAACCTCCGGCGCCGCGTTCGGTGACGGATATGCTGCGCGACGCTATCGGCAAGCAGATCCGCACCACCGCGGATTTCGCGCGCCGTCGGCTCACCGGGGACTATCAGGTCGACGAGTTCGGTTTCGACGAACATCTGCTCGAATCGCTGATCCTGCCCGCGCTGCGGCCGCTCTCGGATTATTGGTTCCGGGTGCAGGTCAATGGGATCGAGAACATTCCGGAGGCCGGCGGTGCGCTGATCGTCGCCAACCATGCGGGCACCATCCCGCTCGACGGGCTGATGCTGCAACTGGCGATCCATGATCGCCATCCGAAGGAACGCGCACTACGCCTGCTGGCCGCCGATCTCATCTTCGAAATGCCGATGCTCGGTGCGCTCGCCCGCAAGGCCGGGCACACCATGGCCTGCCGTCCGGATGCCGAAAGGCTTTTACGCGCGGGCGAATTGACCGGTGTCTTCCCTGAGGGTTTCAAGGGCGTCGGTAAGCAGTTCACCGACCGCTACAAGCTGCAGCGGTTCGGCCGCGGTGGATTCGTCGCGGCGGCGGTGCGCACCGGCACGCCGATCATCCCGTGCTCGATCGTCGGCTCGGAGGAGATCTATCCGAAGCTGGCCGATATCAAGCCGCTCGCCCGGCTGCTCAATGTGCCGTACTTCCCGGTGACGCCGCTGTTCCCGCATCTGGGTCTGCTCGGTGCGCTGCCGCTGCCGTCGAAGTGGTACATCGAATTCGGCGAGCCGATCGCGACCACCGGCTACGAGGCCGAGGACGCGGACGATCCGATGACCATGTTCGAGGTCACCGACCAGGTCCGCGAAACCATTCAGCAGACCCTCTACAAACTGCTCACCAAGCGCCGCAACCCGTTCACGGGCTAGTGTTCGCGGCGTCGGGTGACCGCCGCGGCGACCGCGCCGCCGGCGGCGCCGAGTACTAGCGCCGTCGGCACGCCGATCTTGGCGGCCTTGCGTCCGGTGCGGAAATCACGGATCTCCCAGCCGCGATTCTTCGCCACCTCGCGTAGGTCCGAATCCGGATTGATCGCCACCGCGGTCCCGACCAGCGACAGCATCGGTACATCGTTGTGGCTGTCGGAGTAGGCCGTACAACGCTTGAGGTTCAGGCCTTCCCGGATCGCCAGCGTGCGCACCGCATGCGCTTTACCGAGTCCGTGCAGGATGTCGCCGACCAGTCGTCCGGTGAACTTGCCGTCGACGCTCTCGGCGACCGTGCCGAGCGCACCGGTCAGTCCGAGCCGCTTCGCGATGACCTGTGCCAGCTCGACCGGGGTCGCGGTCACCAGCCACACCTGCTGACCCGCATCCAGGTGCATCTGCGCCAAAGCCCTTGTGCCGGGCCAGATCTTGTCGGCGATGATCTCGTCGTAGATCTCCTCGCCGAGCGCGGCCAGCTCGGCGGTCGGGCGACCGGCGATGAACGCCAGTGCCTTCTCTCGGCCCGCCGCCATATCGGTGCTGTTCTCCTTGCCGGTGACCCGGAACTTCACCTGTTTCCAGGCGACATCCACCAGATCGGAGGTCTTGAAGTATTTGCGCGCGGCCAAGCCGCGGGCGAAATGCACGATCGACGCACCCTGCACCATGGTGTTGTCGACATCGAAGAACGCGGCGGCGGTCAGATCCCGCGGCACCTCAGGGCCGGTCGCCTCGACATCGGCTTCGGCGAGTTCGGCATCGTGCAGCGACAGCGCCGCCTCGGCGCTGGCCTCACCGGCCAGATTGGCCCGCAGCTCTTCCTCGCTCGGGCCGAAGGGGCTGCGAGAGATGCGCGCGAGCTGGTCCTGCAGACCCTGGCCGAGTCGACCCTGATTCCACCGCACCGGAAACTCACCGAATCGTCCCGCGATGAAACCTGCCCTTGCCACCTTCGATCGTTCCGGCACCAGTACCTCCGCCCGTCGCGCGAACCACAACCACATTAGCTGTCCACTGTGACAGTGCAGGCACTACTGCGCGCTCCGATCGGAGCGTGGCGAGGGGATTTAATATCGGTCATGACCAATCCCACACATTCGGTGACGCTGCTGACGAGGTCGGGCTGCGGGCTGTGTGTTATCGCACTCGAGCGACTCGAGGCGATCTGCGCCGATTTCGATATCGAACCGGCGACCGTCGACGTCGACGAAGCCGCCGGAATCGACCCTGGCCTGCGCGCGGAGTACGGTGACCGGCTTCCCGTCGTGCTTTTGGACGGTCGTGAGCACAGCTATTTCGAGGTCGACGAGCCCCGATTGCGGGCCGACTTGACTCGCTGAGAGATTGCTGATCCGGCCCGATTCGGCCGCGCTGCTGGTCGCGGCGGAAAATGAGGTCAAATTCACCGACTTTGTGAAGGGCTGCACAAGCGGTTACGGTGGTGGCACGCGACCCGCATGCCGAGGCTGCGGATCCACCGCGTAACGAACCCAGCATTCCGAATACTTCGACCATGGCACCGGACCGCCCCGGGCCCGAGATCGAACGACGACCGGACCTCGCCGGAGGCCGGAACGAGGAGCCGACGACGTGACAGAGCAGCATGAGGCGCCGAACGGCGTCTCCGGCAGGGCTCTGCAGAAGGACATCCCGCAGGCCACGGTGGCGCGGCTGGCCACCTATCTCCGGGTCCTCGCCATGTTGGCCGACGACGGTGTTGCCATCGTATCGAGTGAGGAACTGGCTGTCGCGGCGGGTGTCAATTCGGCCAAGTTACGCAAGGACCTTTCCTTCCTGGGCCCCAACGGTGTTCGGGGTGTCGGCTATGACGTGGCCAAGCTGCGCACCAGGATCGAGGATGTACTCGGGCTGTCCCAGGGGCATCGAGTGGTACTGGTCGGCGCCGGAAATCTGGGCCGGGCCCTCGTGGGCTACGGCGGGTTCCAGCGGCGCGGTTTCACGGTGGTCGGCATATTCGACAACCACCCCGAGGTGATCGGCCTGTCCGTCGCCGGTCTGATGGTGCGCGATGTCGCCGACCTGGCCCCGGCCATCGAGGTGCTGAAGCCGACCATCGCGGTGCTCGCCGTGCCCGATGACGCGGCCCAGAACGTCTGCGATCTGCTGGTCGCCTCCGGTTTGCAATCGATTCTGAGTTTTGCCCCCTGTGAGCTGAGCGCACCGGAGACGGTGGAGGTGCGCCGGGTCGATCTGGCGGTCGAACTGCAGATGCTGTCGTTCGAGACCGCGCGCAATGCGCCGCCGCTGCCCGAGGTCGCGCACGCGGTTTCCGCCGGCCGAATCGCCCACCGCGTGCCCGCGCACACCGCTGCCGGACATCCGGCGCTCAAGCACTCGACGACCTCGCATTCGGCAACGGAGCCATCCAGCAAGGGATCGGTGGTTACACCATGAGCATTCTTTTAGTCGGGATCTCGCATCGCAGCGCCCCCGTCTCCATTCTGGAGAAGGTCGCGATCACCGACGCGGACCGGCCGAAACTGATCGATCGAATGCTCACTTCCAGCCATGTGTCCGAGGCGATGATCGTCTCGACCTGCAATCGCGTCGAGGTCTACGCGGTGGTGGACGCCTTCCACGGCGGTCTCGCCGAGGTCGGTGAACTGCTGACCAAACATTCCGGGCTGCCGATGCCGGATCTGACCAAGCACGCCTACGTGCGCTACAGCGAGGCCGCCGCCGAACATTTGTTCGCAGTGGCCAGCGGCCTGGATTCGATGGTGGTCGGCGAGCAGCAGGTGCTCAGCCAGATCCGCGGCGCTTACGCCTCCGCCGATGCGCAGCAGGCGGTCGGGCGGACCCTGCACGAACTCGCGCAGCACGCACTGCGCGTCGGTAAGCGAGTGCATTCGGAGACCGGTATCGACCGGGCCGGTGCGTCGGTGGTTTCGGTGGCGCTGGATCGGTCGCAGCAGATGCTCGGCCCACTCGCCGGACAGACCGCCGTGGTGCTCGGTGCCGGGGCGATGGGTGGGCTCGCGGTGGCGCATCTGTCGCGTGCGGGCATCGGCCGCATCCTCGTGGTGAATCGCACACCGGCCCGCGCCAAGCGGCTCGCCGCGACCGCGCGCAGTCATGGTGTCGCGGCTGAGTCGATGGAATTGTCGCGGCTGACCGAGGCGATGGCGGTCGCGGATGTCGTCATCACCTGTACCGGCGCGGTCGGCGCGGTGGTGACGCTGGCCGATACCCATCGCGCACTCGCCGAACGTGAGCGTGCCAGCGCGGTGGAACGGCCGTTGGTGTTCTGCGATCTCGGGCTGCCACGCGATGTCGAACACGCCGTCGCCGGACTGCCCGGTGTCACCGTCATCGATATCGAGACATTGCAGCGCGATCCGGCGGCCGGTGCGGCCGCCGATGACACCGCGGCCGCACGCTCGATCGTCGCGGACGAACTCGCGAAATACCTTGCGGGCCAGCGCATGGCGGAGGTCACCCCAACCGTAGCCGCGCTACGGCAGCGCGCGGCTGATGTGGTCGAGGCCGAATTGCTGCGCCTGGATTCCCGGCTGCCCGGACTGGCGGATCCGGAGCGTGACGAGGTGGCGCGCACGGTGCGTCGCGTGGTCGACAAGTTGCTGCACGCGCCGACCGTGCGGGTCAAGCAGCTGGCCTCCACCCCGGGCGGCGATACCTACGCCGAGGCACTGCGCGAACTGTTCGAGCTCAGACCCGGTGCGGCGCAAGCGGTCGCGACCCCGATGGAGATCAGTCCGATCGCCGACGAGCACACCGCGAATCGCTTCGTCGGCGACGGCGAGATCGCACTGGCCGACGACTTCACCGCCGGACACCGCGGCGAAGAACAGGGGCATACGGCATGACAGCTGTGCAGGAAGAGGAAAATGTGACCGCAGGCAGCATTCGCGTGCCGTGGCGGATCGGTACCAGAGGCAGTTTGCTCGCCCGCACCCAGGCGAGCACCATCCGCGACACCCTGATCGCGGCCGGACACGAGGCGGAGCTGGTGATCGTCAAGACCGCGGGTGACCTGTCCGCGGATCCGGTGCAGCAGATCGGTGTCGGCGTCTTCACCTCGGCATTACGCGACGAACTGGCCGCCGGAAATATCGATATCGCGGTGCATTCGTACAAAGACCTACCGACCGCACAGGATCCCCGTTTCACCATCGCCGCCATCCCGTCCCGCGAGGATCCGCGCGATGCACTGGTGGCGCGCGACGGTCTGGTGCTCGGTGAGCTGCCCCCCGGTGCCAAGGTCGGCACCTCGGCACCGCGCCGCGCGGCCCAATTGCGCGCGCTCGGGCTCGGTCTGGAGATCGTCCCGCTGCGCGGCAATCTCGACACCCGGCTGCGGAAGGTCAGCGAGGGGGAGATGGACGCGGTCGTGGTGGCTAGGGCGGGACTGGCCAGAATCGGTCGGCTCGACGCGGTCACCGAGGCGTTGGAGCCGGTGCAGATGTTGCCCGCGCCCGCACAGGGTGCGTTGGCGATCGAGTGCCGTAGCGATGACACCGAATTGCGCGAGGCACTGACCGAACTCGACGACGCCGCGACCCGCGCGTCTGTGATCGCCGAACGGTCGCTGCTGGCCGAACTGGAGGCCGGTTGCACCGCGCCGATCGGCGCGATCGCCGAGGTCGTCGAATCGCTTGACGATGACGGCAGAATTGTCGATGAACTGTCGCTGCGCGGTTGCGCGGCGGCCATCGACGGATCCGATGTATTGCGAGCCTCCGTGGTCGGTGCGCCCGAGCGCGCAGCGGAGCTCGGCCGCGAGTTGGCCCGCGAACTGCTCGATCTGGGCGCCCGCGAATTGCTCAGCACACCGGAAGCAGCGGTTAACCCGCCCACTGACTTTTCCAATTCCAGCCCAACGGAGAACAGCCAATGAGCGAGCGCAGCGAGCGAATCAACAGCACAGCGCCTTCGGCGATGTCTGTGCCGAGCGTTAGCGAGGTGCGGGCATGAGTCGTGTAACCAAGAAGCATCCAGGTCGGATCCTGTTCGTCGGGTCCGGGCCCGGCGACGCCGCACTGCTGACAGTGCGTGCGCGCGAGGTGCTGAGGCGGGCGACATTGGCATTCACCGATCCCGATGTCGACAAGGGCGTGCTCGCCCTGATCGGTATCGCGGTCGAGCCGGGCGAGGACGGTGAGCGTCCGGTGGACGTGCGGCCCGCGCTCGGCGACCCCGCCGAGGTGGCCAAGACCCTGATCGCCGAGGCCCGCGGTGGGCACGACGTGGTCCGGGTGGTCGCGGGTGATCCGCTGACCACCGATTCGGTGATCGCGGAGGTCAATGCGGTGACGCGCTCGCATATGGTCTTCGAGGTGCTGCCGGGGCTGCCCAACGGTTCCGCGGTGCCGAGTTTCGCCGGTATCGCGCTCGGCTCCGGCCACACCGAGGCCGATGTGCGCGGTGAGGTCGACTGGGCCGCACTGGCCGCCGCGCCCGGCCCGCTGGTGCTGTCGGCGACCTCGGGCCACCTCGCCGAAACCGCGAGTGCGCTGGTCGAACACGGTATGGCACCGCAGACTCCGGTTGCGGTGACGGTGCGTGGCACCACCCGCCAGCAGCGCACCATCGAGGCCACCCTGGCTACGCTCAACAGTGCGGCGTCCGAATTGGTCGGCCCGCTGGTGGTGACCATCGGCAAGGTGGTCGCGCAGCGGTCGAAGATGTCGTGGTGGGAGTCGCGGGCGCTGTATGGCTGGACCGTGCTGGTGCCGCGCACCAAGGATCAGGCCGCCGAGATGAGCGAGCGGTTGGTCACCCACGGCGCCATTCCGATGGAGGTGCCGACCATCGCGGTCGAGCCGCCGCGCAGTCCGGCGCAGATGGAGCGCGCGGTCAAGGGGCTGGTCGACGGCCGCTACCAATGGGTGGTGTTCACCTCCACCAATGCCGTGCGCGCCGTCTGGGAGAAGTTCGCCGAATTCGGTCTGGACGCTCGGGCTTTCTCCGGTGTGAAGATCGCCTGTGTCGGCGAGGCCACCGCGGATAAGGTGCGCTCGTTCGGCATCAATCCGGAGTTGGTGCCGAGCGGTGAACAGTCCTCCGAGGGTCTGCTCGCCGACTTTCCGCCCTATGACGACGTTTTCGACCCGGTGAACCGAGTCCTGTTGCCGCGCGCGGACATTGCTACCGAGACTCTGGCCGAGGGTCTGCGCGACCGCGGCTGGGAAATCGACGACGTGACGGCCTACCGCACGGTGCGTGCTTCGCCGCCACCGGCCGAGACTCGCGAGATGATCAAGACCGGTGGTTTCGACGCGGTCCTGTTCACCTCATCCTCCACGGTCCGCAATCTGGTCGGTATCGCGGGTAAACCGCACGCGCGCACCATCGTTGCGTGCATCGGTCCGAAGACCGCCGAGACGGCTATCGAATTCGGCCTGCGCGTGGACGTGCAGCCGGAGGTCGCCCAGGTCGGCCCGCTGGTCGAGGCATTGGCCGAGCATGCGGCTCGCCTGCGTGCCGAGGGGCTGCTGCCTCCGCCACGCAAGAAGAGCCGCCGCAGCCGTTAGCTATCCGGTTGGGCGGCGAGGGCGGGCTATTTCGAGCGACCTGCGAGTAGTCGCTAGCGTCGGCCCCGCCGCACAACCGGAGCCGCCGCAGCTGTCGAGCCCCGTTGATCAGCGGCTGTAGCGCATCAGGGTCCGCACCAAGCGGCAGGTGGTGTCGGACGGCGGGCGGATATCGATGAGTTCGGCTGTGCGCCGGATCCTTTCGTTACTGGCCTGGCTCGGCAGATATATGCCGGAGTCCAGCAGAGCGATCGTCAGCCGCATCGCCTTGAGTCGCCGATTGTGCGAGATGTACCACTTGCGCGGCCGCCCGGCGGGCAGCGGCCGTTTCTGCAGCGGAACATAGGGCCGATCGATGACCTTCGACTTCGGTGCGGTATTGGGCACGGTGGCGTCCTCCCGTCGCAATCGGGAATCTGGCGCGATTCCCTTCGAACACGCCTTCGATTTTACTCCTGCCCACCGACAAAAACGCCTGCCCACAAGGCCTTTCGGCGGTTCCGGACAACCACACGGTGACTCGGGCACTCGGGGCAAACGGTGCCCTGTCGTGAAACGGGTGCGCCGCTGTGAGACCGGGTGTCCGGCTGTGGAACTGGTGGTCCGCTCGGCTGATCCGTCGGTCGGGTGTTTGTTCAGAGTTGGTGGAGGAGGTCGAGCGCTTGGGGATGGCGTAGGGTGGCGGCGCGCTCGAGCCAATAGCGGGCGTCCTTGTACGCCTGGGCTATTGCCGCGTCGGCCGCAGCCGAGTTGTCCGGGTGCGCGGATTGTTCGCGCAGGAATCGCGCAAGCTGGAACATGGAATCGGCATCGCCTGTCGCGGCGCCGCGGCGCAACCACCGCTCACCCTCGACCCAGTCGCCGTGGTCGAGGAAGATCGCGCCGAGTACGGCCATGGCGTCGTCGCGGCCGCGCCGGACCGCCTCGGTGAGCAGCGTGATCGCCTGCGCGATGTCACCCTCGCGTGCCAGATGGACCCCGAGAGTGCGCATGGCCGTTGGACTTCCGGCGCGCACCGCCCGCTCGTACCAATGCCGTGCCTCATTATCGACACCGCGGCGACTCGCGACAACGCCCATATTGCACAGTGCCTCCGGCAGCCCGTCCTCGGCTGCGGGCAGGAACCACAGTTCGGCGGCGTCGAGATTTCCGCGCTCCAGATACAACGTCCCCAACTGCTGATCCGCACCCGGACAGCCGGCGGCGACCGCGAACTCCAGCCATCGAATCGCATCCGAGATCCGACCATCCGCGGCGAGTAATGCGCCGAGGCCAGCCATGGCCGGTCCGCTGCCTTGGGCGGCGGCACGGCGGAACCACTGCTCGGCCTCGGCGGTTTCACCCGCCTCGGCTAACCGCTGCGCCAACTGCACGATCACGCCCGGGTCCCCGCCACGCGCCAGCCTGCGCAGGCCCTCCCAATCGGTGCGTCGCCGCGGTGGCATCGCGAATTCGGTCATCGCGTACTCCTGGAACAAGACCGGCCACTCCCCACCATCATCCGCCCCCTCGCACCCACAATTTCCGCACTCTTCGAGCGGCTGGTAGATCGCCGGCGACTGCCGGGTGGCCCGCAGTGTCGCGCACCGGGCTTATCGAATCCTCGAGGCAGCCTTAACAGGGATGGCGAGGGAACAGATGCCGCTCGGCTTCCCGGCCCGCTGATCGGTCGGCGCACCCGCCGCTTGTGACGCGCATTCGAACCGAGCGTATGGTGCGTTTCATGACCGGATTGGACCGCCCGCGGCGGTTGCGCCGTACCCCCGCCCTGCGTCGTCTCGTGGCCGAGACAACTCTGGAACCACGGCAATTGGTGCTGCCGATGTTCGTAGCCGACGGGCTGGACGAGCCACGCGAAATCGGCTCCATGCCCGGCGTGCTACAGCATTCGATGGATTCGCTGCGCAAGGCGGCGGTCGACGCTGTCACCTCGGGTGTGGGTGGGCTCATGCTCTTCGGCGTGCCGCTGCCCGAAGACAAGGACCCCACCGGCAGCAAGGCCAGCGATCCCGACGGCATTCTCAACCGGGGGCTGCGCGCGCTCGCGGACGAGGTCGGCGGTTCGACCGTGGTCATGGCCGATACCTGTCTGGACGAATTCACCGATCACGGGCACTGCGGCGTGTTGTCCGCGGACGGTGCCGTCGATAACGACGCCACGCTGCACCGCTACGTGGAGATGGCCCTCACTCAGGCCGAGGCCGGTGCGGATCTGCTCGGTACCAGCGGCATGATGGACGGCCAGGTCGGCGCGATCCGGCGCGGCTTGGACGCGGTCGGGCGCACCGATACCGGCATCCTCGCCTACGCGGCGAAGTACGCCTCGGCGTTCTACGGTCCGTTCCGCGAGGCGGTCGCCTCCTCGCTGGAAGGGGATCGGCGTAGCTACCAGCAGGATCCGGCGAACCGCCGCGAGGCCATTCGGGAACTGCGACTGGATCTGGCCGAGGGCGCCGATATCGTGATGGTCAAGCCCGCGATGTCGTACCTGGACATTCTGCGCGATGTCGCCGACCAATCGACGGTGCCGGTGGCCGCCTATCAGATCTCGGGCGAATACGCGATGATCACCGCCGCCGCCCAGCGCGGCTGGATCGACCGCCGCGCCGCCATCCTGGAATCACTGATCGGCATCCGCCGGGCCGGCGCGGATATGGTGCTCACCTACTGGGCGACCGAGGCCGCGCACTGGCTGTCGTGACGAATCCACTCAGACCCAAGGGTTCGGAGTCCGGCAATCCGAAGTCGGTCGAGTCGGATTCGTCGAGCCCGGATCCCACCACACCGCAGTCATCCGGCTCCGAGTCCAGCGATTCGAATGCGCCGAATCGTGAGTCGAGCGGGTCGAATCCGCATGCCTCGGATACTCCGGCACCGAGCTCGCCCGCGCCACTCCCGGAGGGGGTGCATCTGCCGAGGGAACATCTGGCTGCACCACACGATGTTGAGTCGGCCGTGCGGCCACGGGGTGCCGAAGTACCCGAGGCGGCTGGTTCGAGTCCACACGGCCCGAGATCCGCAGTTGCGCAATCGCCGGGGCCGAGTGGCGTAGGTACGCAATCGTCGGGTTCGCATCCGCAAGGCGTGTATCCGTCTGGGTCGTATGCGCAGGGCGCGATTCCGCCTGGGGTGTATGCGCCGATGCCGTATCCGCCTGAGAAATATCCACCCGGGTCATATCCGCGTGGGTCCGTCGTCGGGCCGCCACGGCCCCGGCCGGAGCCGCCGGAGGATGTTCGGACGGCGCGGCAATTGTGGTGGGGTGTAATCGGATTCGGCATTGTGCAGATGATCGGTTCGGTTTTCGCGGCGTTTCAGCAGCGCAGGGAATTCGCGCAGAAGATGTATGACCAGGTGCACGTCAGCGATCCGAATTTCACGATGCCCAGTGCGGAGCTGATGGTCTCGTTGGCTTTTGCGGTCGCTGTGGTGATCGGGTTGGCGCTGGCCGCATTCGCTTTGCTGTTCGTGCACCAGTTTGTGCGCGGAAAGCTGTGGGCGCGGACGCTTCTGACTGCTGTGGGCGTTTGGCTGGTGCTGGTCGCGGTCGGCACCCTGTTCGCGCTGGAAGCGGTGACCGGGGCGGCCTCGCTGGTAGCCGGTGGTGCGGCGATCGTGCAGGGAGTACTGGCGGCGGGTGCGGTGTATCTGAGTCACCGTCCGGACTCGACTGCGTACTTCCAGATGAGTCGCAGGTGAACGGAAGGCGCAGCGGTCTGCGAGTTTGTCAAGAAATCGGCAGCATGTATCGTGAGGGTTGTCACAGAGGACATGGGAACCGGAAGTCGTTCGTTGCACGTTGTCTTACGTTTTGTAAGTACGTCGACCAGATGGTTCCGGGAGATCGGAGACAGCGATGCGAGTGGTGATCCAACAGCCGCAGAGCATTCGACGAGATCTGCTCGTACTGAGCCTGCTGATCCTGTTCGCAGTGGTCACCGTCGCGCTGCTGATTCTGCCTGGCGCGGTCGGCTGATCAGGGGCCGGATGTCGATTCCCGTCGCCGTGCTCGGCGCGACCGGGAGCAGGGTGTGACGGCCTCCGGGTATGGCACGACCGTCTTGTTCGCCGAGCCGGGCGCACGCTGGCGTTCGGTGGCCTACGGCCCGTTGCTATGTCTTGTCGTACTGATTCTGGAATTGGTGACCGCTGCCCAGGTGCACTGGCTCGCCCTCATTTTCTGTGCCGCGCTGATCGCGGGTTTCGTTGTGTTGCAGGTGATCGCGGGGCAGCGACATGTGAGTATCGAGCTGACCCCCGCCGCGCTGCGCGCGGGCACCGAGACCTTGCCGCTCGCGGCGATCGACGCGGTGCTGCCCGAGCGGGACGATGACTCCTGGGATGACGAGGATTGGGAATCGGCGCGTTCGCTCGGCGAATTGAGCGGGATGCCACGCCGGCGTAAAGGCATCGGGCTGCGGCTCGTCGGTGGTGAACTGGTACAGGCGTGGGCGAAGGATCATCGCGGATTGCGGGCCGCGCTCGCCGAAGCGCTCGGCCGGACCGATTCCGATAAGGCCATGCGGACCGAGGAAACCGAAGACAGCGAGAACGGAGCGGATCGTTGAGGCGCTTGATCGCGCTCGGTGACCGGATGCTGACGGCACTGGTCGAGTTCACCCTCGGACTCGGCTGCGCGATTCTCGCGGTGGTGAGCTGGCGCAACGGACTGATCAGGACCACCTTCGCGCCGTCGGGCGAGGTGCCCGGCTTCGATGCCACCCGCTACAGCGCTCCGTGGTTGGTCCTGGCCGCTGTCCTGGTCATGGTGTCCGGTGTGCTCGCCATCGATGCCGTCGCGCGCACAGTCCGGGCCGTGCGTTCGCGCTGAACGCGGGCAATTACCGGCGATCGACATCGCCTGGGCTGTTTGGTCTCGAGTTTCGCGGGAACATCGCAGCATGACAGTCTCATCGTTCTCGCCGCTGAATCTGCTTCCGGTCCCGTTGGACTGCCTACTGACGACCGGATTCGCCCTGTTCTGCTTGGGCATCACCATCTAGTGCCGATCGCGCTATCGACAGACGTGCCCTGGCGCATCGGCCGCGACTGCACTACCGTGCAAGTGCCGCAGCCGCGAGGTGCAATGGTCGGCATTCAGTGAATACTGTTGTGGCCGTTAAGCTTTCGGCCGGTATCCGAATTGTGTCGACTGGGAGAAATGCTTGTGATTCGTTTTGCCGGGAAAGTGTGCGCTGCGGTCGTCGCGGCGGCTGCGATCGGTGCGGCGCCCGCATGGGCCGCGTCGGGACTGCCGTTGGAGCCCGCTGCCCAGACCGACACTCAGGCCGAGGTGGCCCAGCCCGCGCCGATCTTCGTGCCCGACTCGGGTTCGGCGAGTGTGTACAACAACTTCATGTGCCAGCTGCACACCATCTCGGCCTCCGCGCCGTGCATGTACACCTAACCCCAGTTCTGATAAACGTCCAACATGCGGCCGCCCCTCGCGCCCGGCGCGTTGACGTACAGGGTGACGGTGCCGTCCGGATGGCCGGCCGCCTCCATGATGACCTGCCGCAATGAGGCGTGCACACCGCCGTTCTCGTCACGGTAGATCTCGGTATCGCTTTTGAGTCCGGCACCGATCCGGTCGAGCGGTACCACCATGGTGACCAACGCGGGCAGCGGTCCGTCGCCGAGGGCCACGGTCTCCGTGTGATCCAGATGTAGCCCGATCCGGTCGGGCTGGCTGATCAGATCCGCGGCGGCCGCGGTCCCGGTGCCGAAGGTGACAAGGGCGGCGAGCGCGGCGAAGATCGTGGCACTGATGACGGCGAACCGCATAGGACCCTCCCGATGGGTTGGATGGTGCGACAACGCACCGAGATTACGCATCAGCCATCGGTCAGCGACCGATATCGGCCGCAACCATGATCGGCGTGTTGCCCCGATGGGCACGACCGAGCTGCGGTCTGCGTCACTCGACTACACCCTGTCGTCGACTCCTTCCAATCGGGCTGAGACACTGGACGTCGTGAGTTCTTCTCCCCGCGTGACCAGGGCATCGGTGCCGGTCTCGGCTCGGCTCTTCGATCGGGCCGCTTCGGTGATTCCGGGCGGTGTGAATTCGCCGGTGCGGGCGTTCAAGTCCGTCGGCGGCACCCCGCGATTCATCGCATCGGCCAAGGGCTGCACACTCATCGATGTCGACGGCAACGAGTATGTCGACCTGGTGTGTTCCTGGGGTCCGATGATTCTCGGCCACGCACATCCCGAGGTGGTCGAGGCGGTGCAGCGTGCGGCCGTCGGCGGCCTGTCCTTCGGTGCGCCGACCGAGGCCGAGATCGAACTCGCCGAGTTGATCGCCGAACGGATGGCTCCGGTGGACCGGGTTCGCCTGGTCAACTCCGGTACCGAAGCCACCATGAGCGCGGTCCGGCTGGCTCGCGGCTACACCGGTCGCGCCAAGATCATAAAATTCTCGGGTTGCTACCACGGCCATGTGGACGCACTGCTCGCCGACGCCGGATCCGGCGTGGCGACGCTCGGCCTGCCGACCTCGCCTGGCGTTACGGGCGCGCAAGCCGGTGACACCATCGTGCTGCCGTACAACGACATCGACGCCGTCGCCGCTGCCTTCGCCGCACATCCGGGTGAAATCGCGGGTGTGATCACCGAGGCGGCCGCGGGCAATATGGGTGCGATCGCACCGCTGCCCGGTTTCAACGAGGGCCTGCGCAAGCTGACCGCCGAGGACGGCGCGCTGCTGATCATGGATGAGGTGATGACCGGATTCCGGGTGAGCCGGTCCGGCTGGTTCGGTCGCGACGGCGTCGCCGGTGACCTCTACACCTTCGGCAAGGTGATGAGCGGTGGACTACCCGCTGCGGCGTTCGGCGGGCGCGCCGAGATCATGAATCACCTTGCGCCGCTCGGCCCGGTATATCAGGCAGGCACCCTGTCCGGGAACCCGGTCGCCGTCGCCGCCGGGCTCGCCTCGCTGCGTGCGGCCGACGACGCGGTGTACGCCGCACTCGATCGCAATGCCGAGCGACTGGGCGGCTTGTTCACCGAGGCGCTCACCGCGGCGGGGGTCGAGCATCAGGTCCAGTTCGCGGGCAATATGGTGAGCGTGTTCTTCGCCGACTGTCCGGTCACCGACTACGCCGCCGCCAAAGCCAGCCAGACCTGGCGTTTCCCGCCTTTCTTCCACGCACTGCTCGACGGCGGTGTGTACGCACCGCCGAGCGCGTTCGAGGCATGGTTCGTCTCCGCGGCGCTCGACGAGGACGCATTCGACCGTATCGCCGCCGCCCTGCCCGCCGCCGCACATGCGGCCGCGGCCGCCACCCCCGAAGGATCCCGCGCGTGAGTTCCGACCAGCCAGATTCAGAAGTGCGCGAACTGCCGGATACCCCTGTCGACGGCGGCGAGGCCGCCACCGACACAGACGATTCCACCGCGACCGCGCCGTCGAGCGCCGTCGATGGATCCGGCATTGCCGAGCAGCCCGGTGTCGCATCCGATTGTGTCGCGGCTGCATCCCGTGCCGCCGATGCGGCGGTCGACCAGCCCGATTACGACGAGACCGAAGAGCCCGTCGCGTCGCCGCGTACCTCCACCGTGACCCGTCCGCGCGGCGCCGAGCCCGCCGACGCGGTCGAGGACGACACCGTCGAGACCATCGTGCACGTGCTGCGGCACGGCGAGGTGCACAACCCGAAGGGCATTCTCTACGGTCGCCTGCCCGGTTTCAGTCTTTCGGTGACCGGCCGGGCGCAGGCCGGTGCGGTGGCGCGGTCGCTGTCCGATCACGACGTCGCGCTGGTGATCGCCTCGCCGCTGCAGCGTGCGCAGGAGACCGCGGAGCCGATCGCGCGCCGGCACGGGCTGCTCGTGCGCACCGACGAGAACCTGATCGAGGCCGGCAATACCTTCGAGGGCCTGCGGGTTTCGGTCGGCGACGGTGCACTGCGCAAGCCGAGGCACTGGTGGAAGCTGCGCGATCCGTTCACCCCGTCCTGGGGCGAGCCTTATCTGCAGATCGCGCACCGCATGCTGGCCGCGGTCAACAAGGCCAGGGTCGAGGCGGCCGGACATGAGGTGGTGCTGGTTTCGCATCAGCTGCCGGTCTGGACGCTGCGGCGATTCCTGCAGGGCCAGCGTCTCTGGCACGATCCGCGCCAGCGGCAGTGCTCGCTCGCCTCGCTGACCTCGCTGGTCTACCAGGGCGACACCCTCGTCGACATCGTCTACTCCGAACCCGCCGGCGGTTCGGATCCCACGGTGCACGGCGCATGAGAACTTCTTCCCGGCCGTCGGCCCGGCGTTTCGCGCCGGTCCTGTTCGCGTGCGTTGCCCTGGTGGCTGCGCTCGCGGGTTGTTCGACCGGGAAGGATGCGGTGGCCTCCGGCGGTACGTTCGAATTCGTCTCGCCCGGTGGCAAAACCGATATTTTCTATGATCCGCCCGCTGGGCGCGGCACCATCGGCGAGCTCGCCGGGCCGGATCTGATGACCTCGGGCAAAACCACCTCGGTCGCCGACTTCCCGGACAAGGTGGTCGTGCTCAATCTGTGGGGGCAGTGGTGCGGCCCGTGCCGCGCCGAGGCGCCCGCGCTCGAAAAGGTCTACGAGGCAACCAAGGACAGGGGCGTCGTCTTTCTCGGCATCAATGTCCGTGATTTCCAGCAGGACAAGGCGCAGGACTTCGTTGTCGACAACAAGGTCGGTTATCCGTCCGTCTACGACCCGTCCATGCGCACCCTGCTCGCGCTCGGCGGCAATTTCCCGACCAGTGTCATTCCCACCACGCTGGTGCTGGATCGACAACATCGGGTCGCCGCTGTCTTCCTCCGCTCGCTCTTGGCGGAAGACCTCCAACCAATTGTCGAACGCATTGCCGCGGAAGGTTCGCAGTGACACCGCGCAAGCCGTTCGGCCCACGCCGTAATTACGTCCCGCTCGAGAGCGAGCGGTAGGAAGGTGCAATCGTGAATCGCGATCGCCGTACTCGTAGCCCGCGTGCCTGTCGCCCGCGGCAGGCCGCCCGTCTGGTTCGCGGTGTCTGGACTGTCGATGACCGATGGGTCGGCGTTGCCGCTGTACCGCGCAGCGCCGCAGCCGATTCCATGATGGACTTCGTTCCCGCCTCGACGAATACTTCTGCGGCGCCGGTGCCCGAGCGCGCCGATCGACCCCCGGTGGAGACCGACTGATGGTGCTTGCCGCAGTAGGTGATTCGTTCCAGCAGGCGGCGGCGACGGGGCCGCTGTTATTGGCGCTCGGCGCATGCGTACTGGCCGGACTGGTCTCGTTCGCCTCGCCGTGTGTAGTGCCGCTGGTGCCGGGTTACCTGTCCTATCTGGCCGGGCTGGTCGGTGCCGAGGCGCCGCCCGCCACCGCGGCGCAGGCCAAAAGCATTGGCGGCACCGCGGTTTCGGTCGGTCGGGCTGCGGTAGGTAAGGGACGGATCCGAGTCGCCGGTGCGGCCGGTTTATTCGTCGCGGGCTTCACCGTGGTGTTCGTGCTCGCCACTGCAACGGTTTTCGGCGTCATCGAGACCTTGAACGTGAATCGTGAACTGCTGCAACGGGTCGGCGGTGTGGTCACCATCCTGATGGGTTTGGTGTTCATCGGCCTGGTCCCGGCGTTGCAGCGCGATACCCGGATGGAGCCGCGCAGGCTTACCGGCATTCTGGGCGCTCCGCTGCTCGGCGCGGTCTTCGCGCTCGGCTGGACGCCGTGTCTCGGGCCGACGCTGTCCGGGGTGATGGCGGTATCGGCCGGGACCGAGGGCACGACGGCCGTGCGCGGCATCGCCCTGATCGTCGCCTACTGCCTCGGTCTCGGACTGCCGTTCGTGATCCTGGCCTTCGGTTCGGCGACTGCGTTGCGCGGTGTCGGCTGGCTGCGGCGCAATTCGCGCACCATTCAGATCATCGGGGGCATCTTGCTCGTCGCGGTCGGGATCGCGCTGGTCACGGGGGCGTGGGAGCAGTTCGTCGCCTGGGTGCGCGATGCTTTCGTTTCCGAGGTGACGCTGCCGATATGACCTTGCTCGACAGCCCCGAGGCGCCGGTGACGCCGCCGCGCCAGTCGCTACCGGGCCGCGCGTGGGCGCTCGTGCGCAATGCCTGGCGCGGTCTGACCAGCATGCGCACCGCGCTGGTACTGCTGTTTCTGCTGGCCCTGGGCGCGATTCCGGGTGCGCTACTGCCGCAGCGGAATCTCAACGAGGGCAAGGTCGAGCAGTACATCGCCGACCGCCCGACGCTCGGGCCGTGGATGGACCGGTTCCAGCTGTTCGACGTGTTCTCCAGTTTCTGGTTCACGGCAATCTACGCGCTGCTTTTCATTTCGCTCGTCGGCTGTATTCTGCCGCGCTGTCTGGATCACTATCGCGCGCTGCGCACACCGCCGGTTCAGGTGCCGCGCAACCTGTCGCGGCTGCCGCACCACTACTCCGAGACCGTCGACGCAACGCCGGACACCGTGCTCGAGCATGCGCGAAATGAACTGCGCGGCTGGCGAACCGAGGTGCGCGACGGCACTCGTCATGGTGAGATCACTCTCTCCGCGGAGAAGGGTTACACCCGCGAACTCGGCAACCTCGTCTTCCACCTGGCTCTGGTCGGACTGCTGGTCGCCATCGCGGTCGGCAAGCTCTTCGGCTACGAGGGCAGCGTGATCGTCATCGCGAACAACGGTCCCGGCTTCTGCACCACCTCGCCTGCGGTCTTCGACTCGTTCAAGGCGGGCAATATCAATGACGGCACCGGTATGGCGCCATTGTGCGTGCGGGTCAAGGACTTCAAGGCCGACTATCTGCAGAACGGTCAGGCCGAGATGTTCACTTCGAATATCGAATATCAGGCCGGAGGCGATCTGCGCAGCGATACCTGGCGCAACGCGCAGATCCAGGTGAACCATCCGTTGCGCGTCGCGGGGGACCGGCTGTATCTACAGGGCCACGGTTTCGCGCCGACATTCACGGTGACCTTCCCGAATGGGCAGACCCGAACCGAGAGCGTCCAGTGGCGGCCCGACAATGCGCAGACCTTCCTGTCCAGCGGTGTGCTGCGGATCGATCCGCCCGGCGGTATGTACGCGACCGACGAAGAGCGCCGCAAGAACCAGATCGCCATCGAGGGTCTGTTCGCGCCGACCGCGCTGCTCCACGGCAGCCTGCTGACCTCGTCGTTCCCGACCATGAACGATCCGGCCGTCGCGGTGGATATCTATCGCGGCGATACCGGCCTCGACACCGGTAAACCACAGTCGCTGTTCGCGCTGGACCCTGAGCAGGTCAAGCAGGGGCGACTGACCAAGGAGGCCAGGGTCAACCTGCGGCCCGGCGAATCTGCGACGCTGCCCAACGGCACCAAGGTCACCTTCGACGGTGCGCAGGAATTCGTGAATCTGCAGGTATCGCACGATCCGGCGCAGCAGTGGGTGCTGGTGTGCGCGCTGGCCATGATGTCCGGGCTGCTGGTATCGCTGCTGGTGAAGCGGCGGCGCATCTGGATCCGCTGCTACCCGGCCGAGGATGAAGCGGGTACTGTCGACAAACGACGCACCGTAGTAGAGATGGGCGGGCTCGCCAGAACCGATCAGGCGGGCTGGGGCGGCGAATTCGATCGCCTGCGCAAGCGCCTGCTCGATGACCAATCCGCCACGGGAGAGTGACCATGCCGATCGACGAGACCATCGCCCAGTACAGCGATCTCGCCTTCAAATCGGCGATCGTCGTGTACGCGCTGGTGCTGGTGCTGCTGATCGTGCAGTACGCGGCGGCGCGTACGCAAAAGGTCGTCGCACGTGACCTGGTGACCGTCGGCGGTGGTTCCGATCGTCCCGCCGGACCCGGCCGGGTCGAAACGCCGCAGGCCAAGCCGCTCGCCGAACGCGCGGGCAATATGGCGTTCTCGGTGCTTTTCGTCGCCATCGCCCTGCACGTGACCTCGATCGTGTTGCGCGGCTTCGCAACCCATCGCTTTCCGCTCGGCAATATGTATGAATTCGTCACCATGGCGACCGCGGCGGCCGCCGTCGTCGGCATGCTGTTTCTGCGTGAGCAGCGCTACCGCTCGATGTGGGTCTTCCTGCTGGTCCCGATCCTCATCCTGCTGTTCCTGGCCGGCACCGTGCTCTACGCCGACGCGGCACCCGTTGTGCCCGCACTGAAGTCTTTCTGGCTGCCCATCCACGTCACTATCGTCAGCATCGGCAGCGGCGTCTTCCTGGTTTCCGGCATAGCCAGCCTGCTCTTCCTCTACCGCCTGCGTCAGCCCGAAGGCGCCGAATCCGACAACATCCTCGGCACCATCGCCCGCCGCCTCCCCGACGCCCGCACCCTCGACCGCCTCGCCTACAAAACCACCATCATCGGCTTCCCCCTCTTCGGCGCCGGGGTAATCCTGGGCGCCATCTGGGCCGAAGCCGCCTGGGGCCGCTTCTGGGGCTGGGACCCCAAGGAAACCTGCTCCTTCATCGCCTGGGTGTTGTACGCCGCCTACCTCCATGCCCGCGCCACCTCAGGTTGGCGCGACACCAAGGCCGCCTACATCAACATCGCCGGTTTCGTGGCGATGCTGTTCAACCTGTTCATCATCAACATCGTGATCAGTGGATTGCACTCTTACGCTGGGCTGAACTAAAGGGATCTACCTGAGGAAATACGCGTTATTCCAGTACATTCGTGCCGGTATTTTCAGACTCGGTACGCAGTGGGTACGCAGTAGCGTCGAGTCGGGCTCGGAGTACGCCGCCGACAGCGGTGCGCGTCGACTGATCGGCGTCGGGCCACGATCGGCGTAGTACCGCAGTGTGGTGACGGCGCTTCCATGACGAACGCGCGCCTGCACGGTCTTGATATCAGCGCCGTGCTTGATCAGCAACGAGGGCGTAGTAGTGCCGGAGGCTTGGAAGCTGAATCCCTCCGGCAAGCCGGGGATCTGTGCTTCGGCGATACGCAGGTTCCAGCCGATAACCCAGAGTGCGCCACCTCTGGTGGCGTGTTCGCGCGGCAGGGCGCGCTCAGTGCGGGAGCCGAGTCACGTGTGATCGTGGCGGCTTCGAGCACGCTGGGGGACCACAAAGTGGAATCATCCTCGGGGAGCCGATTGATGCATGTGCGTCAAATCAGCGCTGGTTTTCGGTCAGATCTACACTGGTCACCATGCGTACGTCTCATGAGGAACTGGTCCAGCTGGCTGAAGCCGTGCCCGATGACCAGGTGCCGGCCGCGACGGCGCTGCTTCGTCAGCTCGTCCAGAAGTCCGGCCGCCGCACGTTCCACAGCGAAGGCATCATTTCCGCCGAACCCGATCTGGCGGAACGGGCAAAGGAGATCGTTCGGGAGGAGCTCGACAGGAACTCGGCCGAGTGATTGTTGTCGATACCGGGCCGATCGTGGCCTTGGTCAACCGGCGAGACGACCATCACACTGCCTGTCGAGAGCTGCTGTTGAACGCGCCCGGCCCGCTGCTGGTGCCCGCACCTGTGTTCACCGAGGCGGCCATTCTGCTGGAACGACGCTGTGGTCCAGCCGCCGAGCTGGCTTTCCTCCAGGACGTAGCTGAAGGCACATATACCGTCGTGGACACGACCACCGAGGACCTGGACCGAATCCGCCAGCTGGTTGACAAGTACTCCGATCTGCCGCTCGGCACGGTGGACGCATCCGTCGTCGCCGTGGCCGAACGCTTCCCCGCCACCGCGGTTGCCACGCTGGACCGCAAGCATTTCTCTATCGTCCGGTCCAAGGCCGGTCAATTGCTCCTCGTGCCGTAGCGACCCGGGTACGCAGAAAGTACGCAGCAGGTCAGAGCCGCACCAACGCGACCAACCTGAACATCACCCAAATCCGCTGGTAGACGGCGTTGCCATGCACAGCCGTCAACCGCAAACGCCGAGAACGCTTTTCATCATCAACATCGTGATCAGTGGATTGCACTCTTACGCTGGGCTGAACTGAGGCTCGAAAAGGCGCTCTGAGCTGCTGATTACCGATCGATGGTGACGGCGAACTCCCGGTATAAATTGATCTCAGTAATCACTGCTCTACCAGGAGTTCACTCGAATCTCGAGCGTCACACAGCTACCGGGGGTTCTCAGACGCTCGCTCAGATGCACCAGACGACACTACCGAGGGGGATACACCACGTAGCTGATCCGAATGATCCGTCGACCGGAGCGGTGTAGGACGACGCAGGGGCCGTGGCAGTCGAATCGGCGGAGGCTGCGGGCGTCGCGAGGACGAGCAGGGGCGCGGCCATAACAGTCGCGGCTAGAGTTTTGACGATCTTGCTAGACATTTTGCTTCCTTACAACGAGCTTTATGAACGTCCGCGTAGTTAGGCCGCGCTGCCGAGCTACCGGACTGGGGCTGTGAGTGCGTTACGTGCCGAATCGACTTTGCGACACGCGATTTCGGCTACCTGGTGAAGTACATGATGCGTCCCGATGGGAACGCGCATTCCGGCAGGCCGACAGCTGCAGCATCGACCGAACCGGACAAGACGTCATCTGGTACCGCGGAAGGCGTCAACAACAGCATACCGCTGGCTACCAGATGATTCGGCCGGAACTACAACATATAGAAGATAACTTTCCTGTTTAAGTGAGCGGCCGAGAACTGTGTCGAGTGCGGGCGAGGCGGCGTGACACGACGGCGATCCTGGCGATGTCGACGATGGCTTCGTGGTGGCCGGGTCGGGTTCCGGGGCACGCCGCATAGCGCTGAACGCTCTGGCCGCTGTTGGTCCCTGCGCTCGCGTTCACCAGGCGGCTATCTCGCTGGAAGGCCGTCGCGGCTGTCTGCTCGGACACGCATCCGTTGTCGCTGTGGCCGAGCGGTTTCCGATTGCCGCCGTGACCACTTCGGATCGCGAGCATTTCTGCGTGGTCGGACATCGTCGGACCGCTGTCGGGCCGAGACGCTCGGAGGGGCCGCCTATCTACAACCGGTGGACGCAGACTACGAATTGACGTTGTTGGTAGACGATTCCGCGGTCGCTGGAGGAGCAGACATTTACGTTCGCGGTGTCTTGTTTGATGTCGACGACGCGTACGGCGTTGGGGACACCTCTGGTGCTGCAGTCGAGGCGCTTGGGGTTGTCCTTGTTCGGATCCATGCAGCCGCCGATTACCCAGTCGATATCCAGGCAGAGCGCGGCGCGGTTGATGCCGCGCAGGGTGTCGTTGAGGATGCGGTCGGCGTCGCTGGGGCAGGCGGCGTTCTCGGGCGCCTTGTCGATGACCTTGTAGTTGGAACCCGTACCGCCACAGGCGATCTTACCGAGGGTGGGGCTGTCGCCGCTGCCGCCGATCTCCACGCAGTCGCCGACGTCAAGCCGCAGCCCGCCCGCGATCTTGTCGAAGGTGCTGCGGACGGCGGAGGTTGTCGGCGGCGCCTCGGTGGTGGTCGGTGGCAGGTCGGAGCTCGACGGTGCCGTCGAGGTGGTCGGCGCGGCATAGTTTTCGGCCGCGGGCGATGGGCTGCTCGTGGTGGATTTTTCCTTGCTCAGCGACATCGCGGCCACCGCTACGACGGCTGCGGCCAGCGCGGTTACAGCTATGAAGACCGTCAAGGTGAGACCCGCACGGACACGTTGACGCGACACCTGTGACGTCCTCCAGGGCTGTTCGAACTCGCGCGCCGAGATACGAAGTTGAAAGTTGCAATGGTGAGATCACGTCATGCCTACACCATCTGATGCCTGTGCGTCGAGTCATCTATTTTTGCGGATAAAAAGGATATATGTGTGAAATTTTCGTAGGTCGGATGTGTTAATAACGATCGAATAACGATGGCCGTATGGGGTTTCCCGAATATCGTGCGGGGCAACAAGCTACGTGGCGCTGATCCGCGTCTATCGGCTAACCGGGCCGGTGCTTGTCAGAAGGAAAACTTGATGAAGTTCGGCACGTTCGCCGTCACTCTCGTGTCCATCGCCGCCGTGGGAATCACGGCGGGAACCGCGAATGCGAAGCCAGCGGAAGTTGCCAAAGAGGTGTCGGCCTCCGGCGTCGAGCAGGGAATCGGTTACCGCACAGTGGTTTCCGACACCCCGGATGCGCACCGGGTGCTCACGACCGCCGTCGACAGCGGCAAGTTCGAACTCGCCGACGACGGCACCAAGGTCGAGCTGAAGTCCGACACCGGCGCTGTCGTCTCGGAAGTCCCCTTGACCTACGAGCTCTCCGGCACTCATGTCGCGGTCGACCAGGCGATCTCCGATAGCGGCCGAACCCTCACTCTCACACCGAAATTGACCGCCAAGAACATCGGCGAGATGCAGCCGGTCAATTCCATGGCCCGCCTGACCGACGAAATCAACAAGAACATCGTCGGTGTGGTCGTCGGCGGCGTTCTCGGCCTCATTATCGGCGCCATCGTCGGCGTCTTCTTCTTCAGCCTCATCACCGGCCCCATCGGCGCGGTAATCGGCGCGATAGCCGGCGGCTACATCATGGGCGGACAGTCCTTCATGGACGCCGTGATGGCCGTCGTCAACGGCGAGCCGTGATCGTTCGAGCTGTCGAACGGCACGCTGAGGAGCATGACGGCGGCCTTCGATGACATGAATTTCCGCGACCTCGTCGGCCTGACGACCGAGGGGGAGTCGGAGGATCTGCGGCCGGTCGTACTTCGCTTGTTTATCGGCTATGGTCGGTCGGCCGCGGATAGATCAACAACTATCCGAGCCTCGCAGGCATTTCTAGTTTGCGGCGACTGTCGAGCCCGAGTTCGCGTCCACATCCCGGGAAGTGCTTTGGTGCGACCTCGGTGGTCGTGAGTGATCATTTGCGAGTGGCTTTCGGCCTCGTACCAGGCGAAGGCAAGTTCACCTGGACAGCAGTAGAAGCCGGTTGCGGCGAGTTTCCAGGGTCCGAGGCGATTCGGTATCGGCGCAGCAAAATGGACCGCGCGGGCAATATGCGTTGCGCGACTAAGGATTTACGTTGGCCTATCGGAAAGCCCGGCGAACCGGGCGTGGCCCATTCAGCGCTCGGCGGGCCCGTCACCATCGCGATGCTGGCGCGAAATGCGCCAGAGGAATTCGGAGTCGTCGTCCGGTCCCATGATGCGCTTGCGTTGTGGCGAACGCGTGGGCGGTCCCGCGGTCTTCTCGGGGCCGAACGCCTTCCAGCACAGCACCGCGACTGCCACAACCGCGATGAGTGCCAACAGGTACGTCACGTCGCTCACCTCCTGCTATCGAGGGTAGTCGCGTGCGTAGCCTTCGGACACCGCAGACCGGAAATTCGTGGGTGCGGACCCCTAGACGGCGAGACTCGACTCGCGGCTACGGGTCCGCGGACCAGGATCAGCGTGCCGTGGCCTCGGTGGTAAGCGACTTGAGCAGCTGGAGTACCTCGGATTCGCGGAACCGGCGATGCCCGCCCGGTGTGCGCAGCGACCCGAGGCGCCCCGCGTGGGCCCAGCGGGTGACGGTCTTCGGATCGACGTGGAACATGGCGGCTACTTGGCCCGGTGTCAGCAGGGTGTCCTGGCCGCCGACGGTGATCGCAGTCATAGCAAACCTCTCCGTTCTCGACAGTTCCCTCATCAGATGGCGACATCGTTGCACTGCAACCCCTAGGTACTCGAACCACCTACAGTTGGTAAAGGGGAAGTAATAGACAAAACGGATACGTGCTTTACCGCGATAGGAGGTATCGCCGGGGTCGGCCATAGCTTCGCATAGTCTGGACGGCGTGAGTGAGGCAACTCCACCGAAGGGTGAACCCGAACAGCAAACCGCTGGCGTCGGCGCGCGGCTGGCCCGCAATCTGGCGCTCTACACGCTCGCCAGGCTGGGGCTGGTCGTCGTCATTACCGTCGCGATCGTCGTCGTCGCCCGGCTCGTCGCGGTGGAGATCCCGCTGGTGGTCGCCGCCCTGTTCGCCTTGATCATCGCGATGCCGCTGTCGCTGACGCTGTTCAAGAAGTTGCGTGCTCGAGTCAACGAGGACATCGCGGTGGTCGATGCGCAGCGTCGCCAGGACAAGGCGCAGCTGCGTGCCCGGCTGCGTGGTGACGACGACCCGACCGATGCGGCGTCGTGAAGTACTGCGATCGCAGTACGCCACGCGTCTGGGTCGACAATGCGGTGCGGCTCATCGAGGCCGATGCGCAGCGCAGCGCCGACACCCATCTGATCCGGTACCCGCTGCCCGTCTCCTGGGATGTCCAGCTGTACCTGAAGGACGAGTCCACCCACATCACCGGCAGCCTCAAGCACCGGCTGGCGCGGTCGCTGTTCCTGTACGCGATCTGCAACGGCTGGGTCACCGAAGGCACCACGGTGGTCGAGGCGTCGTCCGGTTCGACCGCGGTCAGCGAGGCGTATTTCGCCAAATTGCTCGGACTGGATTTCGTCGCGGTGATGCCGGAGGGCACCTCGCCGCAGAAGATCGAGTTGATCGAAGCTCAGGGCGGCCGATGCCATTTCGTGCGGCGCCCACCGGATATGTACACCGAGGCGGCGCGGCTGGCCACCGAATGCGGTGGTCACTTCATGGATCAATTCACTCATGCCGAGCGCGCCACCGACTGGCGCGGCAATAACAACATCGCCGAATCCATTTTCGAGCAAATGGAATTGGAGACGCATCCGGTGCCGGACTGGATCGTGGTCGGTGCGGGTACCGGCGGCACCAGCGCCACCATCGGTCGCTATATCCGCTATCACCGCTACCGGTCGAAACTGGCCGTGGTCGACCCCGAGAACTCCGCGTTCTACGGCGGCTACGAAACGGCCGATGCCCGATATCAGACCGGAATGCCGTCGCGCATAGAGGGAATCGGCCGCCCACGGGTCGAGCCGTCGTTCATCGGTCAGGTGGTGGATCGGATGATCGAGGTGCCCGATGCCGCATCCATCGCCACTGCCCGGCTCGCGAGTCGGGTAATCGGCCGCCGCGTGGGCGGTTCCACCGGAACCAATCTGTGGGGTGCGTTCGCGCTCATTGCCGAAATGATCGCCGCGGGTCGTTCGGGCAGTGTGGTCACGCTGCTCTGTGACGGCGGAGATCGCTATGCCGGAACGTATTTCGACGACGCGTGGGTCGAGGCACAAGGGATGAACCTCGCCGCACCCGCCGCAATCCTGGAGAAGTTCGCCGCGACCGGAATCTGGTCCGGCTAGCTCGCGTTATCGCGACCGGTCCGCCCCGGGAGCGCCGAGCGGCGGGCCTTTCTTGCGGCGAAAATCGTCAAACCCGCGTTCTGGGCGGTCCGTAGGCGGTCGATGGACTCCAGCCGAAGGTGCACTCGCTGCTCGACCGTGCGGCGTGAGGCTCGGGCATGTGCACGCCGCCCGATTCGTCTTATGTGGCAGCACATGCCCGCCCGGCGGGCCTAGCATTGGCGCATGCATCTCCTGATTCGGTTGATTATCAACGCGGTGGCCATCTGGCTGGCCGCCGCTTGGGTCGACAAGATCGAAATTCTCAGTCCCGCGGACAAGGGCAATGGCGGCAAAGTCATTGTGATCTTGGTCGTCGCGGTGGTCTTCACCGCGGTGAACGCCGTGATCAAGCCGATTGTGAAACTGCTATCACTACCGCTGGTCATCGTGACCCTCGGTCTGTTCCTGCTGGTGATCAACGCGCTGATGCTGTGGCTGACCGCGAAGATCACCGAAACGACTGACTACGGCCTGCGCGTCGATGGCTTCTGGGCCGCCGTGTGGGGTGGCATCATCGTCGCGGTGGTCAACTGGGTCCTCGGCATCCTGGTCCCGGACGGCGACGACTAGCAGCTGCGACACGGGCGGCCCTCCTGGTCGCCCGCCGCCGTACCACCCGGCGATACCCAACTAAAAGGCGATACCCAACGCGGTAACCGCCGACCACACCAACAGCGCCAACCCCGAATCGCGGAGCGCCGGAATCAATTCCAGCCCACCCCTACCGGAGCGCACCGGCGCATTGGCGCGCACTGCCAACGGCACGGCGACCAGTCCGACCAGCGCCCACGGCGTGCGAACGACCAACAGCAGCGTCGCGATGAACGGCACCGCGAGCAGCGCCAGGTGCAGCGTGCGGGTCCGCGGATCGCCGAGTTTGACCGCGAGGGTGAGCTTCCCGGATTCGATATCGGTCGGAATATCGCGCAGATTATTGGCGACCAGTACCGCACTGGAGAACGCCCCGACCCCGATAGCCAGCACCAGGCCCGCCCATTCGATCCGCTCGGCCTGGACGAATTCGGTGCCGAGCACACCGATCAGACCGAAGAAAACGAAGACCGCCAACTCACCGAACCCGCTGTAGCCGTACGGCTTGCTGCCGCCGGTGTAGAACCAGGCACCGGCCACGCAGGCTGCGCCGACCAGCAGCAACCACCACGCCGTCGCGATGACGAGCACCAGCCCGAAGACCGCGCCGATGGCCAGGCTGATGATCGTCGCGTTCTTGACCGCGGCGGGCGAGGCGAGATTCTGCCCGACCAGCCGCAGCGGACCGACCCGCACGTCATCGGTGCCGCGGATGCCGTCGGAGTAGTCGTTGGCGTAATTCACCCCAATGATCAGGGCCAACGAGACCAGCAGCGCGAGAACGGCTTTCCACCACACCGCACCATCGATGGAGGCGGCGGCGCCGGTTCCGGCCAGGACAGGGGCGATCGCGTTCGGCAGGGTTCGGGGCCGCGCGCCCTCGAGCCATTGCGCTGCAGTAGCCATGTTCGCAGCCTAATGCGCGGACGCGGTACGGTCCGCTCGGGCGGTTCAGTTGGACTCTGCGGCGGCCGGGGCTCGCATACGATATCGACGGAATGTCTCCCGATCAGACCGGCGCGACTGGCCGAAGTCGAACCCTCACGACGCCCGCAGGCGAATCGGTCGTAGTGGCCCTGCTGGGCGAAATCGCGCTACGCCGAGACGGCGCGCTCGCGGCGCTACCTGGGGCGCGGTCGCGACTATTGCTCGCAGCGCTGGCACTGCGCCCCGGCCGCAGCCGCAGTGCTCAGGCGCTGATCGATGAGGTGTGGGGTGAGCAGCCGCCGCGCGCGCCGATGAACGCGCTGCACACCCAGGTGTCGCGGCTGCGCGCGGCGTTACCGGATGCGGTGCTCGAGATCGGCCCGGCGGGCTACCGCCTCACACTGACCGCCGATCAGGTCGATGTGACCCTTGTGGACGATCTGGTGTGCGCAGCCCGCGCCAAACAGGTCGACGGTGACCACGCCGGATGCCTCGAGGTGCTGACCCGGGCCAGATCGCTGTGGCGCGGCGAGCCCGGTGCCGACCTCCCGGCCGGCGACCTTGCCGACGAACTGCGCACGGCGGCCGCGCATCGCTGGTCCGAACTGGAGGCGATCGAGATCGCCGCTCGGGTCGCCGGCGGTGATCTCGACGGCGCGGTGGCGATCACCCGCCGCACTGCGGCAACCAATCCGCTCGACGAAGCCGCGCACGCCACCCTGATGCGGTTGCTCGCCGCGGCGGGTCGGCCCAACGAAGCCCTCGACGTCTTCGCGTCGATCCGTGGGCGACTTGTCGAAGAACTCGGCGCGGATCCGGGTCCAGCGCTGGTGGAGTTGAATACCGCGATCCTGCGCGGTGATCCGGTGCCAGGATTCGTATCGCGCACCGATCATGGTGGGGCCGTACCGAATCCGACGTCAGGTGTGAATTCGGTCACATCATCGGGTTTGTCACTATCAGTCGCGGTAGTGGATTCGGTCACACGGGATTTCGCACGGCGGGCTTCGGATTCGATTGGACGAGTTTCGGATTCGCCCGCCGCCGCAGCGCTGAGTGCACCCTGCGCGATCGGCCTGCGCGCGGCCCCCAATGCCTTGCTCGGACGTGCCGAGGATCTGGACGCACTCGAACAACTACTGCACCGATCCCGGGTGACAACCGTCCTCGGCCCCGGCGGGACGGGTAAGACCAGGGTGGCGAACGAATTGGGGGCACGGATAGCGCGCAACGAATCCGTGGTGCTGGTCGAGCTGGCGTCGGTGCGGGCCGATACGGCCGCCGACGCCGATCCGCGCGCCGATATCGAGGCCGCGATCAGCACCACACTCGGCCTCGGCGAGATCGTCCGGGAGACGGCGTGGCGGCGCTCCACCGGCTACAGCGACGTCGGTCGCCGACTGCGCGATGCGCTCGCCGCCCGCCCGACGCTATTGATATTGGACAACTGTGAGCATCTGATCGACCCGGTCGCCGAGGTGGTCGCCGATCTGGTCGGCAGCTGCGATCAGCTCAGCGTGCTCACCACCAGTCGAGCGCCACTGGCGATCACCGCGGAGACGGTCTATCCGCTGGCCCCGCTGGCAATCGACGCGGCCGGGTCGCCCGCGACCGAGCTGTTCATGGCCCGAGCGCGTGCGGTGCGGCCGACGGTGCGCCTGGATCCCGAAGTGGTGGCCCGGTTGTGCGGCACGCTGGACGGGCTGCCGCTGGCCATCGAACTCGCGGCCGCCCGCGCGCGGACCATGAGCGTCGAGGAGATCGAAACCCGCCTGGAACACCGGTTCGCCCTGCTGCGCGGCGGAGATCGCTCGTCGCCGGAACGGCACCGCACCTTGCACGCGGTCATCGCGTGGAGCTGGAATCTGCTCGAGCAGCCGCAGCAGATCGCGTTGCGCAGGCTGTGCCGCTTTCCGGCCGGATTCACCCTCGATGCGGCCGAAGCGGTGGCAGGCGGCCCGGATGTCGACGATGTGGCCGCGGCCGTGGACGGACTGGTCAGCCAATCGCTGCTCACTGTCCTGGACGATGACGAGGGCTTGATCGGAACCCGCTACCGCATGTTGGAAACGGTCCGCGAATTCGGTGAAGAACAGCTCACACTGACCGGAGCCGATGCGGCGGCGGCTATTTCGGATGCCGTCGACGAGCGTCCCGTGGTGATGGATCGTATGTCGCGCTGGGCCGGTGACTATTCGATCGCCGCCGCGCACCGATATCTCTCCAACGAGCAGGTGGCCACCGTGCTCTCGGTCGGTGTGGAACTCGACAACCTGGTCACGGTGCTGCGCTATGCCTTGGAGCGCGGGGATGCCCGCACGGTGTACCGGGTCTTCCCGATCGTCGGCACGCTATGGGTCATGCGTGGCGCGCATATGGAGCTGGGCGGTTGGGCGCGCCGGATCCTCGGTCTGGCACCCGAACCCGGTCCGGTACGCGGTACGGTCGCCGATCTGCAGATGCTCGCGCACCTGCAGATCGGTATGCACATGGTCTTCCTGGGCGGTGGTCTGCGTCGGATGGCGACCACGCGAGCTCGTGTCCGTCGATTGCTCAGCACTGCGATCGATCTCCATGGTGGAACGCGCTTTCTCGGCACCATGGTCATCGCGAATCCCGCGGGTTCGGACGCGCCGCGGTTGTTCGCCGACGGTGCCAGGTCGCCGGATCGCGTGGTGCGTGCCACGGCGTTATTCATGCGCGCGCATCTCCGGGAGAACGCCGGCGATGTCTACGGTTCCACCCGGGACGCGAAGGCGGCCTCGCACCTGATCGCAGGCAGCGACGTCTGGGGTATGGCGATGGTCACCCAACATCTCGGACAGCTCGCCGGACAAACCGCGCGCTATGCCGATGCGGTGGGGTATTACCGGCGGGCCGAGGAACTGTTGCGAGAATTACGCGCCCACGAAGAAGCCGTCGAGATACGCAGCTATCTCGCGGTATCGCTGGTCGGTACGGGTCGGCTCGCACAAGCGCGGCGCGAGCTGGGCTTCGCACTCGGTGCGGCCGACGGTGATCCGACACAGGGCACCGCGATCGACGATCCGCACATCCGGCGCAACCATCGCCTGGCGCCGGTTGTCATCGGCTTAGCGGAACTGGAATTGGCCGAGGGCGATATCGATGCCGGACTGCGCCATTATCGTCGGGCCCTGGATCTGCGCGGCTGGCCCGATGACGAACCCATGCCGGACCCGGGCACTCTGATGACCGCGAGCGCGGCGATGGACGCGTATGTGCTGCACGGGCGCGCGCCCGAGGCGGGCGATATCGCGCGCACGCTGCTGCGCCTCGTGGCGGGCCGACTTGGGCACGACCTGCCGCAGATCGGCGCGGTCGGCAATGCGGTCGGAACGTTCTACCTGGCGATTGGACGCCACTCGGAGCTCGGCTTGGAGTTGGTCTCGCTGGCTACCAAAGTGACGGCGCGACAGGACAATCCGTCGACCGAATTGCGACGTCACGTCGAACTGCACCGAACCACGGTGGGAGACGCGCGCTTCGACGAAGCCTTGGCCCGGGTCGCGGGAATGCGCCGACGACAAGCGGCGGCGCGGACACTCGAACTCCTGCAGGAACTGTCCCGCGACGACGAAAATCGCGGTGGGTGATTTACCGTCTCCCACCGCGATTTTCGGGTTATCGACTCACGCCCGGCGCATATACGCCTTGATGCTCAGCGGTGCGAAGATCGCGATCACGATCACCGAGCCGATCAGCGACCAGGCCAGATCGCTGCCGTAGACATTGCCGTTCATCAGCGCTCGGGCCGCATTCACCATGTAGTACACGGGATTCACGTGATTGAGTCCCTGCATCCAGCCCGGCATGGTGCTCACCTGAGCGAACGCGCCGGACATGAAGGTCAGCGGGAACATCACCATCATCGAAATGCCCTGCACACCAGCGGCGCTTTTACCGGTGACGCCGACCAGCGCCCAGATCCAGCTCACCGCGAATGAGCAGACCACGATGACCAGACCGGCCACCACGACACCGGCCACACCGCCCTCGGGCCGATAGCCGATGGCCAGGCCGACCACGATGGTCAGCGTTGTCGCCAGCGCATAGCGCACCATATCGGCGATCAACGCACCCGCCAGCGCCGAAATGCGGGCGATGGGCAGGGATTTGAACCGGTCGAAGACGCCTTTGTCCATATCCTCGCGCAACTGGGTGCCGGTCACGACCGAGGTCAGGATGACCGTCTGCACCAGGATGCCCGGAACCAGGATCGGCAGATAGTCGTGCACGCTGCCGCCGATGGCACCGCCGAAGATGTAGGCGAACAGCGCGGTGAACAAGATCGGCTGAATTGTCACATCGAACAGCTGTTCGGGATTGTGCTTGATCTTGAGGATGCCGCGGTAGGCCATGGTGAGCGAGGTCGCCACGGTCTGGCGGAGGCTGATCCGATTGCTGGCCTCCGGAATCGATTGCGGCGCCGCATGCCGCGCGGCCTTTTCGGTGGCGGTAATGGTGGTCATGACTGCGCCTCGCTCTCGCTCGGCTCCGTCAGGCCCACCAGGGTGGCTGAGCCTATTGTTCGCTCGCTGCGCTCGCTCATGCCGCGCTCCGTTCGTTCTCGTGGTCGGCCGGGTGGCCGGTGATGGTGAGGAAGACCTCGTCGAGGCTGGGTTTGGTGACAGTGATCTCGTCGATCGCGATCTCCCACTCGCGCAGGCGGATCAGCAGATCGGCGGTCATGCCGGCGTCCTGCAGTGGTGCCGTGAGCCGTCCGGCCTCGGGCGTAATCTGGGCCTCGGCGCCGAGGAACTCGCCGACAATGCGGCGGGCCTCGTCGAGTTGCGCCCGATCGACCAGGGTCAGATGCAGCGACGAGCCACCGACCGAGGACTTGAGCTCATCGGCGGTGCCGTCGGCGATCACCTTGCCGTGGTCGATGACGGCGATCCGGTCGGCGAGCTGATCGGCCTCGTCCAGGTACTGCGTGGTGAGCAGCACTGTCGCGCCGTCGCGGACCAGACGGCGGATGGTTTCCCACATCTGAGCGCGAGTGCGCGGATCGAGACCAGTAGTGGGCTCGTCCAGGAACAACAGCGGCGGTGTCGCGATCAGGCTGGCGGCCAGATCGAGACGGCGTCGCATGCCGCCGGAGAAATTCTTCAACGGCTTGTTCGCCGCCTCGGTGAGGTCGAACTCCTCCAGCAGTTCGACCGACCTGCGCCTGGCATCGATCCGGCTCAGGCCGAGCAGGCGGGAGAAGATGATCAGATTCTCGGTGGCGGTGAGGTCCTCGTCGACCGAGGCGTACTGCCCGGTGACACCGACCAGGGACCGGACCGCCGTCGGTTCCGCGACGACGTCACGGCCGAAGATGCGCGCGCTGCCGCCGTCGGGCCGCAGCAGGGTGGCCAACATGCGGATGGTCGTGGTCTTGCCCGCGCCGTTCGGGCCGAGCACGCCGTAGACCGAGCCCTGCGGAACCGCCAGGCTCACACCGTCGACGGCGCGTTGTTCCCCGAACACCTTGACCAGGCTGTCCGCCTCGACGGCGAGCACTGAAGTGGGTGTGAAAGAAGTCATGCACAACACTGTGGGGCCGCCGTCTTGCGCGGCCCTTGCACGGCGATGTCGCCCTAGCTTGCACCGCGATCACATGCTCTTGCGCCGCTGGCTCGATGCGCGGACGTAACAACTGATTTCGGGAGAAGATGGGTAACTCGCCGCGCGGGTCGCCGACGCGGCTGGGCCAGCACCTAGGTCTGGCGCCTAAATACGGGGAGTGGCGGACAAACGTTCGCGGAGTTTGGCACGGTCCGGCTTACCGGGGCCACGCAGTGGGAGTTCGTCCAGCAGCGCCAGTTCGCGCGGTGCGGCGATGGAATCGAGTTCGCGCACCACGTGATCGCGCAACTCCTCGAGCGTCGGCGTGGCGCCGGGGGCAGGCACCACCGCGACCGCGACCCGCTGGCCGAGCCGATCATCGGGCAGACCGAGCACCACGCATTCGCTGATGCCGGGATGGGTCATCAGCACGGCCTCCACCACTTGCGGGATGACGAGCAATCCGCCGGTAAGGATCGCCTCGTCGAGGCGTCCGCTGATCCTGAGCACCCCATTGTCGTAAGTGCCCGAGTCCTCGGTGCGGAACCAGCCGGGTTCGGCGAAGGCCGGATGGTCCGGCTGGCCGCGATAGCCATTGGCGATCATCGCGCCGCCGAGCAGTACGCGACCGTCCTCGATGCGAATCTCGGTGCCGTCGAGCGGAACTCCGTCGTACACACAGCCGCCGCAGGTTTCGCTCATGCCATAGGTGCGAACGACATTGATACCGGCTGCTTTCGCACGTTCGTAGACCGGCGCCGGAGTGGCCGCTCCGCCGACCAGCACGCCGTCCAATCGAGCGAGTGCCGCCGCCGCGGTCGGTGCCTCCAGCGCCTTGATCAGCTGGGTCGGTACCAGCGCGGTGTAGCGGCGGTCACCGCGCATACCCGAAATCGCGCCCGCCAGTGCCTCGGGCAGGAAGCCGCCGGAAACATCGAGCACGGCGGGCTCGGTACCGGCCAGAATGCTGCGCAGCAGAACCTGAATGCCCGCGATGTGATGGGTGGGCAGGGCCAGCAGCCAGGTGCCGGGTCCACCGAGTCGATCGTGTGTCGCGGTCCCGCTGGCCCGCAGGGCGGCGGAGCTGAGCATGGCGCCCTTCGGCGCACCTGTAGTGCCGGAGGTGGTCACCACCAGCGCGACCTCGTCATCGATCGGTTCGCCGGGGCCGAGCGCGTCGCTCAGTCGCCGGGCCTCCCGACGGTCACTGGTCGGGATAGGCAACCAGGCTGGACCGTTGCCCTCCAACACTTCTCGCAGATGCGGCATGACATCGCCGAGCCCCGATCCGGTCGGCATCGGCAGCGTCCGCAAAGTGCGACTCATGATTTCGCCCCCGTCACGCGCGGGCGCACATTACCCATGGCTCGTTCGCTGTGCTTTCTCACGACCGCACCTCGCTCGGTGCTCGGCTCCGTCGTGCGCAGGTGCGCTGTGTTCATGGTTCGCTCGCTGCGCTCCCTCACGGGTCTGATCGTGTCATGTCGACGTGACCGCATGCGGCAGGGGTCGGTTTGCTGGGCGGCGCACCGGGGGTTCGGCCGCGTCGGGGGAAGAGAACTCGGGTACGCCGGACATCGAGACTGCGATTCACTCGGAGGATGGAACTCGAGAATGGTCGCCCGGACGTCGGCGATCGGACGGCCATCCGTGGGTTATCGTCGTCGCCGGGGTCGGCATTGGCAACTCGAGCCGAATCACCCGCATCGGCACATGCGTCGCGATCATTCCGGTGACCAGCGCGAATCCCGTCGGATCGGATGTTCGGCGGGCACCTCGACCAAAACGATCGGCACGCCGTCCGGATCGCGCACCCACATTTCGATCAGTCCCCACGGCTCGCGCACCGGCTGGCGCTCGATGCGAATCCCCTTCAGCGCCAACTCGGCCGCCGTGTCCGAAATGTCGCGTACCTGTAGCCAGAGCGCGCCTTCGAAGGTGGTCGATTTGCCCGATCCGCCGTGCGCGGCCACCTCGATCAGCGACTGTCCAGCGAAGAAAACCGTGCCGCCCGGATACTCGCGCGCGATCGCCAGGCCGAGTCCGTCGCGGTAGAACGCGAGGGCGGTCGGGTAGTCGGCGGGCCGCAGGACGACCCGGCTGCTGAGGATGTCCATCTCAGAAGTACCAGGGGTAGGGGGTCCAGTCCGGCTCGCGCTTCTCCAGGAAGGCGTCGCGACCCTCGATCGCTTCATCGGTCATGTACGCCATCCGGGTGGCCTCGCCCGCGAACAGTTGCTGACCGACCAGACCGTCGTCGAGCAGATTGAACGCGTATTTCAACATGCGCTGGGCCTGCGGGGATTTGCCGTTGATATCGGCGGTCCACTCCAGCGCCACATTTTCCAGTTCGGCGTGATCGACGACCTTGTTCACCGCGCCCATCTGATGCATTTCCTCGGCAGTGTAGGGACGGCCGAGGAAGAAGATTTCCCGCGCGAATTTCTGGCCGACCATTTTCGCGAGATAGGCACTGCCGTAACCGCCGTCGAAGCTCCCGACATCGGCATCGGTCTGCTTGAACCTGGCGTGCTCGCGGCTGGCCAGGGTCAGATCGCAGACCACGTGCAGACTGTGTCCGCCACCCGCGGCCCAGCCATTCACCAGCGCGATGACCACCTTGGGCATGAACCGGACCAGCCGCTGTACCTCGAGGATGTGCAGCCGGCCCGCACGCGCCCGATCAACGGTATCCGCGGTCTCGCCATCGGCGTACTGGTAGCCGCTGCGGCCGCGAATGCGCTGGTCGCCGCCGGAGCAGAAAGCCCAGCCGCCGTCCTTGGGGCTCGGTCCGTTGCCGGTGAGCAGCACCGCGCCGACGTCCGGGGTCATCCTGGCGTGATCGAGCGCGCGATAGAGCTCGTCGACCGTATGGGGGCGGAACGCATTGCGCACCTCCGGCCGATCGAATGCCACCCGGACGGTGCCCTGTTCGATATGCCGGTGATAGGTGATGTCGGTCAGGTTCTCGAACCCCGGAACGGGCCGCCACAGCTTCGGATTGAACGTCACCCCAGTGATTATTGCCCCCCATCGGTGTTTCGGGTGTCAGCGCCTTCCATGCGAACTTCTACGGCGTCGATTGCATTACTCGGCCGTACGACTTGACGGTGTATAACAAGGCGATACCGCGTCAGTAACAGGGGCATCGCGAAGCGATTCGGTTGGCGGGCGGCGGTCGGGTGCGATGCAGTGAAACGAGTTCCAGAGCGTGTTGTCGGGCGGTCCGCTCCGCGCATCGACGACAGCGCGGTGGACGAATCCCGGTACGAAGCACGGCGGCTTCCCCAAGATTTCGCGCGCCCGCGTCGGCGCCGACTTCGCCCCGTTCGTCGAAGCCATGCGCACGCTGCAGGATCTGGCCGTCTCCGTTGGACGCCCCCGACGAGATCTTCGGCGAGGCGCTCGATCGGACGCGCGAAATTGCTGCTGTGGCAGCCGTAGCCGGATGAGCGCCGTGTGACTCTGCGCACCAGTGCGTATAGTGACGTGCGCTCGTTCATCGACATCTATCCGGAGGAACCTGAAAGTGGTTGCAGCACTGTCTGAATCCCTGCTCGACGACGCGAAGCGCTCGGCCTTCCTTGCCGATGCCAAGGAGGTTCTGGACGCCGAGGTGTCGGACAAGGGTGGTGCGTCGGGCCTGGCCGTCAAGGGCGGCTACGCGGCGGTCAAGAAGCTCAGCCCGTCCATCGTGCCGGACGCGCTGGAGTCCTTGGCGCCCAAGCTCGTATCGCAGCTGGAGCCGTTCTGGCAGGAATACACGGCGACCGGGTCCGGCAAGTTCGCCGACCTGCTGGTCGCCAAGTCAGATGAGGTCGCCGAGGCTTTGCTTTCGGTGACCGACGCACGTGCCGAGGCCTCGACCCGTCCGGCGCTGCAGAAGGTCTACTCGTCGATGCGTTCCTCGGCCAAGAAGAACGTCATCGAGGCCCTGCCGCGGCTGGGCGACCTGGTGCAGCGGCACGCCTGAGTCGGCGGGCGGCGCCGCGCATTGCGTTCATGCCTGCGCCTCGCTAGCGCTCGGCTCCGGCATGACCGCATGGCGGCCGTGTTTTCGGCGCTCACTGCGTTCGCTGGTGCCTGCGCCTCGCTAGCGCTCGGCTCCGGCATGACCGCATGGCGGCCGTGTTTTCGGCGCTCACTGCGTTCGCTCATGGGACTCGCTCCGTGGTGGGTACGTCGGCGACGGTCACTGTCGCGCACGGCGATTCGGCCGACCATGGGCGCTGAGCGCCCCGCGTCCGGTGGTGGACGCGGGGCGAAATTTCCGTCGGCCCGGACAGCGTGCGGGAGCGCGGCGCGCGAACCAACGGCACAGCGCCCACTGGGCACAATGGTGCCGAGCGCTGGCGAGGTGCCATTGTGAGCAGGGTGACGAAGACGTCGAAGCGACTGTCTGAGAGGCTGGAGACGTGAATCCGTCTACAGCACAGGCGCAAGTGGTCGTTGACGAACTCGCGCGCGGGGGCGTGCGGGATGTCGTGCTGTGCCCGGGGTCGAGAAACGCACCCCTGGCATTCGCACTGCAGGCGGCCGATGCGGCGGGTCGATTGCGCCTGCATATGCGCATCGATGAGCGGACCGCGGGCTTCGTGGCCATCGGACTCGCCATCGCAAGCCGACTGCCGGTACCGGTGGTGATGACCTCGGGAACCGCCGTCGCCAATCTCGGCCCCGCGGTGCTGGAGGCGAACTACGCCCGGGTACCGCTGGTGGTGCTGAGCGCCAACCGGCCCTACGAGATGCTCGGTTCCGGCGCCAATCAGACCGTCGAACAGTTCGGGCTGTTCGGTAGCCAGGTCCGGGCCTCGATCAGCCTCGGACTCGCCGAGGAGGAGGCGGGCACCGATGGCGGCATGCCATATCGGCACCAGAACAGCCAGTGGCGTTCGGCCGTTTGCCGGGTACTCGCCGCGGCCCATGGTGCCCGCTCCGGCAATGCCGGGCCGGTGCATTTCGATATTCCGCTGCGCGAGCCACTGGTGCCGGATCACACGCCGGACGAGTGCGCGCCCCAGGGCCGCTCCGGCGGTGTGGCGTGGACGAGTACCAGCTACGCGACGCTCGATGTGCCGCTCGACCTCGACCTGACGCCCGATACGGTCGTCATCTCCGGCCACGGCGCCGGATTGCGACCGGAACTGGCCGAGCTGCCGACGGTGGCCGAACCCACGGCCCCGATGCACGGTCCGTCCCTGCATCCGCTGGCCTTGCCCCTGCTGAAGCCGCGGCAGGCAATCATTACCGGGCGGCCGACACTGCACCGTCAGGTCGCGAAGGTGCTGGCCGATCCAGCCGTCACCGTCTACGCGCTCACCACCGGTCCGCGCTGGCCCGATGTCTCCGGCAATGTGGTCGGGACGGGAACCAGGGCGGTTACCACGGGCGCGCCGAATGCGGACTGGCTCGCGCACTGCCGCGAACTCGGTGCGAAGGCCGATCAGATCGTCCGCGCGGAATTGGCCAACCATCCGAAGCCGACCGGGCTGCACGTCGCCGCGGTGGTGATGGACGCGCTGCGCGAGGGCGATCAGCTGCTGCTCGGCGCCTCCAATCCGGTGCGCGACGCGGCCCTGGTCGCATATCCGCGACCCGGTGTCCAGGTGCTGTCCAATCGAGGTGTGGCCGGTATCGACGGCACCGTTTCCACGGCCGTCGGCGCGGCACTACACCACACCGGCCGCACTATCGCGCTTATCGGTGACCTCACCTTCCTGCACGACGCTTCCGGCCTGCTCATCGGCCGCGGTGAACCTCGCCCCGCCGATCTGACCATCGTGGTCGCCAACGACGACGGCGGCGGCATCTTCGAACTCCTGGAACAGGGTGATCCGCAGTACGCCGGTGTTTTCGAGCGCGTCTTCGGTACACCGCACGGGATGGATTTGGCCGCTCTCTGTGCCGCCTATCGGATTCCGCACAAGCAGGTCGATACCCGGCAGTTGGCGGTCGAATTGGCTGGCCATGCGCACGGTTTGCGGGTCCTGGAGGTTGCCACCGAGCGTTCCAGTCTGCGGGAGTTGCACGCGACCGTGCGGGCCAGGATCGCCGCGTGAGCGTGCGATCGCCCCTGCCGTACTCGAGGCGTCGGCGAGTCCTGGCTGCGATCGAGGCCGATCAGTACTCCGGTTCGGCATCCCGGTCGTCATCGAGCGGCACCGCGATCGACTGTTCGACGATATCGGCCGGGTTGGCGTCGAAGGCATCACGATCGACTGCCGCCGCGAGATCGCGTTCGCCGCGGTCCTCGGCGGTGTCTTCGGGGTCTGGATAGGCCGGGAGGGATTGCTCGACGTAGTCGGCTTCCGAGACCTCGTCCAGGCTGCGGGACGTGCTGGGTTCAGTCATCGTTCACTCCTTTCCGCGCGGGCGTTCCGGCTGGTATCCGGTGCTCCAATGAGTGAATAACCCGTTCTTGCGCCACGACACGGCGCAGACGGACAACAGTCCGACACAGATGAGAATGCTCCTGGTCGGCCCGTTCGGCAACCCACCCGCTATTCGCGGTCGACCGGATCCGACCCATTCGCCGGGAATTCGACGAGCGCCAATGTGCGTCCCGCCATGAACCGCGCCGTCCGCACGGCGACACCCGTTCGCGTCACTTCGCTGACCTCGACCACGCCACGCGCGATCCGTACCTCGACCTTGCGCCCGGCGCGCGTTGCCGCCACTTCATAACTGCGAGACCCGTCGCCGAAATCGACGACGATCTCCACCCGATCGCCCTTCATCTACCAATTCTCCGCTTTTTCAGCACCTTTCGCCGCTACGACTTGATTGCGATGGGCGGTGACAGGAGCCCGCGCGCAGCGTCGGAACGACCTGGACGCAGTCGGCGGCTGCCGGACTTCGCTCGGCTGAGTGCCCCCGCGGTGTGAATCCGATGGCCACAGCGCCCACTGCGCGGAATCCACCGGGAATGGGCGCCGCTCAGGTCGCCCCTCAGTACACGTCGCGAACGTAGCGCTTCTCGGCGACCAGTTGCTTCCGGAACGCCAGCGCCCCGTCCTCGTCGAGCTTGCCGTGGATCCTGGCAATGGCCAGCAGCGTGTCATCGACATCCTTGGCCATGCGCGCGGCATCGCCGCATACATAGAAGTGCGCACCGTCGCGCAGCCAGGACCATAGCTCGGCACCGTGCTCGATCATCCGGTGCTGCACGTAGATCCGCTCGCGCTGGTCGCGGGAGAAGGCCAGATCGAGGCGGGTGAGGAAGCCGCAGCGGAACATGTCCTCCAATTCCGCTCGGTAGTAAAAGTTCTGGGTGGCGTGCTGATCGCCGAAGAACAGCCAGTTGCGGCCGCTACAGCCGAGGGCACGACGCTCCTGCAGAAAGCCGCGGAACGGTGCGATACCGGTGCCGGGGCCGACCATGATCATCGGAGCGGTGGGGTCGAGCGGCGGCCGGAAATGCGGTGCGCGCTGCAGAAAGATCGGTACCGCGGATTCGGTGGCGTCGGCGCGGTCGGCAAGGAAGGTCGAGCACACCCCGCCGCGCCGCGCGGCCGATCCGGTCGCGGCCGGATCGCCGTACCGGACGACACCGACGGTCAGCTGCACCTCGTCCGGGCTGACCAGCGGACTCGACGAAATCGAATACTGGCGCGGCTGCAGTTTTTTCAGCGTGCCCAGCCATTCGACGAGATCGGCGCGCACCGGGAAATCGCGGAGCACATCGACGGCCTGCCGGTCCCACAGGTAGTTGTCGAGTTCATTGCGATTATCGCGGCGCAGCAGTTTCGCCAGTCGCTTGTCGGGATTGCGTTCGGCTAGGAAGGTGAGCAGATCGTGGCCGACCTTCGTGATGTCGTAGTGGGTCCGCAGCGCCTGGGCCAGCGGCAATTCCTGGTCGTCCAGCTCGATGATCCGACGGCCGTCCACCTCGGTCGCCGCGAGCCATTCGGCCACCATCGAATCGGCGTTCGTCGGCCAAACCCCGAGCGAATCGCCGACCTCGTAGCTCGCTTTCAGCCCGCGCAGGTCGAACCCGAACTGGCGCACTTCCTTCGGCGATCGGGCATGTGACAGCGGTTCATTGCGCACCAGTGCTGCGGTCACCGGTGCGTTGCGGGTGAATGTCGCGGGTCCGGCGATCTGGGTTCCGACAGCCGCAGCGGTACCTGTCAGCACCATCGTGGCGTCGGCGGACCGCTCGGGCTTGCGAGTTCCGCCGGGATCGGAAGCACTCGCACCGCCGTCGAGTGTGGCGAGCACCTCGTCGAACCAGCGTGCCGCGGCTTCCTCGTAATCGGGTTCGCTGTCGACACGCGCGAGCAGCCGGGTAGCCCCGCGCTCGCTCAGTTTCGCGTCCAGTTTGCGACCGTGGCCGCAGAAGTCGTCATAGGAGGAGTCGCCGAGCGCGAATATCGCGTACCGCATGCCGGTCAGCCGGATCGCGCTGTCGTCCAGCCGTTCCCAGAAGTCCGTGCCGTTATCCGGCGGACCACCGTCGCCGAAGGTGCTGCTGATCACCAGTACATCGCCGGTGAGTTCGTGGAGTTCGCACGAATCCATGACGATCAGCCGCGGCGCGAAGCCGGATTCGGCCAGCCGCGCGGCCGTCGTCGCAGCGAACTCTTCGGCGGTGCCGGTCTGTGAGGCCCACAGCACTGTGATGGGACGGGCGGGTGGTTCGTCGGGAATATCGGCGGCGGGCGCGGATGTTGATGCCGCGCTGCGCGAATACATGCCGGCCAACAGTCCATCGATCCACAACCGGCTGTTGCTGGCCAGGGGCGCGGATTCGGGTAGCACCGGTTGCCCCGTCACCGGAATGGATTGCAGCGCCGAGAGATATCCGGCGAGATAGATCCGTTCGGCCTCACTGAGCGTCGGAGTGGTGCCCGCGTCGAGCCCGAGCATGACCGAAAGCGGATGCGCGGTCCGCGAGCCGTTATGCACGGCGGTTTCCGTCGAAGGGCTATCGGCCGCGGACGCTTCCGGCATTACCGCGACCCGCCGCAGCGATACCGCGCACGCCTTGAATTCGGGCTGCAGCGAGTCCGGATCCACCGCGTCGTTGGTGACGGCATTGATCGTCAGATATTCGCCCTGCTCGTCATTCCAGTGGAAGGGTGCGAAACAATCGCCGGGTCGCACCCGGTCGCTGATCTGCACCGGCAGCACCGCTCGACCACGCCGCGAAGCGATTTCGAGCTCGTCTCCCGCCGTGACCCCGAGCCGTTCGGCATCCTCGGGATGCACCTCGACGAACGGCTGTCCGGTCAACTTGGTCAGTTTGTCGATCTTGCCGGTCTTGGTCATGGTGTGCCACTGATGCTGCAGCCGACCGGTATTGAGCAGGAACGGATAGTCGTCGGCGGGCATTTCCTCCGGCGCCAGATGCGGGCGCGGCCAGAACACCGCGCGACGGCTCGATGTCGCGAAGGCCAGCCGAGGTTGGTGCCCGGCATCGTCGACGAAAAGTTCCTGGCTGACACCGTCATTGCGGTATCGGATCGGATTGCGCGCACGGTCCGGCGTGGCGCACGGCCACTGCATCGGCCCTTCGCGCAGCCGCGCATAATTCATCCCACGCAGGTCGTATCCGGTGACCGGATTGGCGAACCGCTTGATCTCGTCGAAAACCTCCGCGCTGGAGCGGTATTCGAAACCCGCGAAGCCCATCGCGGTGGCGACCTGTGCGATGAGCAGCCAGTCCGGGCGGGCATCGCCGATCGGATCCACCGAGCGCTGCAGCAGCGTGACATTGCGCTCCGAATTCACCATCACCGCATCGGCCTCGGCCCACAGCGTGGCGGGCAGCAGTATGTCGGCGTAGGAGTTGGTGGCCGTATCCGTGTAGGTGTCCTGCACGATGACCAGCTCGGCCGCCTCCAGCCCCCCGATGACCGTCTTCCGATTGGCTACGGACGCAACGGGATTGGTGCAGATGATCCAGGCCGCCTTGATCCGCCCCTCGGACAACTCGCGGAACATCTCGATGGTGCCCGGTCCGGCCCCGGTGCGCAGCGTGCCCGGCTCGAGACCCCATGCGGTCTCCACGAAGCTGCGGTCGGCAGGGGAGAGCAGGCTGCGCTGTCCCGGCAGACCCGGCCCCATATAACCCATTTCGCGTCCGCCCATGGCATTCGGCTGACCGGTCAGGGAGAACGGTCCGCTGCCCGGACGACAGATTGCTCCGGTGGCGAGGTGCAGGTTGCAGAGTGTATTGGTGTTCCAGGTGCCGTGGGTGGACTGGTTGAGTCCCATGGTCCACAGCGACATCCATTCGCCGGCTTCGCCGATCCAGCGCGCGGCCGTGCGGATATCGTCCGCGGCCAGCCCGGTGATCGCGGCGACCTTATCCGGCGGGTAGTCGGCGAGGAATTCGGGCATTGCCGCCCAGCCCTCGGTGTGTTCGGCGATGAAGTCCGCGTCGATGGCGCCGTTTTCGACGAGCAGGTGCAATAGCCCGTTCAGCAGGGCGAGATCGGTGCCTGACGCGATCTGCAGGAACAGATCGGCCCGCGCGGCGGTATCGGTGCGCCGCGGATCCACCACGATCAGCTTCGCCCCCGCCTTGACCCGGTCGAGCATGCGCAGATAGAGGATCGGATGGCAGTCGGCCATATTCGCGCCGATCACGAAGAACAGATCGGCGTGTTCGAAGTCGTCGTAGGAGCCGGGCGGTCCGTCAGCGCCGAGCGACTGCTTGTAGCCGGTCCCCGCGCTGGCCATGCACAGCCGGGAATTGGCCTCGATGTGCTTGGTCCGCAGATACCCCTTGGCCAGCTTGGTCGCCAGGTACTGTGCCTCCAGCGACATCTGCCCGGAGACGTACAGCGCGATCGCGTCCGGTCCGTGTTCGTCCAGGATCGCCCGCAGCCGGGTGGCCACCTCGTGCACCGCCTCGTCGACGGGCACGGCCACCGGCACCTGACCGCGCTCGGGTCGCCGGTACGCGGTCTCCATCCGCCCCGGCGTCGCCATCAATTCCTGGTGAGTCGCGCCCTTGGTGCACAGGCGGCCCGCATTCGTCGGATGCAGTTTGTCACCACGCACCTTGGCGATGACCGGCGCGCCGTCCGCACCCGCGCGGGTCTCGACGACGATGCCGCAGCCGACGCCGCAGTACGAGCACGCCGTGCTCGCGGTGCGCGTGCGATCAGAGCCAGCATCGGTCATGTCACCGATCATGCGCATCGCCGATTGCGGCTGATTTACTCAGCGTTATCGGTAGATGACAATTAACCTCACGTCAGCGAATCCCCTCCGTGAGGTGTGGCGTGCGCCACGAAGATATGCCGCGACCGGGTGCTCAGCCCAATTCGGCGGCTCAGCCCAATTTATAGGCGCGATGCAGTGCGACGATGCCGCCGGTCAGATTGCGCCATTTCACCGACGACCAGCCCGCATCGGCGATCCGCAGCGCCAACTGTCGCTGATTCGGCCAGGCCCGGATGGATTCGGCGAGGTAGACGTAGGCATCGGGATTACTGCTCACCGCCACCGCGACCCTCGGCAGCGCCTTCATCAGGTACTCCAGATAGATGGTGCTGAAGACGGGCACGGTCGGCGTGGAGAATTCGCAGATCACCATCCGCCCGCCCGGCTTGGTGACCCGCAACATCTCGCGCAGGGCGGCATCGGTCTCGGAAATATTGCGCAGGCCGTAGGAGATGGTGACCGCGTCGAACGAATCGTCGGCGAAGGGCAGTGCGGTCGCATCGGCGGCCACCTTCGGCACATCGCGGGATTTGCCCGCGGCGAGCATGCCCTGGGAGAAGTCGGCTGCCAGGCACCAGGCACCCGATTTCGCCAGGTCCAGCGTCGAAATGCCGGTGCCCGCGGCGAGGTCGAGCACCCGCTCACCCGGCCGCGGCGCCACGGCCTTGCGCACCGCCCAGCGCCAATATCGGTCCTGTCCCAAGGAGATGACGGTATTGGTCAGGTCGTACCGCTTCGCGACCTCGTCGAACATCGACGCGACCTCGTGCGGCTGCTTGTCCAGCGAAGCCCGAACTGGTTCCCGCTGCTCTGTTTTCGCCACGCCTCCGAACCTACCGCGCCTGACATAGGCCGGGCGAAACCCCCGCGCCGGGCCGGGCCAGACTTTCGGCGCCGCGTTCGGACCCGCCTGCTTTTTCCGTGGTCACACCCTTCACCTGGCCGGAATCGGGATTCGGAGGTCACGAAACTCACATGCGTAAGCAGCTCACGCGGTGTGCGGCAACTGCGTCCGAATCCCCGTGACGTCGGCGTAGTGGCCCATCAATTCGGTGCAGATGGCGGGCCAGGTCCGGTGCAGCACGGACTTGCGGGCGGCCGCGGCGAATCGCGTCCGCAGAACCGGGTCCCGAAGCGCCGCAACCGCACTGGGGAGCAGCTCGGTGAAGCGATCCACCGGAAGGAGGTAGCCGTTGCGGCAGTGCGCGATCAGATCGCGCGGCCCGCCCGCATCCGGCCCGATCACCGGAATTCCGGCGGCCAACGCCTCCTGCACGCCTTGACAGAACGTCTCGTGCTCACCCGCGTGCACCATCACATCCAGACTCGAGTACGCCTGCGCCAGTTCGTCGCCGCCGAGTTCACCCGTGAAGATCGCGGTCGGCATCATTCGCGCCAACCGGGCCCGCTCCGGCCCTTCTCCGACGATCACCAGTTGGATCGTCGGATCGCTCGCCAGCACCGCGAGCCGCTCCACATGCTTCTCCGGGGCCAGTCGCCCGACAAATCCCACCAGCAGCTTGTCCTGATCGCGCGACCAGGAGGCCCGCAGCTCCGGCCGCTTCGCCGACGGCGTGAACCGGGCGATATCGACACCGCGACCCCAGCGGTGCACCCGCGGAATACCGTGCCGTGCCAGATCCTCGGCGGCCGCGCGTGACGGTGCCAGGGTCCGTGTCGCGCCCTCATGAATCCGTCGCGTCCAGGCCCAGGCCGCCCGACCGGCCAGTCCCAGCCCGTAACTTTTCGCGAATCCGGCCACATCGGTCTGATAGATCGCGACTGTCGGCAGATCCAACCGCATAGCCGCACCGAGACCCCCCGCGCCGAGCAGGAAGGGTGAGGCCAGATGGACCACATCGGCGTCGAATTCGTCGATCGCGGCGGTGATTCCGGGTTGCGGCAGACCCACCGGCAGTGAGCTGACCTTCGGCACCATCACCGCTGGCACCAGATGCACCGGGAACCGCTTGTAGACCCGGGGGGCGGCGGGCAGCCCGTGCGGGGTGTCCGGCGCGATCACCAGCGCCTCGTGCCCGTGCTGGTCGAGGTGGTCCAGCACCCGGAGGACGGAATTGACGACGCCGTTCATATTCGGCAGGAACGACTCCGAAACGATGGCTACGCGCACCATCCCAGGTTGACCTGCGCAACGCGCCACGCCGTCACGTCGAAATGACCGAAACGCAAAGATCCGGCGAACTATCGGGGCTGCTCGACTCAGGTGGCGCCGGCCACCGCACGGGGTCCCTCCAGCGGTCCCCGGTTGCGGCGCTGGGCCCGCAGCAGCAGCCACACCGTGGGCAGCGCGACCACCCACACCACCAGAATCACCGACAATGCGGGCTGAATCGCGACCCGCACATCACGCCCGGCTACCCGGACCAGATCCGGATCCTTGCGGCTGTACTCCACATTGATCCGCTCACCCGCGGTGAGGTTGGTCGGATACAACACCCCGACCTTCGGATTGTGGGTCTTCCCGTCCGGTGTGACATAAATGACCGCCGAACGCAGCCGCCCGGCCGAGAGCACCTCGGCGGAGGTCACACCCTTGTCGGAGCTGATCAGATAGTCGTTGCGCCAGGCGGCGAGCACCAGCAGCACGACAAGGGCGCTCAGGAAGACGGCCGCGGTCAGTACCCCGATCCTGGCCCGCCGCAGGCGGTTCGAACGCCTTTCAGACTGGCTGGTTTCCGACACGACATCAGGCTACTTGCCGCCTCCGATACCGTGTGCCCCCATGTCCCGAAAATTCAGCTTCACCGTGCCCTACACCGTCCCGGTCGAAGATCTTCACCGGGCACTCACCAACGAAGAGGTCTGGTTGTCCCGGTTCGCCGGTGCGGAGACGGCCACACTAGATCTTTCGCATCCGCAGGGCGCGGATACCATCCGCATTCACATGACCGAAAAGGCCAGCCATGACAAGGTTCCCGGCATCGTGAGCAAGGTACTCAAGAGCGAATTGGTGCTCTCGCGCACCGACAATTGGCAGGCATTGGACGGCGAAATCGCCAAGGGCACCTTCGAGGGCACCACCGGCGGCATCAGCAGCGAAATGTCGGGCACCTATGAACTGCGTTCGACCGTCGAGGGGGCCGAGATCGAGGTCGTCGGCACTGTGAAGGTCAAGGTTCCGCTGGTCGGCGGCGCCATCGAACCGCTCGCCGAACAACTGCACCATCGGGTGCTCGAGAGTGAGCGCAAACATATCGAGCGGTGGGTCGCCGCACAGGCGAGCGCCTGACTCGTCCCCAACGCCCCGGCGAAAGCCGGGGCGTATCGGGTTCGTCGGCTATCCGGCGAAATCCGCCGGGTCGAATTCCTTCGGCTCCACCAGCACCAGCCAGTTGCCGGAGTTGTCCTGGATGATCGCCTCGGTGCCATACGGGCGTTCGGCGGGCGGCTGAATGAATTCCACGCCTTTGGCGGTCAATTCCTCGAAGGTCTTCTGGCAGTCGTCGGTCTTCAGACCGAGTGCGCCATGGGTGCCGTTGGCCAGGGACCGGCGGATGGCGTCGGCGAGATTCTCATCGAGCGGCGGTCCCGGAATCATCAGGGTGATCTCGAGTTCCGGATGATCGGGATGTGCGATGCTGACCCAGCGGAATCCGTTGTCGCCCATCGTCAGGTCGGCGGTCTCGACGAACCCGAGCTTCTCGGTGTACCACTGCTTGGCCGCGTCCTGGTCGGTGACGTACACGGTGACCAGCGAGACATTCGTAATAGTCATGCACAAAGGCTAGGAAACGCGTTGACCGGGACGCTTCTCCGAAATTGCTGAGCTGGGCGAACCGCTGAGCCGAGCGGCTCAACCGCGCGGCTTGCGATCCGAGAGCCCGTGCATGAACACATAACAGCCCGGAATTCGCGGTGCCCCATCCGCGAATTCGGCCTGATACGCCGATGGCGTCACCCCGACCAACTGCCGGAACTTACTGCTGAACGACCCGAGACTGCTGTACCCGACCAGCATGCAGACCTCGGTCACGGTGAGGTTGGTGGCCCGCAGATAATCCTGTGCCCGCTCGATCCGCCGCTGGGCCAGATACGCCGCGGGGGTCACCCCGTAGACGGCCGCGAACGCGCGCAGAAAGTGATATTTCGAAACCCCTGCGGCAGCGGCCAATTCGTCCAGATTCAACGGCTCGGCATAGTTTCGGTCCGCGAGGTCCCGCGCCCGCCGCAGATGCGGAAGCAGGTAGAGCGCGGGTAACCCGGCCATCTCAGGTGAACGGTGCGAGTTCGTCGAGGCGGTAGGACGCCCGGCCCGCGGCCCGCCACGCCCTGGCCGTCAGATCCAGATCCTCGTCGGTGACCAGATTGCCCATTACCCGAATCGCAGTGCGCTGCAGATACTTGGACCGCATCACCGGTGGCCCGCCGATCGGCACCATCCGCGGGTGCGTCGCCAGTCCGGCGATCCGCCGCGCCACCGAGAACGTCGGGCCGTAGCGGGCCCGCAAGAGCTCCGGCCATACGGTCGTGAGATCCGGTTCATCCAGCAGTTCGGCGAGCATGCGCCCGCCCTCCAGTCCGTAATCGATGCCTTCGCCATTGAGCGGATTCACACAGCCCGCGGCATCGCCGATCAGCACCCAATTGCGTCCAGCGATATTCGACACCGACCCGCCCATCGGTAGCAGCGCGGAGGCGACCGCCCGCAGCGAACCCTCGAACTGCCATTCCTCGCGTCGCATCGAGGTGTAATGCTCCAGCAGCGGTTTCAGCGCGATATGCGAGGGTCGCTTTTCGGTGGCCAGCGAGCCGACGCCGATATTCACCTCGCCATTGCCCAGCGGGAATACCCAGCCGTAGCCGGGCACCAACTCACCGTCGGCATTGCGCAGCTCCATATGCGAGGTGATCCACTGATCGTCGCTGCGCGCGGATTTGATGTAGGCGCGGGCCGCGGTGCCGTAGGCGTAGCGCCGATGCCAGGTGCGGCCGAGCAGTTTGCCGATCGGGGAGCGGACACCGTCGGCGACGACAAGCGTCGTGCATCCGATCGATTGGGTGCCGTCCGCCGTACGCACCATCACACCCGTCGCGCGATCATCCGCGCGCATGACATCGATCACTTTTGTGCCATCCAGCATCCGCGCCCCGGACTTCACGGCTGTCTCACGCAGCTTGTCGTCGAGTTCGGTTCGGGGAACTGCACTCCCATACGTTGGGAAGGAACCGCCCGGCCACGGCAGTAGCGCCTCGCGACCGAAACCCGTCATCCGCAGGCCGTGGTTCACGGTGTGCGCGCGCAGCCAATCGCCGAGCCCGAGGTGCTCCAATTCGGCTGTGGCGCGCGGGGTGAGTCCATCGCCGCAGGTCTTGTCACGTGGGAAGACGGCGGAATCGATGAGCAAGACATCGCGACCGGCGCGCGCGGCCCAGGCGGCGGTGGCCGATCCGGCCGGCCCGGCACCGACCACGAGCACTTCGGTCTGTGTGGGAATCGCGCGCTGCGTCTCCCCGTCCCCGCCCGCGGGGGTGACATCCGGTGAACCCATGCGCTCAATACTCGCAGGAGCATTCCGTTCGTGTCGATCGAGCCTGCCCGCGTCGCAGACCATGCGATCGATGACGCGGAAAACAATATGCGACAGTGTCTGATACACCGCATAGTGACGGTGTTCATGGGCCGCGCGACGGGGACACGCTAGGTTCTCTACCGTGGGGTCGGACGCATCGCTGGGAGAAGAGATGAGCACATCGGCTGTGAGTGAGGAAAGCACGGTGGTGGCCGGAGTCGATCTCGGTGACACCGAGCTCGCGCAGACCGTGCGCAATGGCCTCATCGATGTCGAAAAACTCCTGATCGATGAGCTGTCCGACGGCGAGCTCTTCCTACAGGAGGCGGCGCTGCATCTGGCCAAGGCCGGGGGTAAACGATTCCGCCCGCTGTTCACCATCCTCACCGGCCAGCTCGGGCCGCGTCCGACCGATCCGGCGCTGATCACGGCGGGCACGGTGGTCGAGCTGGTGCACCTGGCGACCCTCTACCACGACGACGTCATGGACGAGGCTCCCATGCGCCGCGGCGCCCCGAGCGTGAATTCGCGCTGGGGCAACAATATTGCCATCCTCGCCGGCGACTATCTGTTCGCGCACGCGTCGAGACTTACTTCGACCCTGGGGCCCGACGCGGTGCGGATCATCGCCGAGACCTTCGCCGAACTGGTCACCGGTCAGATGCGGGAAACCATGGGCGCGCGCGAATCCCAGGATCCGGTCGAGCATTACCTGCGCGTGGTCTGGGAGAAGACCGGTTCGCTGATCGCCGCCGCCGGACGTTTCGGTGGCACCTTCTCCGGCGCCGACGCCGAACACGTCGAGCGGCTGGCCCGGCTCGGTGATGTGGTCGGCACCGCCTTCCAGATCTCCGACGACATCATCGACATCTCCTCGGCGGCCGAACAGTCCGGTAAAACGCCGGGCACCGACCTGCGCGAGGGCGTGCACACCCTGCCGGTGCTGTACGCGCTGCGCGATGAGGGCGCCGAGGGCGACCGACTGCGCAAACTGCTGGCCCACCCGCTGCAGACCGATGACGAGGTCGAGGAGGCGCTGTCGCTGCTCGCCCGCTCGCGCGGCATGGTGCTGGCCAAGGAGAAGCTGCAGGGCTACGCCGATATCGCGCACGCCGAACTGTCCGCGCTGCCCTCGGGCCCGGCCAACGACGCCCTGGCACGCCTGGTCCGCTACACGATCGAACGCGTCGGCTAGGTGGCACGGAGTTCACATCTCGATCAGGAACCTTTGCTCGGCCCTTGGCGTTGACCTGGTGTAATCCAATCGGTGAGATCGTGGCACACGCAACGACCGATGTCGTGAGTACATGGGTAACTCGCCGGGTACGCCCAGAACCCACCAGGCACTCGACGCAGGACCCGTGGCCAAGTCTCGCGGCACTGACTTGTATGGCCTGAATACGCGGAGAGGCGGACATGCACGGGTATTCGAATGGGCTGAAGACGTTCGGGCTCATGGTCGGCCTCTCGGCCTTGATCGTGTTCGCCGGGGCGATGTTCCGCAGTCCGATGATTCTCTTCCTGGCGATCCTGCTGGCCGTCGGCATGAATGCCTACGCGTATTTCTACAGCGACAAGATCGCGCTCAGGGCCATGCACGCGCAGCCGGTCAGCGAGCTGGAGGCTCCGGTCATCTACCGCATCGTGCGCGAGCTCGCGACCACGGCGCGGCAGCCGATGCCACAGCTGTATATCAGCCCGACAAACGCCCCCAATGCGTTCGCGACGGGGCGCAATCCACGCCATGCCGCGGTCTGTTGCACCAGCGGCATTCTGCAGATCCTGGACGAGCTCGAACTGCGTGCCGTACTCGGCCATGAGCTGTCGCACGTCTACAACCGCGACATTCTGATCTCGTCGATCGCGGGCGCATTGGCCGCGGTCATCTCCGGCGTGGCCAACCTGGCCTTCTTCGCCTCGATCTTCGGCGGCAACCGCAATGGCGACGGTCCCAATATCCTCGGCGTGATCCTGGTGACGCTGCTCGGCCCGATCGCCGCGACCCTGGTCAAATTGGCCGTTTCCCGCTCCCGCGAATATCAAGCCGACCAGTCCGGCGCCGAGCTGACCGGTGACCCGCTCGCCTTGGCCTCGGCGCTGCGCAAGCTGGAGCGCGGCGTACAGGCCGCCCCGCTGCCCCCTGAGCCGCAGCTGACGGCCCAGTCGCACCTGATGATCGCCAACCCGTTCCGGGCCGGTGAGCGCGCGGCGCGCCTGTTCTCCACCCACCCGCCGATGGCCGATCGCATCGCCCGCCTCGAGGAAATGGCGGGCGGGCCACGCGGATACTGATCGGTGATCGCGAGTCGCTCAATCGTGTTCGGCCGCGAATTCCCGTTCGTAGGCTCATAGCCTCTGCGTGAACATCCGTCTCTATTCGGTATGCAACGGCTTCTCGCAACTGAATTGGAAAACCATGTCAGCTACGAAGAGGACGAACTAGTTGCGAGCCTGAATGCGACCGACCTGGCCGCCCTTCGTCAGCGACAAACGCCCGGAGAAATGAAAACCCCCGTCGATCATGATGATCGACGGGGGCTCCGGTGGCAGGTGTAGGATTCGAACCTACGTAGGCTTTCACCGACAGATTTACAGTCTGCTCCCATTGGCCGCTCGGGCAACCTGCCGTCGCGCTTCTCGGCGCGCAGTGCAGCTTACAACGAACCCGTACCCATAATGCAAACCGGCTGGCCATCGGCCATGCGACAGGACTACCGTCGCGCTCCGGGGTAGAACTGACGGTGACCGGAACAGCCGGCCCGTAGCGACTGCGTGCAGGTCGCTCGAAAGGGTCTGTCCCAGACCCGTTGGACCGCCAGGACAGGAGCGAAGTGTGGCCGATTCGTCTTTCGATGTTGTCAGCAAGGTCGACCGTCAGGAGGTCGACAACGCGCTGCATCAGGCGGAGAAGGAGCTGAACACCCGCTATGACTTCCGTGGCACCGGCGCGAGTATCGAATGGTCCGGTGAGGACAAGATCGTGCTCAGTGCCGAGGCCGAGGAGCGGGTCAAGGCGGCGCTCGAGGTGTTCAAGGAAAAGCTGATTCGCCGCGATATCTCGCTCAAGGCGCTCGATGCCGGTGAGCCTGCGGCCTCCGGCAAGACCTACAAAATCACCGGCACACTGGTGCAGGGCATCGACGCCGAGCATGCGAAGAAAATTTCCAAGAAAATCCGCGACGAGGGCCCCAAGGGGGTGAAGGCCCAGATCCAGGGCGATGAACTTCGCGTCTCCAGTAAGAAGCGCGATGATTTGCAGGCGGTGATCGCATTGCTGAAGGGTGAGGACTTCGGCATCGCGCTGCAGTTCGTCAATTACCGGTAGACGTTGCCGCGGCCGCTGCATGTGGCCGCAAAAACCGCTCTGACCACCCGGTTTGGAGGTGCGACCGGTGAGTGTGTAACCTCGTTCAAGACTTCGCCGCGCCGGAGTCCTGAACGTAGGTCACGGTGCGGAGCTAGTCATGCCCCCTTAGCTCAGTCGGCAGAGCGTTTCCATGGTAAGGAAAAGGTCAACGGTTCGATTCCGTTAGGGGGCTCGCCGGATTGCCGGTGGTGACCGACTCGGCATCGCTACAACCTCCACTCTGTGGGGCCGGGCGCGGCATCACCAAGCAATGCGACCCCGTGGCGGTGTAGCTCAGTCGGTAGAGCAAACGACTCATAATCGTTGTGTCGCCGGTTCAAGTCCGGCCATCGCTACCAAAGACCGATCAGACCATCTGGTTGACCCGAAAGAAGGAATATCGTGGCCGCGAAGTCCACCGATGTCCGGCCAAAGATCACCTTGGCCTGCGAGCAGTGCAAGCACCGCAACTACATCACCAAGAAGAACCGGCGCAATGACCCGGATCGGCTGGAGCTGAAGAAGTTCTGCCCGAACTGTGGAACCCACCGGGCGCACCGCGAATCCCGCTAGTCCACCACGCGGGCCGCTGCCGCGTTGATTGGCTTCCGGGTTCGTCCCGGATTCTTGGGTCGTGACACTTGCGAGGGCCGGACATATGTCCGGCCCTGACGTGTTTCACGACTCGAGTGCGGTGGGGTTGCGGGTGCAGCGAGTAACCGATCGACACAGCCGCCAAGCGGGTACGACGGAGCCGAGCGCCAGCGAGGTGTAGTTGTGACCGCTCCGTCGACTCCGGGGCACGGGGTCAGATAGGTACAGTCCTCCCGTGACAATCAACACCGGTACAGACGAAGCGGTCGCGACGGACGAAGAACTCGACCCGGCGGCGCATGCCGCGGCGATGGTCGGCCACCACTACCGCGTCGACGACTACTACGAGGTCGGCCGCGAGAAGGTGCGTGAGTACGCCCGCGCCGTTCAGGATTATCACCCGGTGCACTGGGATGAAGACGCCGCGCAGGAGTACGGCTACGCCGGCCTGCTCGCCCCGCTCACCTTCATCTCCCTGGTCGGAATTCTGGCCCAGCGCAAACTCTTCGAGCAGATCGTCACGGGCTACGACCTGAGCCAGATCATGCAGACCGATCAGATTCTGGAATTCCACCGGCCCATCAAGGTCGGCGACCAGTTGGTCTGCGATGTCTACCTGCACTCGTTCCGGCAGGCCTTCGGCGGCGACATCATCGTCACCAAGAACATCGTCACCGCGCAGAACGACGAGCTGGTGCTCACCACCTACACCACGCTGATCGGACGCAGCGGCGGCGATATCGATCCGAACCTGCAGGGCGCGGTCCGCAATGTGCTCATGCACGGCATCGGCGAGGACGCCCCCAGCCACCATCCGCGCACTGCGGCCGGCACCGATGTGCTCGCGGTGTCCGCGCCCGCGGTGCCCGCGATCGCGCCGAGCAAGCACGCGATCAACTTCGAGGACGTCGCCGTCGGGGACGAGCTGCCGTCGCGCACCGTCCGGCTTACCCGCGGCGATCTGGTGAACTACGCCGGTGTCTCCGGTGACGCGAATCCGATCCACTGGAGCGACGAGGTCGTCAAGCTGGTCGGTCTTGACAATGTGGTCGCGCACGGCATGCTCACCATGGGCCTAGGCGGCGGTTTCGTCACCTCCTGGCTCGGTGATCCCGGCGCGGTCAAGGAGTACAACGTCCGCTTCACCAGCCCGGTCTACGTTGGCTCCGAGGAGCCTGCCGAGGTCGAGTACACGGGTAAGGTGAAGTCGGTGGATCCGGAGACCAAGACCGCGGTCGTCGCTATCGTGGCGAAGTCCGCGGGCAAGAAGATCTTCGGACGCGCCACCGCGACAGTGCAACTGGCCTGACCTGGTCGATTGGCCCTGATTGGCATATGCCGCAGGCGGTAACGTACACTCAGGTTTCTGGGGTCACCAGCCGCTGCGCGCTGCTCTGCAAGGGCTGGTTCCAGGTGAGTCCGCGAGGATTCGCCGACGGGGCCGGCAACTGCCGGAGTGGCGCGCGTGTCGTGTGACACCAGATAGTTAGACCGACAACTGAATACCGAACAGTGGTTGGACAGCTGGATCGTCCAACCGAAGGGGCGTAGCTCAATTGGCAGAGCAGCGGTCTCCAAAACCGCAGGTTGCAGGTTCAAGTCCTGTCGCCCCTGCCCTGGATGCCAGCGACGAAAGGATCGACGTGGTCGACGAGCGGGATACTCGCCACGGCGCGCACGCGGCCGAGGACGACGACACCGCCGCGGTGGCTCGGCCGAGCGGTAAGCGGTCCGTGCGGCGCAGTCGCAATGCCGATTCGGGCTCGGTCGCCACCATCGATCGGCCCACGTCGGGCAAGGCAGCCAAGAAGACCGATCGGGCCGGACGCAAGGCGGGTAACCCGCTCAAGCGTTTGATCAAGTTCCTGCGCGAAGTGGTCGCAGAACTGCGCAAGGTGATCTGGCCCAACCGGAAGCAGATGGTCACCTATACGAGCGTTGTTCTGGTGTTCGTGATCTTCATGGTCGCGTTCATCAGCGGGTTGGATCTGGCGTTCATCAAGGGTGTCAACTGGCTGTTCGGCTAGCTGATCGCCGCCGACGCCGGTAGCCGACCCCGAGCCGGCGCGTTACACAGCGCGCCCGGCCCGGTACGCAAAGGATGTACGTGACGACACAGGAAGCGAGTGCCCCAGTGAGCACCCCGGAGAACGACACAACCGACGAGTTCCCGGTCGACGACGCGGTGCAGGCCGCCGAGGAGTCCGCGGCCGTCGAGGAAGTGGTCGACGAATCCGACGCCGCTGACGCCGAAATTGTCGAGGCCGCTCCTGTCGATGCCGAACCCGCCGATCCAGTCGCCGAGATGAAGGCAGCGCTGCGGCGTGCCCCCGGTGATTGGTATGTGATCCACTCGTACGCCGGTTACGAGAACAAGGTGAAGGCCAACCTCGAGACCCGCGTGCAGAACCTGGACCTCGAGGAATACATCTTCCAGGTCGAGGTGCCGACCGAAGAGGTCACCGAGATCAAGAACGGCCAGCGCAAGCATGTCAACCGCAAGGTGCTGCCCGGCTACATCCTGGTCCGGATGGAACTCAACGACGAATCGTGGGGCGCGGTGCGCAACACCCCCGGTGTCACAGGTTTCGTCGGCGCTACCTCGCGGCCCTCGCCGCTTTCCCTCGACGATGTGGTGAAGTTCCTCGTCCCGGCCGCGCAGCAGCAGAAGAAGCCGGCGGCCGAGGCCGCCGCCGCGGCTACGGCCGCCACCGATATCGCGCCCAAGCCGATCATCGAGGTCGACTTCGAGGTCGGCGAGTCGGTCACGGTGATGGACGGCCCGTTCGCGACGCTGCCCGCCAGCATTTCCGAGGTCAATGCCGAGCAGCAGAAGCTCAAGGTGCTCGTGTCGATCTTCGGTCGCGAGACTCCGGTCGAGCTGGCGTTCACCCAGGTCGCGAAGATCTAGTTTCGCGATTTCGGCTTCGGCCGGGATCGCGGGATGAATCGGCCCGGCGCACGGGTTGATTCACCAGGCTTGCAAAGAGCAAGGACACCAAACCCTAGGAAAGAAAGATGCCCCCCAAGAAGAAGAAGCTCGCCGGGATCATCAAGCTGCAGATCCAGGCCGGCCAGGCGAACCCGGCCCCTCCGGTCGGCCCCGCGCTCGGTCAGCACGGCGTCAACATCATGGAGTTCTGCAAGGCGTACAACGCCGCGACCGAGTCGCAGCGTGGCAACGTCATTCCGGTCGAGATCTCGGTGTACGAGGACCGGACCTTCGACTTCAAGCTGAAGACCCCGCCCGCCGCCAAGCTGCTGCTCAAGGCCGCCGGTGTGCAGAAGGGTTCGGCCGAGCCGCACAAGACCAAGGTCGCGAAGGTCACCATGGACCAGGTCCGGGAGATCGCCAAGACCAAGCAGGAAGATCTGAACGCCAAGGACATCGACCAGGCGGCCAAGATCATCGCGGGCACCGCTCGTTCGATGGGTATCACCGTCGAGGCCTGAGTTCCGCACTCGCAATCCCGGTGGGAGGGTCGGCCAGACCCGATAACCACTTCTGAACCACATTAAGGACAGACAATCATGGCAAAGCGAAGCAAGGCGTATCTCGCCGCGGCCGAGAAGGTCGATCGCACTCAGCTCTACTCCCCGCTGGCCGCCGCGCGTCTGGCGAAGGAGACCGCAACCACCAAGACCGACGCGACCGTCGAGGTCGCCGTTCGTCTCGGTGTGGATCCCCGCAAGGCCGACCAGATGGTCCGCGGCACGGTCAACCTGCCGCACGGCACCGGTAAGACCGCCCGCGTCATCGTGTTCGCGGCCGGTGAGAAGGCCGCCGAGGCCGAGGCCGCCGGTGCGGACGCCGTCGGCGCCGAGGATCTGATCGAGCGGATCCAGGGCGGCTGGCTGGACTTCGACGCCGCGATCGCCACCCCGGACCAGATGGCCAAGGTCGGCCGGATCGCGCGTGTCCTGGGCCCGCGCGGCCTGATGCCGAACCCGAAGACGGGCACGGTCACCAACGATGTGACCAAGGCCGTCAACGACATCAAGGGCGGCAAGATCAACTTCCGGGTCGACAAGCAGGCCAACCTGCACTTCGTCATCGGCAAGGCGTCTTTCGACGATGCCAAACTGGTGGAGAACTACGGCGCCGCGCTGGACGAGATCCTGCGTGTCAAGCCGTCGACCGCCAAGGGTCGCTACGTCAAGAAGGTGACGGTCTCGACGAACACCGGACCGGGCATCCCGGTGGACCCGAACCGCACCCGCAACCTCCTGGACGAGGATGCGTAAGTAGCACGTCGGCACCAGGGCGGGAGCGTGAATCGCGTTCCCGCCCTTTGCGTTTTTCGAATGGTCGCCGGACTAATTCGCGCGCGGCCATCGTTGCCACCGAGATGACCGCCGTTCTGCTCATCTCCGGAAGTACGCGCAGTGCTTCGACGAATACCGCCGCACTGCGCACCGTTGCCGCGATCGCGCCGGAGGGGGTCGAAACCTTCTGGTACGACAGGCTGTCCGAACTTCCCGCCTTCAGCCCGGATGACGATGGGACCGGACATCCTTCGGTTGTCGCACTGCGTGAATGCATGTCGCGCGCCGACGCGGTCCTGCTCTGCACCCCGGAGTACGCGGGCACGCTTCCCGGGAGCTTCAAGAATCTGCTCGATTGGACCGTCGGCACTGCCGACCTGTACGAAAAGCCGACCGCCTTCCTCAATGTCGCCGCCCACGGGCGTGGCGAGGGTGCGTCCGCGACGCTGACGACGGTGCTGGGCTATGTCGGCGCGATCGTCGACCCGGCAGGCTGCGCTCACCTGCCGGTGGCGCGCGCTGCCGTCGCCGCGAACGGCCTGGTCGCAACCCCTGGATTCCGCACCGGGGCACTGGCAGCCCTCGATCTCCTGGTCCGCCGAGCTGTGAGCGTGTGATCCGACTCGCTGCCGGGATTCAATCGAACTTCCGCTGGCCCGAAATAGGAACCCTGCGGCGACGTTCGACGCATTCTGATATGAAATGTCGTCCGCGCCACAACAATTCGGTCGCGGAAGCATCCCGTTCGAACCCGTTTTGGCAGATAGGGGTGGGTTCGGCTACCCTGGACGGAAGTAATCGACGAGTTCGATGACTACCCAAATCCGTTCTACCGAAGACCGTTGGTCGCTGCGCCCATTCGGGCGTGGTCGAAGGTCCGGCATCGAGCCGGCGGCCCACGCAGGGAGGACCGTGGCTGGGATCCGATCCGGGCTATGCCTGGGTCGATCACCTATTGCGCCCCGGAACGCTCTGCGTTCGGGGCGTTTGCTTTATCACCGGCCCCTGGTACTCGGCAGTTCGAATACGAAACCGACATCCAGAGAGGAGGCGAAGTATGGCAAAACCCGAGAAGGTCACCGCGGTCGAGGAGATCACGGAGCAGTTCAAGAGCTCGTCGGCCACCGTCATCACGGAATACCGTGGTCTGTCGGTCGGTAAGCTCACCGATCTGCGTCGCGCGCTCGGCGAAGGCGCTACCTACTCCATCGCCAAGAACACCCTGGTCAAGCGGGCGGCCGCGGAAGCGGGCGTCGTTGGCCTGGACGACTTGTTCGTCGGACCGACCGCCATCGCCTTCATCAAGGGCGAGCCGGTCGACGCGGCGAAGGCCATCAAGACCTTCGCCAAGGAGAACAAGGCGCTCATCATCAAGGGCGGGTATATGGACGGCGCCGCGCTGTCCGTTGCCGAGGTCGAGAAGATCGCCGACCTGGAGTCCCGCGAGGTGCTGCTGGCCAAGCTGGCCGGCGCGATGAAGGGCAACCTGGCGAAGGCCGCCGGTCTGTTCAACGCTCCTGCTTCGCAGGTGGCCCGCCTGGCCGCCGCCCTGCAGGAGAAGAAGCAGGCCGAAGGCGGAGCCGCCGCCGAGTAACACCCTGCGGCGGTCGCGACGGGCCCGCAGGCGCCGTCGATGGACTCTCTGCAAGGCGTGCGCGCCCACGCGGGCCCGGCGAACGCCGCAAATTCAACACCGAGGGTGGATCCGCGTGCGGCTCGCCCACATAGACAACCAACTACCGAAAGGAAACAACAATGGCCAACGTTGACGAACTGCTCGAGACCTTCGGCAACATGACCCTGCTCGAGCTGTCGGACTTCGTCAAGAAGTTCGAGGAGAAGTTCGAGGTCACCGCGGCTGCTCCGGTCGCCGTGGCCGCCGTCGGTGGCGCCGCTGCTCCGGCCGAAGCCGCCGAGGAGCAGGACGAGTTCGACGTCATCCTCGAGGGTGCCGGCGACAAGAAGATCCAGGTCATCAAGGTGGTCCGTGAGATCGTCTCGGGCCTGGGCCTGAAGGAAGCCAAGGACCTCGTCGAGAGCGCCCCGAAGCCGATCCTGGAGAAGGTCGCCAAGGATGCCGCCGAGGCTGCCAAGGCGAAGCTGGAAGAGGCCGGCGCCAAGGTCTCCGTCAAGTAATTCGCGAGTAACTCGCCGAACGGGCGGTCCCCATTGGGGCCGCCCGTTTGCTTTGTCATGATGCGTTCGACGGTCTGCGAATATCGCGAGGGTTTCGGGGTTACTCTTCGGTCAGGTAAGGGTGTGCTGGTCATGCGCATGGGATACAGTGACCGAACCCACTGTGACGCGACACACCGTGATACCGAACAGCGCGGTACGCCGGTGGGTGGCTCGCTGAGAATTTGTGGAGGTACGCGTGGGCGTCGAGGTCAGGACCGAAGGTGTTACCAAGTCCTTCGGTGCACAGCGAATTTGGCAGGACGTCTCGCTGACCCTGCCCTCGGGTGAGGTCAGCGCGCTACTCGGCCCCTCGGGTACCGGTAAATCCGTCTTTCTGAAGTCGTTGATCGGTCTGCTGCGTCCGGAGCGTGGTTCGATCTTCGTCGACGGCACCGATATCACCACCTGCTCCAATAAGGAGCTCTACGAAATCCGCAAGTTGTTCGGTGTGCTTTTCCAGGACGGTGCGCTGTTCGGGTCGATGAACTTGTTCGACAATGTGGCGTTCCCGTTGCGTGAGCACACCAAGAAGTCCGAGTCCGACATCAAGAAGATCGTGATGGAGAAGCTCGAGCTGACCGGTCTGCTGGGTGCGGAGGGCAAGCTGCCCGGCGAGATCTCCGGTGGTATGCGCAAGCGTGCCGGTCTGGCGCGTGCGCTGGTGCTGGATCCGCAGATCATCCTGGTCGACGAGCCGGACTCGGGTCTGGATCCGGTGCGTACTTCGTATCTGTCGCAGTTGCTGATCGATATCAACGCCCAGATCGACGCGACGATTCTGATCGTGACCCACAACATCAACCTGGCTCGTACCGTGCCCGACAATATCGGAATGCTGTTCCGGCGCAGTCTGGTGATGTTCGGCCCGCGTGAGGTGTTGCTGACTTCGGAGGAGCCGGTGGTCAAGCAGTTCCTCAACGGTCGCATGATCGGCCCGATCGGTATGTCGGAGGAGAAGGACGAGGCGCAGATGGCCCGCGAGCAGGCTCTCGTCGACGCCGGGCACCATCACGGCGGCGCGGAGGAGGTCGAGGGCATCATCCCGCAGATGCGGGCCACTCCGGGTATGCCGGTGCGCCAGGCCGTGCTTCGGCGCAAGGAACGCGTCCGCGAGATCATGCACACCCTGCCGCACGCGGCCCAGGTGGCTATTCGCGAGTCACTCGAGGAGAACGACAATACGCAGGTGATGGCGTACCAGAACGGCGATATCGGTGGATACCAAGGCGGGTCGCTCGATACAACCGTGCGCCACAACACAACTAACGGGTAACATCTGCGATCGTGAATTCCACCCTGGCGCGATTGCGGACTCCAGTGGAGTCGGGGTTCGGCCAGGCCGGCAACATGTTTGCGCTACTCATCGACGTTATGCGCAAGACATTCAAACGGCCTTTCCAGTTGCGCGAATTCATCGAGCAGTCGTGGTTCATCGCGAGTGTCTCGATCTTGCCCAGCGCCTTGGTCGCCATCCCTTTCGGTGCGGTTGTCGCGCTGCAGACCGGCTCCCTGATCAAACAGCTGGGCGCCGAATCCTTTACCGGCGCAACCAGCGTGCTGGCTACCGTCCAGCAAGCTGCCCCGGTTGTCACCGCGCTGATCATCGCCGGCGCGGCTGGGTCGGCGGTCGCCGCCGACCTCGGCTCGCGCACCATCCGTGAGGAGATCGACGCACTCGAAGTGCTCGGCGTCGATCCGGTGCAGAAGCTGGTGGTACCGCGCGTGCTCGGCATGATGCTGGTCGCGCTGCTGCTCAACGGTCTGGTGTCGGTGGTCGGCATCGCGGGCGGCTATTTCTTCAATGTCGGGCTGCAGGGCGGTACGCCGGGCGCCTACCTCGCTTCATTCTCCGCACTGGCCCAGCTGCCGGACTTGTGGATCGGCGAGATCAAGGCCTTGATATTCGGTCTGCTCGCAGGCGTAATCGCCGCGTACAAGGGGTTGCATCCCAAAGGGGGCCCGAAAGGAGTCGGAGACGCGGTGAACCAATCCGTGGTTATCACCTTCATGGTTCTGTTCTTCGTGAACTTGATCCTGACTCTGGTGTATTTGCAGGTCGTCCCCGCCAAGGGCGCCTGACCCGTGGCCACCTCCTACCGTCTCCCGGCTCTGGCGAAATCCGCCCGCCGGGCTCGTGGGATCGCGCGCGTGCCGGTGAATGTGATCGATCGCGCAGGCGATCAGATGTCGTTCTACTCCAAGGCCATCGCCTGGATTCCGCGCACCGCGGTGCACTATCGCAAGGAGGTCATGCGGCTGCTCGCCGAGGTGACCTTCGGCAGTGGTGCGCTGGCCGTCATCGGCGGCACCATCGGTGTCATCGTGTTCATGTCCGGCTCGGTCGGCGTCGTCGTCGGCCTGCAGGGCTTCAAGGCTTTGGATTCGCTCGGCAGCTCGGTGCTGACCGGCTTCCTCACCGCCTACATCAATACCCGTGAGATCGCGCCGCTGGTCGCCGCGCTCGCGCTGTCGGCAACGGTCGGTTGTGGTTTCACCGCCCAGCTCGGCGCGATGCGGATCTCCGAGGAGATCGACGCGCTGGAGGTGATGGCGGTCCCGGGTGTGCCGTTCCTGGTCACCACCCGGGTGATCGCGGGCTTCCTCGCCGTCATCCCGCTCTACATCGTGGGCCTGCTCGGCACCTTCCTCGCGTCGCGAATGATCAGTATTTGGTTCAACGGACAATCCAGTGGTTCCTATGACCACTATTTCAGTCTGTTCCTGCCACCAGAAGACGTCTTGTATTCATTCGTCAAAGTATTGGTCTTCGCATTCGTAATCATCATGGTGCATTGCTATTACGGCTTCAATGCCACCGGTGGACCGGCCGGTGTCGGCGTCGCGGTGGGGCGCGCGGTGCGCGCGGCGATCGTGCTCGTGAATGTGCTCGACTTCTTCCTGAGCCTTGCTATCTGGGGCACGACTACGACTGTGCGGGTTGCCGGATGAGCGAAACGGGAAGCGGCAGTGAGGTGCCGTCATGAGTAATCGCGTGCAGATATGGCGCGCGACGGAGAAATTGCGTGTCCGGCTGCTGGGTATCGCATTCTTCGTAGTTTGCGCACTATTCCTGGCCACGACGGTCGCGGCCTACAACAAGGTGTTCGTCGAGACCCTCGAGATCCACCTGATCACCGACAGCGTCGGAAACGCGTTGACCCGCAATGCCGATGTGAAGGTGCGCGGCGTCCATGTCGGCGAAGTCAGATCCAGCCGGTCCGAGCGCGGCAAGGTGACCCTCGACCTCGCTATCGATCCCGATAAGGCGCAGCAGATTCCGGTCAACGCGACGGCCCGGCTGCTGCCGAAGACGCTCTTCGGTGAGCGGTACGTGGATCTGGTCATCCCGGACGAGCCGAGTAAGCAGCACCTGACCGAGGGCGTGACCCTGCATCAGGACACCAGCGGCAACGCCATCGAGATCAGCAAGCTGCTCGACGATGTGCTGCCGCTGCTGCAGGCGATTCCGCCGCAGGATCTCGCCTCGACGCTCGGCGCACTGTCCCAGGCGCTTTCGGGGCAGGGTGTGGCGCTCGGGGAGTCGGTGGAGAAGTTGGAACACATCTTCCGTGAGGTCAACGGGGTCATGCCGGATCTCAGGCAGGATCTGGTGAGCTTCGCCGATGTGGCAGCCACCTACTCCGACGCGCTGCCACAGCTGATCGACGCATTCGACAACCTGCGCACGACCAATGCGACCATCATCGCGCGCCGCCCGCAGATCGATACCCTGCTGGCCACGCTGAATCCGACCGCGGCCACCACCGCGGACTTCTTGATCGCCAACCGTGACAACATCATCGACGTGGCCGCCGATTCTCGGCCCGCGCTGGAGCAGCTGGCGACCTACTCGCCGAGCTACGCCTGCGCACTGGCCAACTTCGCCAAGATGAAGCCGCGCATCGACCAGATCATGGGCAAGGGCACCTCGCGTCCCGGCTCCCGAGTCAGCATCGAGCTGACCAATACCCGCGGCAAGTACCTGCCCAACCAGGACGAGCCGCGCTGGCTGGACACCCGCGGGCCGTGGTGCATGCCGGAATACCCGGTCTTCACCGATCCCGGCCAGTACACCGGCGGACCGAACAACGACGGTTCCTATGCGGTACCGAGTCGCAACCCGGGTGACCAGGACAGCGGCAAGCTGCCGGCGCCGCAGTTCGGTATGTACCCGGCCGCGAATGTGCCGACCACGGCCGGTTCCCCGGCCGAACAGCAGACCCTCGGCACGATCTACGGTGCGGCGAACGGTGTTTCGCCCGACCAGGTGCCCAGCTGGGTCACCCGGATCGGTGCGCCCGCGTTTCGTGGCAGCGAGGTGAGCGTGCGATGAAGCAGCAGATGCGCGGCCTCGGCGGGCCGCTGACCAAACTCATCATTTTCGTTGTCGTCACGCTGTTGGCGACGACGATCCTCGGACTCTCGATCGCCAACTACACCGGCGGCGGTACCGCGTTCAGGGCGCGCTTCACCGATGTCACCTCGCTCAATTCCGGTGACGAGGTGCGCATCGCGGGTGTCCGGGTCGGCAAGGTCACCAGTGTCAAGATCGTGGATAAGCGTCAGGCCGAGGTCGGATTCGAACTGACCGACCGCGAGTGGCTGCCCGCCTCCACCACGGCGACCATCAAGTACCGCAACCTGGTCGGCCAGCGCTATATCGCGCTCGAGCAGGGCACGGGAGAGCAGGGCCGCAAACTCAACAAGGGTGCGACCATCGGGCTCGACCACACCAGGCCCGCGCTGAATCTGACTACCCTGTTCAACGGCTTCCGTCCGCTGTTCCAGACGCTGACCGCCGATGATGTGAACAAGTTGTCCTACGAGATCATCCAGGTCTTCCAGGGCGAACAGGGCACCATCCATGATCTGGTGGCAACTACCGCGAACCTGACGAACAAGATCGCCGACAAGGACGCCGTCATCGGTGATCTGGTACGCAACCTGACCGCCGTACTCAATGCGGTCAACGAGCGCGAGGGCCAGTTCGATCAGCTGATCGTCAATACCGAGGCACTGGTCAGCGGACTGGCGGCCGAACGCGACACCATCGGCAGCTCGGTCACCTCGCTCGGCAATCTGGCCTCGGCCACCGCGGATCTGCTCGTGCCGACCCGCCCGACGCTACAGGGTTCGATCGCCGGGCTCAGCCAGCTGACCGGCACCATCGACGAGCGCAAGGGCGAAGTGAATGCGGCGCTGACGAACCTGCCGATCAAGATGGAAAAGCTCGGCCGCGCCGGCAGTTACGGCTCCTGGTTCCAGTTCTATCTGTGCGGTATCGACATCGTGCTCGGAACGGGTGCGGTGGATGCACCGCAGCTCAACCTGCCGGGCGGGCTACCGACAGTCAACCAGCCGATCTACACCAATGCCGCACCGCGCTGCCAAGGGAAGGGTAGTCACTGATGGACGACCGGATCCTGCTCGGCAAGCGCAGCCCCGCATTCATGGGGGTGCTCGGCGTCGTCATGGTCCTGCTCGTGACGGTCTCCGCGTTCTTCCTGGACAAGTTGCCGATCATCGGCGCGGGCACCACATACATCGCGCAGTTCTCCGAGGCCGCCGGTCTGAAGAAAGGCAATGAGGTTCGCATCGCCGGTGTGAAGGTCGGCTCGGTATCGGATGTTCGGCTCGACGGCAATAAGGTGCTCGTCTACTTCCGCACTCAGGATGCCTGGATCGGTAACGAGACCACCGCCTCGATCCAGATCAAGACCGTGCTCGGTCAGAAGTATCTGGCGCTGGACCCGAAGGGTTCCGGGCCCGCCGATCCGAGCAAGGCGATTCCGTTGTCGCGCACGGTATCCCCGTACGACGTGGTGGACGCATTCAGCGATGCGGCCAAGCAAATCGATCAGATCGACACCGCGCAGCTGGCTACCAGCATGCGGGTGCTTTCGGAGGCGTTCGAGACCACGCCGCCGCAGATCCGCAACTCGATCGACGGGGTCGCCCGGCTCTCGGAAACCCTGGGCAAGCGCGATGAGGAGCTGAAGAAGCTGTTCGCGGCGACCAGGCAGACCACTGGTGTGCTCGCGGATCGCAATCAGCAGTTCGAGCGCCTGCTGGCCAATGGCGGACAGTTGTTGGCCGAGTTGAATATTCGCCAGCAGTCCATCGCACAGCTGCTCACCGGCGCTAAGACGGTATCGGCCGAACTGAGCGCGCTGGTCGCCGATAACGAGAAGCAGATGGGTACGGCATTGACCAACCTCGAGGCCGCCATCGACCTGCTGAACGAGAACCAGCACAACGTTTCCAAGACGCTGGAACTCGCCGCGCCGTTCTACGGCCTCTACGCCAATGTGCTCGGTACCGGTCGCTGGTTCGACGCGGTGATCGTGAACCTGATCCCGCCCGGTCTGCCGGAGATTCCGGGCGACCGGCCGCCGGTGCGCACCATGGGAGGTAACTGACATGGGGGTGCACTGGCCTCGTAAGGAGCCGCTCACCGCGATCCGGACCTCGCGTCGCGGCACGAAGGTGGGCATCGCGATCGGTGTGATCGCGGCGCTGGTCCTGGCCGGTGCCCTCTGGTGGCTCTTCGACCGGATGGCCACGACCAAGATCACCGCGTATTTCGATCGCTCCGTCGGCATCTACGAGGGTTCGGATGTCCGCATCCTTGGTGTGCCGGTGGGCAAGGTGGATTCGGTCGAGCCGCAGGGCGATCGGGTCAAGGTGGTGATGAGTGTCGACCGCAGCTATGACGTGCCCGCCGAGGCCAAGGCCGCGCAGATCACGCCGTCGATCGTCTCCGACCGCTACATCCAGCTGACCCCGGCCTACACCGGTGGACCGAAAATGGGGCGCAACGCGACCATTCCGCGTGATCGCACGGTCACCCCGATCGAGGTCGACCAGCTGTACAAGAGCATCACCGAACTCTCGGATGCGTTGGGCCCCAACGGCGCCAACGCCAAGGGCGCGGTGAACGAACTGGTGCGCACCTCCGCGGCGAATCTGGCGGGCAACGGAGAGGCGTTGGCCAACAGCATCACTCAGCTCTCGCGCGCCGCGCGATACCTGGGCGATGCCCGCGGCGATATCTTCGACACCGTCAAGAATCTGCAGACTTTCGTCACCATGCTGGCCCAGAACGACCAGCAGGTGCGGCAATTCAATGCCCAGCTCGCGGATCTGTCGACCTTCCTCGCGGGGGAACGTCAGGATCTCGGCGCGGCGTTGAACCTGCTGTCGGTCGCACTCGGCGATGTCGCCCGATTCATCGATGAGAACCGGGATCTGGTCCAGCGCAATGCCCAGGGTCTGACCACGCTCACCGCGACGCTGGCCAAGCAGCGCGACGATCTGGCCGCCGCACTGCCGGTGCTGCCGCTGGCGTTGAGCAACCTGATCAATATCCACAATGCCGAATCCGGCACCCTCGATATGCGCGCCAACTTGCCGGATCTGCAGGATCCGTTCGGTGTGGTGTGCAAGATGCTGGATCTGGGCAAGTTGATGCCCGGCGATCCGAAGTTCGAAGCGCTGGGCAAGCAGATGCGCCCGATTCTGGACCATTGCAAGGAAATCACCGATCAGATCACCGCCGGCGTGAAGACCCCGACGCTGGTCCTGCCGTTCGGCATCCTCAGCAATGAGAACGAGCAGCGCGCCCCGGTGCCGGGCACGGTCCCCGGCACCCCGTCCGATCAACTTCCGCCCTCGCAGGGAGGCGGCCAGCGATGAATATGCGAATCCGTTGCGCGGCACGCACTTTCGGCGCTGTGCTGGTGTTCGGTATGAGCGCGGTCCTGGTGACCTCGTGCTCGTCCGAGGGCATCTACGCGGTGCCGCTGCCCGGCGGCGCCGATGTCGGTGACCATCCGATGACCATCGATATCCGCTTCGACGATGTGCTCGATCTGGTGCCGCAGTCCGCGATCAAGGTCGAGGGCGTGGCGGTGGGGCGCGTCGAGAAGATCGCGTTGGCCCCCGACGGTTGGACCGCCAGCGTGCGCGCGCTGGTGAACTCCTCGGTCGATCTACCCGCCAATGCGCGGGCCGAGGTGCGGCAGTCGAATCTGCTCGGCGAGAAGTTCATCGAGCTGTCCAAGCCCGCCGAGCAACCCGACAGCAACAAGCTCGGCAATGGTTCGGTCATCCCGGCCGACCACACCCGGCACGCGACCGAGGTCGAACAGGTGCTCGGTGCGCTGTCATTGCTGCTCAACGGTGGTGGCGTCGCACAGCTGCAGCCCATCGTCACGGAGCTGAACAAGACGCTCGGCGGCCGCGAGGACCGGGTCCGCTCGCTGTTGGAGCAGGCCGATACCCTGATCTCCGGGCTGAACGAGCAGGTCGACGACATCACAAGAGCCATCGACGGACTCGCCACCCTGAGTAACCGGGTGAGCACCCAGACCGACCAGATCAGCAAGATCATCGATGAGCTGCCGCGGGGCATCAAGATCCTGAACGAGCAACGGCCACAACTGATCGCGCTGCTGCAACAGCTGGATCGGGTGGGCCAGGCCGGGTTCGACGTGTTGAACCACTCGAAGCAGGACCTGATCAAGGATCTGACCTCGCTGCGTCCGACACTGCAGGAACTCGGTAAGGCCGCACCGGATCTGGTCACCGCGTTGCCGCTGGTACCGACCTATCCGTTCCCGGACTCGACGCTGGAGGGCACCTTCGGTGGCCAAGTGAACACCTGGCTCTCGGTGGATCAGCAGATCGGTGTCACGCTCAGCAATCTCGGTGTCGGCAAGGGTGATCCGGTGTACATCCCGCCGCCGTACGGCCCCGAAGTGCCGGTGAATCCGACCAACCCGTACTACGGCGGTAACGGTCCGCGTCCGGGTTGGCCGACGGTATCGCTGCTGCCGCTGCCGCCCGATATGCCTCGCTTCCCGGCCGGTCTGCCGCCGTTGCCGACCGATCCGCTCGGGGCGATTCTCGACCAGATCGGAGGTGGTCAGCGATGACCCGTCTGGTGCGCTACCAGCTGGTCGCGTTCGCGTTGATCGCGGTGCTCGGCGTGGTTTTCGTCGGCGCCAAATACGTTCGGCTCGAGCACATGCTCGGCATCGGCGAGTACAAGGTGAAGGTCGAGGCCAAGCAGACCGGCGGCATCTACAAGGGCGCCGAGGTGACCTACCGCGGCGTCCCGGTCGGCAGGGTCGGCAGTCTCGAACTCACCGACACGGGCGTGGCCATCAATCTGGTGCTCGATTCGAGTGCGCCGAAGGTTCCGGAGTCGGCCCGCGCGGTGGTCGCCAACCGTTCGGCCATCGGTGAACAGTACGTCGATCTGCAACCCGATTCCGATAAGGGGCCGTATCTGCGCGACGGCTCCGTCATCACCTCGGCGACGACACCGATTTCGGTCGAGCAGCTGGTACAGAGCGTGGATACGTTTACCCGCTCGGTCGATCTCACCGCGCTCAACACCACCGTCACCGAACTCGGCAAGGCCTTCGACGGCAAGGGCGACGACCTCGCGGTCTTCATCGATTCGCTGAACAAGTTCACCGCGACGTTCAACGACACCCTGCCGCAGACGATTCAGCTGATTCGTGACGGTCGGATCGCACTGGGCACCCAGGCCCAGCAGTCGGGCTACATCCGGCAGTTCAGCCAGGGGCTCGACGAACTCGCCGCCCAGCTGCGCTCCAGCGATCCGGATATCCGGCGCCTCATCGGCACCGGTACCGACGCCGGCGAGCAGATCACCGCGCTGCTGCACGAGAGCGGCGGCCCCCTCACCGAGGACCTGACCAACCTGCGTCAGCTGCTGCTGTCCATCTCGCCGAAGTTCTACGCGCTGCGCCCGCTGCTGCAGATGCTGCCGCAGCTGTCCATCGGCGCGTCGTCCACCGCGCCCGGCGACGGCACCAGCCACTTCGGCCTGGTGCTGGAGGTGAACAATCCGCCCGCCTGCACCCAGGGCTACGAGGGTACGCAGGCCATCCTGGCGCAGATGAAGCGGGAGAATCCGGACTTCGACGACACCCGCGACGAATTCCCGTTCAACAAGGACGCGAAATGCACTGTGCCGTTCGGCAATCCGACCGCGGTGCGCGGCGGAATGCGCGCCGACCTGGCGGATCCGAGCATTGTGCAGCCCTGGGATGCCAACCCGAAAACCGATCCCGAGAAGCTGAATCTGAACCCGATCGCCGTGCAGATGGCTACCCTGCTGGGGGTCACGCCCAAGCGGTGAGCAGGACCTATGCGACTAATCCGCAGTGATGGAAGTTAGGGTGTCTCGCCGTGAGTGATCGAAGCGAGCGAACCACAGGCACAGCGCCCGCAATGGGCCCGACTGTGCCGAGCGTTAGCGAGGTACGGTCGTGAGCATCGACATGTCCAAGGAAACGCCGGCCGCGACCGGCTCCGATGCCACGGAAGCCGATGCCGCAGCGCATGACGCGATGGCATCGGATTCCGTGCGCCCGACGGCCGCGGCCACCGGACGACGCACCGTCACCATGGCCGCGGCCGCCGCTCTGGTCGTCGCACTGATCGCCGCGGTCTGGTTCGGCACCGGCTGGGTCCGCGCGGCCTTCTTTACCGACGGTCCGCGCGCCGAGGCGCGCGATACCGCGCTCGCTGATGCCAGGCAGGCCGCGATCAACCTGATGTCGCTGGACCCCAATGATGTCGACGGTTCGCTCGCGCTGATCCAGTCTTCGATGACCGGATCGCTGCTCGACGATGCCACCAAGACCCAGGATCAGTTCCGCGAGCAGGCCAGACAGGCCAAGACCAGGCTGGAGTCCAAGGTGATCGGCTCCTCGCTGACCGCGCTGAACTCCGAGCGCGACCACGCCTCCGCGCTCATCGTGCTGCAGACCACCAGGACCGCCCCGGATGTCGCGCCGTATGCCTACCGGCAGACCTGGGCCCTCGATCTGGTCAAGCAGGGTGAGGTCTGGAAGGCCGAGAAGGCGAGTCCCCTGAGTCAGCCCGTCCCGCTGAATCAGCCGACAGCCGGACAGCCCGGTGCGACACCGTCGGAGGGCGCGATGCCCAAGCCTGGATCGTAGGAGAACCCGTCATGGCATCTCGTCGACCAGTCAATCGGGTCACGCCTCGCAACCGTCCCACCGTCGGCCGTACTGCGGCGAATACCGGGTCCGGCACTACGCGCCGCGGCACCCGCGTGGCCGAGGAAACGACCACGAAGCGCCGTACCAAGGTCGCCGGGGTCGCCAGGGTCGCGGAATCGCCCACCCCGACTCCAGAGCCCGCCGGGCCGTCACGGCCGTGGGCGCGGCGGTTGCGTCCGACGGCGGGTTGGGGTGTGGTCGCGGCCATCCTTCTCGTCGCCGTGCTGCTGGGCGCATTCGCCACGGTCGCTGCCTTGCGTCCCGGCATCGACGATTCGAATGTGGCCTATGTGGACAGCAAGGCCACCGAAGAGGTGACCGCGGCCGCCTCGCACGCGTTGAAGACCATCTACGCCTATGACGTGAACAAGCTCGACGGCTACAAGGAAGCCGTGCACGGGGTCATCACCGGGCGGATGCTGGCCGATTTCGACAAGTACGCCGATACCAATCTCGCCGCCCTGAAACAGGCGCAGACCAGCGCGGATGCTCTCGCCGAACCGATCGGGGTGACCTTGCTCACCGACGATCGGGCCGAGTTGCTGGTGAACTTCGTGGTCAGCGCCAACAAGAACGGTGTCGCCCAGCAGAGCGCCTCCGGCCCGATCGTGCTGAAAATGCAGAAAGTGGACGGCAAGTGGCTGGCCGCGGCTATCGTCGATCAGTGATTTCGGCGGCATAAGCCCAGCGGGGCAGGGGATCTGGCCCGATCACCTGGTCTGGGCCGCCACTTGACGAGTTTGGCCGGACCCGTCACGCTATTCACAACAGCGGCAGCTGTCACAGTGGCTTCATGAGCCCCGTGGCTACCCGACGCAGCCAGCGATTCGGGCATGGCACACGGTCATAACGGTCACGGCGTGCCGCCACACGGCGGCTGGTTCCGGTGGTACTTTGACACCACCTTGCGTATAGGTGTACGGTTGGACGTTGCGCTGGCTGCCTCCTGTCCATACCTCGATTTGCACACGTAAGTTCCACCTTCCGGTGTTACTTCCGTTGTTGCCTGTTCGGGTTTCGTTCGGGTTGTATCCAGCGGAATTCGTAGCAGACAAGCGACGGTCGCGGACCACCACGCGACGCGCGTGAGGTGCTGGAAGGACGCATCTTGGCAGTCTCCACCCAGACCAAGGCAGTTGCCACCACGGCTGGCCGTGTAGGGAGCACTACCCCCGGAGCCCCGTTGCGGGTGTCTTTCGCGAAGATCCGTGAGCCCCTCGAGGTGCCCGGACTTCTCGATCTACAGACCGACTCATTTGCATGGTTGATCGGCTCGCCTTCATGGCGTGAAAAAGCCGCGGCTCGCGGCGACGGCGGACTAACGGGTGGTCTGGAGGAGGTGCTCGAGGAGCTCTCGCCGATCGAGGACTTCTCCGGCTCCATGTCCCTGTCTTTCTCGGATCCTCGTTTCGAGGAGGTCAAGGCCTCCATCGACGAGTGCAAAGACAAGGACATGACCTACGCGGCGCCGTTGTTCGTGACCGCGGAGTTCATCAACAACAACACCGGTGAGATCAAGAGCCAGACGGTCTTCATGGGTGATTTCCCGATGATGACCGATAAGGGCACATTCATCATCAACGGCACCGAGCGCGTGGTCGTATCGCAGCTGGTGCGTTCGCCGGGTGTCTACTTCGATCACACGGTCGACAAGGGCACGGAAAAGGATCTGCACAGTGTGCGGGTCATCCCGTCGCGCGGTGCGTGGCTGGAGTTCGACGTCGACAAGCGCGATACCGTCGGTGTGCGCATCGACCGCAAGCGTCGGCAGCCGGTCACTGTCCTGCTGAAGGCACTGGGTTGGACCACCGAGGAGATCGTCGAGCGCTTCGGCTTCTCCGAGATCATGATGTCGACCCTGGAGAAGGACAACACCGCCGGTCAGGACGAGGCGCTGCTGGATATCTACCGCAAGCTGCGTCCGGGTGAGCCGCCGACCAAGGAGTCCGCGCAGACCCTGCTGGAGAACCTGTTCTTCAAGGAGAAGCGCTACGACCTGGCGCGCGTCGGTCGTTACAAGATCAATAAGAAGCTCGGCATCCACCTGGGCGAGCCGATTACCGCATCGGTGCTCACCAAGGAAGACATCGTCACCACGATCGAGTACCTGGTGCGTCTGCACGCCGGTGATCGGGCGATGACCGCGCCGGGTGGCGAAGAGGTACCGGTCGAGGTCGACGATATCGACCACTTCGGCAACCGTCGCCTGCGCACCGTCGGCGAGCTGATCCAGAACCAGATCCGGGTCGGCCTGTCCCGCATGGAGCGCGTGGTCCGCGAGCGGATGACCACCCAGGACGTCGAGGCCATCACGCCGCAGACCCTGATCAACATCCGCCCCGTCGTGGCCGCGATCAAGGAGTTCTTCGGAACCTCGCAGCTGTCGCAGTTCATGGACCAGAACAACCCGCTGTCGGGCCTGACCCACAAGCGTCGCCTCTCGGCGCTGGGCCCGGGTGGTCTGTCCCGCGAGCGCGCCGGTCTGGAAGTCCGTGACGTGCACACCTCGCACTACGGCCGCATGTGCCCGATCGAGACCCCGGAAGGCCCGAATATCGGTCTGATCGGTTCGCTGTCGGTGTACGCGCGGGTCAACCCGTTCGGTTTCATCGAGACGCCTTACCGCAAGGTGGTCGACGGTGTGGTCACCGATGAGGTCAAGTACCTCACCGCCGACGAAGAGGACCGCCACGTCCGTGCGCAGGCCAACTCGCCGGTCGACGCCGACGGCCGCTTCATCGAGGAGCGCGTGCTCTGCCGCCGGGGCAATGACGAGAACGAACTCGTCCCCGCCTCCGAGGTCGACTACATGGACGTTTCGCCGCGCCAGATGGTTTCGGTCGCGACCGCGATGATCCCGTTCCTCGAGCACGACGACGCCAACCGTGCCCTTATGGGTGCGAACATGCAGCGCCAGGCCGTGCCGCTGATCCGTTCCGAATCCCCGATCGTGGGCACCGGCATGGAGCTGCGCGCGGCGGTCGACGCCGGTGACGTCGTGGTGAACGAGAAGTCCGGTGTGGTGGAAGAGGTTTCGGCCGATTACGTCACTGTGATGGCCGACGACGGCTCCCGCAAGAGCTACCGGATGCGCAAGTTCGCGCGCTCGAACCAGGGCACCTGCGCCAACCAGCGGCCGATCGTGGACGAGGGACAGCGGGTCGAGTCCGGTCAGGTGCTCGCCGATGGTCCGTGCACCGAGAACGGTGAGATGGCGCTCGGTAAGAACCTGCTCGTGGCGATCATGCCGTGGGAAGGCCACAACTACGAGGACGCGATCATCCTGTCGCAGCGCCTCGTGGAGGAGGACGTGCTCACCTCGATCCACATCGAGGAGCACGAAATCGACGCCCGTGACACCAAGCTCGGTGCCGAGGAGATCACCCGGGATATCCCGAACGTCTCCGACGAGGTTCTCGCGGACCTGGACGAGCGCGGTATCGTGCGTATCGGCGCCGAGGTGCGCGACGGCGACATCCTGGTCGGCAAGGTGACCCCGAAGGGTGAGACCGAGCTGACTCCGGAGGAGCGGCTGCTGCGTGCGATCTTCGGTGAGAAGGCGCGCGAGGTGCGCGACACCTCGCTGAAGGTGCCGCACGGTGAGTCGGGCAAGGTCATCGGCATCCGCGTGTTCTCGCGTGAGGACGACGACGATCTGCCTCCGGGCGTCAACGAGCTGGTCCGCGTGTATGTGGCGCAGAAGCGCAAGATCCAGGACGGCGACAAGCTGGCCGGTCGGCACGGCAACAAGGGTGTTATCGGCAAGATCCTCCCGACCGAGGACATGCCGTTCATGCCCGACGGCACCCCGGTGGACATCATTCTGAACACCCATGGTGTGCCGCGTCGTATGAATATCGGCCAGATCTTGGAGACCCACCTCGGGTGGATCGGCAAGGCGGGCTGGGATGTCGGCGCATCGGATGGTTCCCGCCCGGACTGGGCCAAGGCGCTGCCGGAGGAGATGCTGGCGGCCCCGGCCGATTCCAACATCGCCACCCCGGTGTTCGACGGCGCTCGCGAGGAGGAGCTGACCGGTCTGCTCGCCTCGACCTTGCCGAACCGCGATGGTGAGCGCATGGTCGACGACAACGGCAAGGCGACGCTGTTCGACGGACGTTCCGGTGAGCCCTTCCCGTACCCGGTCGCGGTCGGCTACATGTACATCCTGAAGCTGCACCACCTGGTCGACGACAAGATCCACGCCCGTTCGACCGGTCCGTACTCGATGATCACCCAGCAGCCGCTCGGTGGTAAGGCGCAGTTCGGTGGTCAGCGCTTCGGCGAGATGGAGTGCTGGGCCATGCAGGCCTACGGCGCCGCCTACACACTGCAGGAACTGCTCACCATCAAGTCCGACGACGTGGTCGGTCGCGTGAAGGTGTACGAGGCGATCGTCAAGGGCGAAAACATTCCGGAGCCGGGCATTCCGGAGTCGTTCAAGGTGCTCCTGAAGGAGCTCCAGTCGCTGTGCCTCAACGTCGAGGTGCTGTCTTCGGACGGCGCGGCGATCGAGATGCGCGACGGCGATGATGAGGATCTGGAGCGTGCGGCCGCGAACCTGGGCATCAACTTGTCCAGGAACGAAGCCGCGACCGTCGACGATCTGGCGAACTAGGCGGTAGGGCCGGATGGCGTGCACGCCGACGACATCCGGCCTCCGCGCTCGACCAACTAGTGAACTTTTGCTCGAATTCGACCCGAATAGGGGAAAGGAAGTTACGTGCTAGACGTCAACTTCTTCGATGAACTCCGGATCGGTCTGGCCACCGCCGAAGACATCCGCCAGTGGTCCTACGGCGAGGTGAAGAAGCCGGAGACCATCAACTACCGCACGCTCAAGCCGGAGAAGGACGGCCTGTTCTGCGAGAAGATCTTCGGTCCCACCCGGGACTGGGAGTGCTACTGCGGTAAGTACAAGCGTGTCCGCTTCAAGGGCATCATCTGTGAGCGCTGTGGCGTCGAGGTTACTCGCGCCAAGGTGCGCCGTGAGCGGATGGGCCATATCGAGCTGGCCGCTCCGGTTACCCACATCTGGTACTTCAAGGGTGTGCCTTCGCGCCTCGGGTACCTGCTCGACCTGGCGCCGAAGGATCTGGAAAAGATCATCTACTTCGCCGCGTACGTCATCGTCGGGGTCGACGAGGAGCTGCGTCATAACGAGCTCTCCACGCTCGAGGCCGAGATGGAGGTCGAAAAGAAGGCGGTCGCCGATCAGCGCGACGCAGATCTCGAGGCCCGCGCCCAGAAGCTCGAGGCCGATCTGGCCGAGCTCGAGGCCGAGGGTGCCAAGTCCGATGTCCGCCGCAAGGTCAAGGATGGCGGCGAGCGCGAAATGCGTCAGCTGCGCGACCGCGCCCAGCGTGAGCTGGACCGGCTCGACGAGATCTGGAACACCTTCACGAAGCTGTCGGTCAAGCAGCTCATCGTCGATGAGGTGCTCTACCGCGAGCTGATCGATCGCTACGGCGAGTACTTCACCGGCGCCATGGGTGCGGAGTCCATCCAGAAGCTGATGGAGAACTTCGACATCGACGCCGAGGCCGAGTCGCTGCGCGAGACCATCCGCAGCGGTAAGGGCCAGAAGAAGCTGCGCGCGCTCAAGCGGCTCAAGGTTGTCGCGGCCTTCCAGGCCAATGGCAACTCGCCCATGGGTATGGTGCTCGACGCCGTTCCGGTGATCCCGCCGGAGCTGCGCCCGATGGTTCAGCTCGACGGTGGCCGCTTCGCCACCTCCGACCTGAACGACCTGTACCGCCGCGTGATCAACCGCAACAACCGCCTCAAGCGACTGATCGATCTGGGCGCGCCCGAGATCATCGTCAACAACGAGAAGCGGATGCTGCAGGAGTCCGTGGACGCGCTGTTCGACAACGGCCGCCGCGGCCGCCCGGTCACCGGACCGGGTAATCGCCCGCTGAAGTCGCTGTCCGATCTGCTCAAGGGTAAGCAGGGTCGTTTCCGCCAGAACCTGCTCGGCAAGCGCGTCGACTACTCGGGCCGTTCGGTCATCGTGGTCGGTCCGCAGCTGAAGCTGCACCAGTGCGGTCTGCCCAAGCTGATGGCACTGGAGCTGTTCAAGCCGTTCGTGATGAAGCGTCTGGTCGACTTGAACCACGCGCAGAACATCAAGTCCGCCAAGCGGATGGTCGAGCGGCAGCGGCCGCAGGTGTGGGATGTCCTCGAAGAGGTCATCGCCGAACACCCGGTGCTGCTGAACCGTGCGCCAACCCTGCACCGCCTCGGCATCCAGGCCTTCGAGCCGCAGCTGGTGGAAGGTAAGGCCATCCAGCTGCACCCGCTGGTCTGTGAGGCGTTCAACGCCGACTTCGACGGTGACCAGATGGCCGTGCACCTGCCGCTGTCCGCGGAGGCGCAGGCCGAGGCCCGCATCCTGATGCTGTCCTCGAACAACATCCTGTCGCCCGCCTCGGGTCGTCCGCTGGCCATGCCGCGTCTGGACATGGTGACCGGCCTGTACTACCTGACCCGCCTGGAAGAGGGCGCGCGGGGCGAGTACCAGGCGGCCACCAAGGACGCACCGGAGCAGGGCGTGTACTCCTCGCCCGCCGAGGCGCAGATGGCGGTGGACCGCGGTGAGCTCACCGTGCGTTCGCTGATCAAGGTGCGGCTCACCGATCAGCGCCCGCCGAAGGCCGTCGAAGTGGAGCTGTTCCCGGACGGCTGGAGCCGCGGCGACGCCTGGATCGCCGAGACCACCCTCGGTCGCGTGCTGTTCAACGAACTGCTCCCGGCGGACTACGCGTTCATCAACGAGCAGATGCCGAAGAAGCGTCAGGCCACGATCATCAACGATCTGGCCGAGCGCTACCCGATGATCGTGGTCGCGCAGACCGTCGACAAGCTGAAGGACGCGGGCTTCTACTGGGCCACCCGTTCCGGCGTGACGGTCTCGATGTCGGACGTGCTCGTTCCGCCGGAGAAGGCCGAGATCATGGAGCGCTACGAGGCGCAGTCCGATCAGATCGAGAAGAAGTACCAGCGTGGTGCTCTCGACCACCAGGAGCGCAACAACGCCCTGGTCAAGATCTGGCAGGAAGCGACCGAAGAGGTCGGTAAGGCGCTGCGTTCGCACTACCCGGCCGACAACCCGATCATCACGATCGTCGACTCGGGCGCGACCGGTAACTTCACCCAGACTCGTACCCTTGCCGGTATGAAGGGCCTGGTTACCAACCCGAAGGGTGAGTTCATCCCGCGGCCGATCAAGTCCTCCTTCCGTGAGGGCCTGACGGTGCTGGAGTACTTCATCAACACCCACGGTGCCCGTAAGGGTCTGGCCGACACCGCGCTGCGTACCGCCGACTCGGGTTACCTGACCCGGCGTCTGGTGGACGTCTCGCAGGACGTCATCGTGCGCGAGCACGACTGTGGTACCGAGCGCGGCATCCTGGTGCCGATCGCGGAGAAGCAGCTCGACGGCTCGCTGATCCGGGACGCGCACGTGGAGACCTCCGCCTACGCGCGGACGCTCGCGGCCAACGCGATCGACGCGAACGGCAATGTCATCGTGGAGAAGGGCGCCGACCTCGGCGACCCGGCCATCGAGGCACTGCTCGACGCCGGCATCACCGATGTGAAGGTCCGCTCCGTGCTGACCTGCACCACCGGCACCGGTGTGTGCGCGATCTGCTACGGCCGTTCCATGGCGACCGGCAAGCTGGTCGATATCGGTGAGGCCGTCGGTATCGTCGCCGCGCAGTCCATCGGTGAGCCCGGTACCCAGCTGACCATGCGTACCTTCCACCAGGGTGGTGTCGCGGGTGACGACATCACCGGCGGTCTGCCCCGTGTGCAGGAGCTCTTCGAGGCTCGTGTGCCCAAGGGCAAGGCGCCGATCGCGGAGGTCTCGGGTCGGGTGCGGCTCGAGGACGACGATCGCTTCTACAAGATCACCATCATCCCGGATGACGGTGGCGAAGAGGTTGTCTACGACAAGCTCTCGAAGCGGCAGCGGCTGCGCGTGTTCAAGCACGACGACGGCACCGAGCGTCTGCTCTCCGACGGTGACCACGTCGAGGTCGGCCAGCAGTTGCTGGAAGGCGCGGCGGATCCGCATGAGGTGCTGCGCGTGATGGGCCCCCGTCAGGTGCAGATCCACCTGGTCCACGAGGTCCAGGAGGTCTACCGCTCGCAGGGTGTGTCGATCCACGACAAGCACATCGAGGTCATCGTGCGCCAGATGCTGCGTCGCGTGACGATCATCGATTCCGGTGCCACGGAGTTCCTGCCCGGTTCGCTCACTGAGCGTTCCGAGTTCGAGGCCTCCAACCGTCGCGTCGTCGCCGAGGGCAATGAGCCCGCGGCGGGTCGCCCGGTGCTGATGGGTATCACGAAGGCGTCGCTCGCGACCGATTCGTGGCTGTCGGCGGCATCCTTCCAGGAGACCACCCGAGTCCTGACCGACGCGGCGATCAACTGCCGCTCGGACAAGCTCATCGGTCTGAAGGAAAACGTGATCATCGGCAAGCTGATCCCGGCCGGTACCGGTATCAACCGCTACCGCAACATCCAGGTCCAGCCGACCGAAGAGGCTCGTGCCGCGGCGTACGCGGTGCCGTCCTACGACGACACCTACTACTCGCCGGACAGCTTCGGCACCACCACCGGTGCCGCGGTCCCGCTCGACGATTACGGTTTCAGCGACTACCGCTGACCCGGTAACAGCGAACGGCCCCCGCTCTTGGAGCGGGGGCCGTTCGCATAATGCGCGCCTTCAGGTGTGATCAGGGCCGTCGGAAGATGGCTATTTGCCGGTGGGGTGGGGTTTGCCATGATGAGGTGCATGCGGTGGTGTGCGGCGGGTTTGGTCGTCGGGGTGGTGCTGGCCGTCGCTGGGGTGGCGTCGGCGGATGGGCCGGGGCGCGCGTTTGATGTGCAGGCGCATCGGGGTGGGGCCGGGCTGGTTGTGGAGAACACGTTGGCGGCGTTCGCGAATGCACTGGAGTTGGGGGTCAGCACATTGGAATTGGATGTGCAGATTACAGCGGATGGTTTTGCGGTGGTCACGCATGATCGGGACCCGAGTCCGGAGAAATGTATCGACACCGCCCCCGCGTTTCCCGGCGATCCGAAATTCCCGTATGTGACTGGTACGCAGCTCATTCGGAATCTGACGTTGGCTCAGGTGCGGACGATCGATTGCGGCTCGAAGCGATTGGCCGCATTTCCGGATCAGCGCGCCGTGCCGGGCGAGCGAATACCGAAGCTGTCGGAGGTATTCGATCTGGTGCGGGCCTATCGAGCCGATGATGTGATGTTGAATGTCGAGGCGAAGGTGGAGGCCGCAGCTCCGGAACAGACTGCGCCGCGGGAGCAATTCGTGCAGGTGGTCGCTGCGGAAGTGCGTCGGGCGCATTTCGAAAACCGGGTGACCATACAGAGTTTCGATTGGGGTGCGCTGATGCGGATGCGACAGGTGGCACCGGAGTTGCCGATCGTCGCGCTGACCAATGGGCAGCAATTTCTGCAGGCGGGTGAGCCGGGGGCGTCGCCGTGGTTGGGTGGGATCGATATCGATGACTTTCCTGGCACGCTGCCGGAGAAATATGTCGCGGCCGCGGCATCGTTCGGCGCGAATGTGCTGTCACCGGTGCACGGCAGTCCGCAGGACGGCACGGTCGAGGATCCGGGCTACACGCCCTTCACGACTGCCGAACTGGTCCGCGCCGCCCACGAGCGCGGTATGACGGTGGTGCCGTGGACGGTGGACGATCCCGCCACCATGGCCGCGCAGATAGATCTCGGCGTGGACGGCCTGATCACCAACCGTCCGGACCTGCTGCGCACCGTCCTCGCCGAACGCGGCTACCGGATGCCGAGGGCGTATCACCGCTGATTCCTATGACGCACTCGGGGACAGGTTTTGCCTGCGATGTGGCATTTCTCCTCGAACCCCGCCGGTAGCCAGTTGCCTGACTGCAGGAGGGGATGGCTCGGGAACTGCGTATGTGCCGCGAGTGCGAAAATCAGTACGGCCCATGGGCTTTGGACCTGCAGGAAATGCTGATTGCCATTTCGGTCCGGATAGCGGCCGACCAGCCGGTCGGGACCGGGCATATCCACCATTTCCAGACTCGCCCAATGCACCGAGAACGAATGATCGACGTTGTAGCAGTACATCCGCCGGTCCGAAACCATGACCGAGCCGGGGCGTTCGGCCACCCAGCGCGGCCGTAGTCCGGCCTCGGCCTGGCGGCGGCGTGAGCGGTTCGCCATGGCATTACCGATATGTGCCGCCGCGACAAACGACAACGACCCGACTGCGGTCACGCTGTTGCGATTCCAGGTTCCGTTCCCGACCGCCCGCCACCGGAACCAGACGGCAGGCCCTTCGGCCAGGCATATTTCGTCGGATTCGGTGCGGACCATGGTCGCGCGGGTCGGCAGTTCGGTGAGCCGGTCGTGCAGCAGGAAGTCGATGACACCGCAGGTGTACAGCAGATGGTCGTCGACCGTGGACCAACCCACCTGCTGCGCGATGATCCGATCGATATCGGAGGTCGGGTCGTACATCGGCCCTACCGCCCGATCGGCCGCGGATACATCGGCTTTCCGTCAGCTCTGCGCGCCAACGTCGTCATGCAATATCCCATCGCGATAGATGCGCCACCGCTGTCAATTGTGCCCAAGGTGAGCCGATCGCGCGATCAGCTGTCGGCGGTGTGCGCAGTGCGCTGTTGGGTTCGTAGGCTGGTACGGCCCGAAATGCCGGGCCCGCCGACTTCGAGACGGGATCACACCCATGACGTATGGACATCAGCCCGGCTATGGCTATCCGCCGGCTCAGCCGCAATTCGAGCCACCGGCACATCTGGGCTTCGCGGTCGTCGCCACGATTATCGGGACGCTCACCTGTCTGGTGGGAAGCGCGCTCGGGCTGGTCGCGATCGTCTTCGGTGCCCAGGTGCATTCGAAGTGGATCGCGGGTGATGTCGCGGGTGCGATGGATGCGTCGAAGCAGGCGAGAGGTTGGGCGATCGCCGCCATGGTCGCGAATGTGCTGTGTGTGGTGCTGGGGCTCGGCTACCTGGTCGTCACGCTCACCCAATCGTCTTCCTGACCCCGCACCAGATTTCAGCGCTCGCTGTCGAGTAGCGCCATCTGCGCCTCGGCATAACGCTCGCCCGCGATCTGATTCGCAGGCACCGCGGCCTCGATACTCGCCAGTTCGTCGGCGCTGAGCTGGATATCCACCGCTGCGAGGGAGTCCGACCAGCGCTGGCGCGTGCGGGCGCCGATGATCGGCACAATATCCGCGCCCCGGGTCAGCACCCAGCCGATGGCCAGCTGCGCGACCGAAACGTCCTTGTTCGCCGCGATTTTCGCGAGAGCGTCGACCAATTTCACATTCTGATCGAGATTCTCACCCCGGAAGCGCGGGCTGTGGGCGCGGAAATCGGTCGGCGCGAAGGTCGCACCCGGACGGACCGAGTCGCTGAGCAGACCGCGCGACAGCACACCATAGGCCGTGATGCCGATGCCGAGTTCCCTGACCGTGGGCAGGATTTCGGCCTCGATACCCCGCGAGATCAGCGAATATTCGATCTGTAGATCGGCGATCGGATGCACGGCGGCGGCGCGGCGAATGGTTTCGACGCCGACCTCCGACAGGCCGATGTGCCGGATATAGCCCGCTTCGACGAGTGCGGCCATGGCGCCGATTGTCTCCTCGATCGCGACATTCGGATCCAAGCGTGCGGGCCGGTAGATATCGATGTAATCCACGCCGAGCCGCCGCAGGCTGTAGGTGAGGAAGTTGCGCAGTGCGACGGGGCGATTGTCGATACCGCCCCAGGTGCCACCCGGTCCGCGCAGCGCGCCGAACTTCACGCTGAGCACCATGTCCTCGCGGGGACGCTCGGCGATGGCCTTGCCGATCAGCATCTCGTTATGACCGGCGCCATAGAAATCGCCGGTGTCGATGAGGTTGGCGCCGGAGTCCAGTGCGGCGTGGATGGTGGCAATCGATTCGGCGTCGTCGGTGGCGCCGTACGTGCCGGACATGCCCATGGCGCCGAGCCCGATGCGACTGACCGCCGGGCCGGTAGTGCCGAGTTCGGTGGTGAGCTTCGATATCGTCATGGGATCAGCTTGGCCCCTGAGCGCGGGCGGCGGCAGAGATCGCTTATCGGGGGATCGGTGATCCCTGGCTGGCCCGCGCGTATTACGGGACAGTGGTGCTATGGACCGACCCGAACTGGCCGATTTCCTGCGTAGGCGTCGCGAACAGTTGACGCCCGGGGATGTCGGGCTGCCACCGGGGGTGCGCCGACGGACACCGGGCCTGCGCCGCGACGAGGTGGCACTGCTGGCGGGCATGTCCACCGACTATTACACCCGCCTCGAGCAGTCCCGCGGCCCGCGCCCTTCCACCCAGGTGCTCGCGTCGCTGGCGCGGGCGCTGCGCTTCGGCAATGACGAGCGCGACCACCTGTATCACCTGTGCGACCACGCACCGCCCGGACGCGATTCGGCCGACAAACATGTCGGTCCCGGGATCATGCATGTGCTCGCGAAACTGGACGACACCGCGGCCACGGTCATCACCGATCTCGGTGAGGTGCTGGTGCAGAACCGAATGCACACCCTGCTCCTCGGCGACCACACGAATCGGCGCGGTTGGGATCGGTTCTATGCCTGGCGCTGGTTCACCGATCCGCGGTCGCGTTCGATCTTCCCGGAGGACGACTGGGAGCGGCTGGGCCGCAACCATGTCGCGGATCTGCGCGCCACCACGGCGCGCCGATCCGGCGATCCCGACGTCACCGAATACGTGAGCCGGTTGCGTGCCGCGAGTACGGAATTCGAGCAGTTGTGGCACGAACACGCGGTGGCGGTGCGGGCTTCGGATATGAAGCGGATTCTGCACCCCGAGATCGGTGCGATCGATACGGTCTGCGAAATCCTGCTGACCCCGAACGCGGCACAGCGTCTACTCGTCTATATGCCGCGCCCGGGCACCGATGCCGCGGAGAAGCTGGAACTCTTGCGCGTCATCGGGACACAGCGCTTGTCACCCCACGGTTCGCTCAGGGATTGAGATCGAAGTAATCCATCGCCGCTTGGACGGCTGGTTCGCCACCACCGGTGGAAAGTCCGGCGAACGCGCCGATGGCCCCGCCGACCACGGTCGTGATCGGCACGGTGACGACGTCGAAGACGAAGAGGCCGAGCGGGAATCCGAGTACGAATCCGATGGCGGCACCGATCGCGGCTCCGGTCAGCACATGCGGCATGGACTTCTCGACCTGATCGAAGAAGCGCTGCTGGGTGCTCACCTCCCGCACTGGATCGTCGCTCGTGCTGATCGGAGTGAGCGAGAGCTTGGAGCCCACGTCATCGATGGCGGGCATCAGATTGATCCGATGGCCGCCGATATTCAGCGCGGTCGGCAGCGCGGCGACCACCTGGCCGTTGTGATCGGTCAGCGAGATGACCTTGTTGTCGCGGATCAGGTCCCAGCGGCCCTCCGAAATGGTCGTCACCACGGCGTGCCGGTCCTCCGCCGCCGCGACGCGATAGCCGATGTTCTGGAAGAAGCCCTGCAGATCGAGCGGTGCTTCGGCGGTCGTATTCGATACGGGCGGTGTGGGTTCGGCGGGTACGACACCGGTGCCGATCGTGGTGGCCGCGAGCGCAAGCAGTGCCGTCGCGGTGATTCTGGAGATCCTCATCGTGCTCCTTCATTCGACCACCGGTGTGGAATGTCCGGTTTGTTGCGAAGAAGATACCGTTTCGTGACCGGATGTCGAGGGGTTTCCGCCGTTGATCCCAGCGCATCAGGAGATATTCCGATTGTTTTGCGGTGCTTGGTGATTCAGTTCCTGGCCGAACCGATGCGGCGTTTGCGCGGCACGAGATGCAGACCAGGCAGTGGCGGGGCCGGAATGCGCTGCTGCGGTGTGTGGCCCGCGATATCGGCGAAACGCTCGACATCGTGGTTCTCCCAATCGTTTCGGGCCGCTTCGATGTCCGCATGGCTGCGGCCGACGAAGTTCCACCACATCACCAATTCCTCGCCGAACGGCTCGCCGCCGATGAGCGCGAAATGCGCGCCCGGGCCGCTGCTGAGCCGCAGTTCGTCGCGGCCGGTGCCCAGGTAGAGCAGTGGGCCCGCGGTGAGTTCGGTGCCATCGACGGTGACATCGCCCTCGATCACCAGCAGCGCGTGCTCGAAATCGGCGTCCAGGGCGATGGTGGTGTCGGCGCCCGGTTCGATCCGCACATCCGCGCCGACAATCGGTGTGTACGCCTTGGCGGGGGAGGTGAGCCCAGCGAATGTGCCGATCAGTACGACGGCTCGCAACCCCGCTGCGTGGTGGACCGGCAGCTCACGGTGCTGTTCGAAATGCGGATCGATCCCGAGGCTGTTGCCGGGCAGCGCGATCCACAGTTGCAGGCCGTGTCCGGCGTGCGCCCCGGTGACGCCGTATTCGGAATGTGCGATGCCGCGGCCGGAGGTCATCAGATTCAGCTGTCCCGGCTCGATCTCCACATCGGAACCGACCGTATCGCGGTGGCGGATGCGTCCGTCGAACGGCCAGGTCACCGTCTGCAATCCGATATGTGGATGCGGATCGATATCCGGTGGCGCACCGGTCTTGGTCACTGTCGGCGAGCCGAAGTGATCGAGGAAGCACCAGGCGCCGACGGTCGGCAGATCACGTTGCGGCAGTACACGTTCCACGTAAACGCCGCGCACGCCGCCGAGCGGGACCTCGCGCGCCGGATAGAGCTGCGCGACCGGACCGGGACCCGGTGTCGCCTCGCAGACCGCTTCCGCCGGATGCGGATCCCAATCACTCATCGAGTGACGCCCTTGCCGACCACATGCGCGTCGTACTGCGGATGCTTTTCCAGGTAGGACTTGATGAACGGGCACAGTGGCCGGATCACCCCGCCGCGGGCGATCACATCGTCGACCGCTTTCCCGGCCAGCACGGTGCCGAGGCCCTTCCCGGAAAACGCGCCATCGATCTCGGTGTGGATGAACACCGTCTCGTCGCCGCGCTCCTCGTACTCGCTGAATCCGGCCAGTTCGCCGCCGTAGAACACCTCGTAGCGTTGTTTCTCGTCATTGCGAACGACCTCGCTCGCTGCCGCCGATTCGGTCATGGTCGACTTCTCCTTCGTCGGGCGTACCGGGTGCTTGCTGAGGATCGATACGCGGTTGAACGCGCCGATCGTGGTGGCGACCCAGAGGATCGCCGAGACCTGCTCATCCGATAGCTGCTCCCGTGCCAGAGCGTACTCACGGTCCATCGTGTCCTCGTCCGGCAGCGTGGTGGTGAGTTCGGCCAGTGCCAGCGCGGCCCGCTCCTGCGGCGCGAACAGTCCGGTGCGCCGCCACGCGGACAGCACGGCGATTTCGCGCTCGGTGGCCCCGGCCGCGACGGCCGCGCGATGGTGCACGTCCAGGCAGTAGGCACAGCCGTTGATCTGTGAGATGCGCAGGTTGATCAGTTCGATGAGCCTGCGGTCGAGTCCGGCCTCGGCACCGGCCGCGCGGACCGTGCTGGCCACGGTGTTCAGCGCTCGAAACGCTTCGGGGGTCTGCTTATCGAGGAACACGCGCCTGCCGGATGACTCCATGGTCCGGATAGTAGAACAGCACGGCATCCGGACTGAGGTCCGGATGCCGTGCTGTGCTGGGCTCCTGTGCATTCAGGCGATCTCGTGGAACCGCCGGACTCGCAGCGGCTCGATCAGGATCTCCGCCAGAATGGCCGCGCACTCCTTCAGATGCGGGGTATCGAAATGCGCCGCGAGCGCTGCCTCGTCGACCCACTCCTCGACTAGCACCACGCGGCTCGGATCGCTCGGGTGCAGATACAGCTCGTAGGCGATACAGCCGGCCTCGGCGAGTGTCGGCGCGACCATATCCTCCAGCGTCTCGCGCAGTTCGGTCTCGTGACCGGGCTTGGCGGTGAACCGGCAATTGAGCGTCAAGGTGGACACCGATGACTCCTGATCTGCTGCGCGACCGGTCATTCCCGGCCGACCGAAGTGAACGCCATATCCGCGTACCGGTCTCCGGCCACCTTGTCGGCGATCGGGGCCAGCGTGGCGAGCTCGTCGGCGGTCAGCGAAATGGTCGCCGCCGCCACGTTATCGGCGAGCCGGGTGCGGCTGCGGGTGCCCGGAATGGGGACCACCGTGAGTCCGTGCACACCCGCCTGGGCATGCACCCAGGCCAATGCCACTTGTGCGAGGGTGATTCCGCGCGTCTCCGCGATGGCGCGGAGCGGGGCGAGCAATTCGGTGTTGTGTGCGGCGTTCTCGCCGGAGAAGCGCGGCTGAAAGTGCCGGAAGTCCCGGCCGTCCAACTCGTCTGCCCCGGTGAAGGATCCGGTGAGGAATCCGCGACCGAGCGGCGAGTACGGCACGAATGTCACGCCGAGTTCGGCGGCGGTGGGTACCGCGCTGCGCTCGACATCCCGGGAGAACAACGACCATTCGGACTGCACGGCCGCGATCGGATGGACCGCGTGGGCTACGCGCAGCTCTTTGCCGGTCACCTCCGACAGTCCGAGCGCGCGAACCTTGCCCTGCACGACGAGTTCCGCCATCGCACCGACCGATTCCTCGATCGGTACCGCGGGATCGCGACGGTGCATGTAGTACAGGTCGATGGTGTCGACGCCGAGGCGGCGCAGGCTGGCATCGACCGCGCTGCGGATGTACTCGGGTGAGTTGTCGATGCCGACATAGGTGGGGTCGTCGGCCTTGCGGACGATGCCGAATTTGGTCGCGAGGACCACCCGGTCGCGGTTGGCGCGTACGAAATCGCTCAGGAATTCTTCGTTGTGACCCGATCCATACATATCGGCCGTATCGAACAGGGTGACGCCGAGTTCCAGTGCGCGATCGAGGGTTGCCCGCGCTTCGGTGAGATCCGACGGGCCATAGGAATCGCTGATGCCCATACAGCCCAGGCCCTGGGTTCCCACCTGGATGCCGCTGGCGCCCAAGGCCGCACTCGGAAGTGAGCTCATATTTTGGTCCCTTCGCATGGTTTCGTGAGTGCGGCCGGTTTCACCGCGGTATTGCCCTCGTACAGGTCGATCTTGTATTCGAGTACGGCCAGTGTCTGACGAAGTTCGTCCATCTTCGCTAGCACCTCCGCGCGGGTATCGCGGAACATCTGCAGCCGCTCGGGCACGGTGGATTCTCCCTCCCGGACCAATTCGGCATAGCGGACCATGTCCGCGACCGACATCCCGGTGGTGCGCAACCTGCCGATCAACGCCAACCACTCCAGATCGCGATTGCTGAACCGCCGCTTCCCGGCGTGATCGCGCCCGATGTAGTTCATCAGACCGATCCGCTCGTACCAGCGCAGTGTGTCGCGACTCAGGCCCGACCGATCGGCCGCCTCGCCGATCGAATACTGCGGCTTTTCCCGATCCATATCGGCGACTTGCTGAACACTGACAACCTGACCTACGGCTCCACACACTGCACTCGCCCTTCTCGATGAACACAACCGACGTTAGCCACCTGGAGCACACTCCAAGCAAGCCTCAATTCTGCCGAATCACGGTCTGCTCGCTTTCATGCTCACCGATGAACTCGGTTACGTCGATATTGGCGAGGTGGCCGGCGACTTCACGACCAATTCACCGTGTCCGCTGACGATTCGGCTGGATCAGCTGGGCTGACGTGGACCGAACGTGGTCATCGCCGCGCGTCTGCTGCGCCGCGATGATCGACGTGAGCCGGTACCGCGGCCTTATTCGCGCTTGGGCAACTCCTGAACGGCCCATTTGTTGCCGTCGGGGTCGGCGAAGAAGGTGAACAGGCCCCAGCCCATATCCTTCACCGGGGTGGCCTCCACACCCGCCGCGATCAGCTGCTGGTAGGCGTCCTCGGCGCTCGCGACAACCATTTGCATGCCTTCGACGCTGCCCGGTGCGGCTTCGGTGATGCCCTCGCCGATACAGATGGAGCAGCCGGAACCGGGCGGGGTCAGTTGGACGAAGCGCAGACTCTCGCTGACGCGGTGGTCGTGGTCGGCATTGAAGCCGATCTTGGTGTAGAAGTCTTTGGCGCGGTCCACATCGGTCACCGGAATCGCGACGAGTTCGATTTTCCAATCCATCTGCTGAGCATCCCACCCGGCTCGACGGCGAGAACGAGTTTTCGCACCTACTCTGGTGACATGCCAGGTAAGGACATCGACCGGATCAGGGCGCGCTCGGCCTGGGCGACGGTCAAAGAAAGCCCGGTGATCACCGCTATCGCGGTGGCACCGTTCGTGCTGGCGCTGGGCGTCGTGTGGTGGCTGCTCGGCGGATTCGCCGCGTTCGTGCTGCTCGTCGTCCTCGGCGTCGTCGTGGTCGTCGGCGGCAAGCTACTGCGCTGACCGCACCCGCGATCAGCGCGGGATGTGGAAGCGCACCAGATCACCGGTGCCCTCGTCCACCTGCGCCCACGGCCGGTCGAATTCGAGTACCGCCAGCGCCGACGTGGGGAACTTCCGGCTGAGCTCGATCGCCGGTTCGGAATCGTGATTGCTCGCCAACTCCCATGCCGTCCACGGCAATCCAGGCGCATGTCCGATGATCAGCAGCGTCGTGACATCGTCATCGCTGAGCTGGACCAATTCGATGAGCGTGCGCGGCGAGGCCTCGTATATGCCCGCCTCGTAGATCACCGGCGCGGTAACCCTAGTGGCGGCCAGCGTCTCCCGCGTGCGGGTAGCGGTCGAGCACCGTACCGCATCGATCGGCGGCTGGGTCGCGCGTAACCACTGACCGGCAAGTCCGGCCTCGCGCTTACCACGCCGAGCAAGCGGGCGCTCGTGATCGGAGATACCGTCGGGATAGGCCGACTTACCGTGCCGCATGAGGATAAGAGTCCGCACCATGGAGATACCGTAAGCCCTCCAGAGGTGAGGCCTCGAACACACTCGAGGCAAACTGAAAGCGGCATCACATCACGATGACGCTCCCGACCCCTTGGGTGGCTACCAGCCCAGCTACATTTTCGAGGATCTGCACAATATGGCCTACGTAATCACGCAGCGTTGTTGCAACGACGCCAGCTGCGTCACAGAGTGCCCGGTTGATTGCATTCGTCCCACCCCGGAGCAGCCGGAATTCGCGACGACCGAGATGCTCTACATCGACCCCGACACCTGTATCGACTGCGGTGCCTGCGTCGACGCGTGCCCGGTGGAGGCCATCTTCTCCGAGGACGATCTGACCGCGTCGCTGGCCAGGTTCCGGGACATCAACGCCGCCTACTTCCAACGGCATCCACTCGAATCGAACTTCGATCCGATCGTCACGCCCGCGCGTCCGCCCAAGGAGCTCGGCACGCTGCGCGTCGCGATCGTCGGCGCAGGGCCGGCGGCCTGTTACGCGGCCGACGAGTTGCTGCGCCGCTGCGATGTCGAGATCGAGATGTTCGATCGGCTGCCGACGCCGTGGGGTCTGGTGCGTGCGGGTGTCGCCCCCGACCACCCGGTCACCAAGACGGTATCCGGGCTGTTCGAGTCCGCCTTCCGGCGCGAGACACTGCAGTACTACCTCAATGTGGAGGTCGGCTCGCACATCACCCACGCGGAACTGCTGGCCCACCACCACGCGGTTATCTACGCTGTCGGCGCGTCCTCCGACCGGCGGCTGGGTGTGCCGGGCGAGGATCTACCGGGCAGCCATTCCGCGACCGAATTCGTCGCCTGGTACAACGGCCATCCGGACTACGCGGATCGCAAATTCGACCTGTCCGGCGAGCGCGCGGTGATCGTCGGCAACGGCAATGTGGCGCTCGATGTCGCCCGCGTGCTGACGGTGGACCCGGACGAACTCGCCAAGACCGATATTGCCGATCACGCCCTCGATGCGTTGCGCGGCAGCAATATCCGCGAGGTCGTCGTGCTCGGTCGGCGCGGTCCGCTGCAGGCCGCCTACACCTCGCCGGAGTTCCTGGCATTGACGCATCTGAAGGGCGTCGACGTCGTCGTCGAGGAGGCCGACCTGGCGCTCGACCCGGGCAGCCAGGCACTGCTGGACGATCCCGAAGTCGAGCCGTCGCTGGAGCTGAAGTACACCCTCGCGAAGGAGTACGCGGTCGGGCGTCGCAACCCGGGGCATAAGCGGATCGTCTTCCGCTATCTGGTCTCGCCGACGGCACTGCACGGTGCCGATCGCGTCGAGTCGGTGGAGTTCTCGCACAACGAATTGGTCAGCGAGAATGGCCAACTGGTGGCGCGCGCGACCGATCGTAGCGAAACCCTGGACGCCGGACTGGTTTTGCGTTCCATCGGCTACAAGGGCGAACCGATCCGGGATCTGCCCTTCGACGAGCGTCGTGCGGTCGTGCCCAATGAGCACGGCCGGGTAATCGGTGCGGACGGTGTTCCGCTGCCCGGTGTGTATGTGAGCGGCTGGATCAAGCGTGGTCCGCGCGGTGTCATCGGCTCCAACCGCGTCGACTCCGAGGAGACCGTCGAGCAGCTCATCGCCGACTTCACCGCAGGCAAACTCGGTGTGCCACAGGCGGATCGGGCCGCGCTGAAGGCGCTGCTCGCACAGCGGCAGGCCGATCTGGTCGACCGTGAGGGCTGGAAGGCGATCGATTCGGCGGAGAGGTCCGCGGGTAAGGCGTCGGGCCGGCCGCGGGTCAAGTTGACCACCCGGGAGGATCTGCTCAAGGCCGCGCGCGGCTGAGCAGGGACCGGCTTCGTTCCAGGTGATCGGAGCCGGTTTTACCTACAGCGGCATGATGCGCACGACGGTCGTGGTGGTGCCGCCGACCACGAACCACAACCGCAGCACCGGCCGGCCGGAACCGTCGCCCGGTTCGTAGCGGCTACGCACGGTGACATGCTGACGTGCCAGCACCGGTGCGACATACTCGATCACCGCGCGATACGGCCCCGCGACCAGCTTGGGGTAGTCGACCAGGAACTGTTCCACCGCCTGCCAGTAACAGGCGTTGTTGACGTGGTTGTACTGGTCGATATCGGTGGCTCGAACCGGGAACGGCATATCGGTATCCGATTCCGGCGGGGTGGCGTCGGTGAGATACGGCCGCCAGCGCAGCCGGTGCTCATTGGTGGTCTGTGCCAGGTAGGCGAGGCCGTCGTCGCTGATCCTGGCGGGCATATTGTTGGACTCGCTGATATTGATCCAGAAGCCCTCGGTCTCGATCAATCCGCCGTTCGCGCTGGTGATGCGCACCCGCATATTGGTCCACCGGGTCGACATGCTCGAGCACCACCGCAACAGCCGCACCTCGTCGGGCCACAGGATCGGACGGATGACGTCGATGACCGTGCGACGGACGATCCAGCTCGGATCGGTGGTATGCAGATTCGTCTGTTGCAGCTGTTCCCACGCAATATCCTGCAGATAACGTGCGACGGCGTCGAACCGCAAGCGGTTGTACGGATCTACATCGCCCGCCCGGATGGGCCACGCCGACGCAAACCCCATGCCCTCCTGGGGAAGCGGGGCGAGTGGCTGATCGAGTGACACTGGTGCTCCTCGCGCTGCACGGTGTGCCGCGTTCTTTTACGCTGCTGTTCTGAGACGACTTTACGGGGCGTACGTCACACACTCGCGTCGAGCCGCCTCTACCCACAGCTGGCGTGCCGCCAGGGCAGTATGTGGCCATATCTGATACGGATCTGCCCGCCGAACTCGGCAAACCGGCCGAACGCGCCCTGGCCGCCGCCGGAATCCACCGCCTGGCCGACCTGTCGGCATGGACCGAACGTGATCTTGTCGCACTGCACGGCGTCGGTCCCACCGCCATCGCCGAACTCCGTACCGCCCTCGCCGAACGCGACCAGAGTTTCGCCTGAACGTTCGGCCACGGGCGGGCGCCCGGCGATCCTGCCGGTACGATGCCCGGGAGGACCGAGGGGACGGGCGAGGTTTGACACCACTGGGGCCGCACGATCCGCGCATGGCGGGTCGCCACCGCTTGATCGCCGTTGTCGGGCAGCGGGCGATGGGCGGGTGCTGCTCGGTCGATCTCCGGACGGGACGACTCGTCGCAGTCAAAATGATTCACCGCCACCTGGCGCAGAACCCGGAATTCCGCGCCCGCTTCCGCCTCGAAGTCCCGGCATCACAGCGCGTCACCGGCGCATATACGGCTGCGGTCATGGATGCCGATCCCGATGCCGCCGAACCATGGCTGGCCTCGGTGTTCGTCCCGGGCCCATCCCTACGCGCCGCCGTCGACCAATTCGGCCCGATGCCATTGGGCGGACTCCGTTTGCTCACGGCGGGCCCTGGCCTCGGTGCTTTTGGAGGCCCACCGCGCGGGCATGGTGCACCGCGACCTCGAGAGCGCGCAGTCGTACGACGCGCAACAACGGGTTGTCGCTCAGTACGCGGTGCTGGCGAACACCCAGTAATCCGTAGGATTGGGTCGCACTGATCAGTAGCCGACGTAGCCTTTCTGCTGACTCATGGCAACGATGCCTGGAACGTTGCTCAACGAACCGTATCTCTCTATCGCGTACCGAGATCCGGCGATGATGTTGTCGACCGGGTTCCAGATGTCGTCGTGTCCGGGCAATTTGTAAGCGTTGAAGGTCGGGTCGATGGTCTGCATCAGGCCCTTCGATGGAATGCCCGCCGCGGCATTGCTGTCCCAGAGATTGATCGCGTTGGGGTCGCCGCCGGATTCCTTCTCGATGATGGCGGCGATGATCGCGGCGTCGCCGTCGCTGATGTTGTAGCCCTTTTCGCGCAGCGCCTTGATGGCTTCCTCGATCCACTTCTTTTGATCGCCGGTGGGCATGGTGGTGGGGACGTTGTAGGACGTCGCGCTGCCCGAATGCGAGCTGCCGGAGGAGGTTGCGGAGCCACTGCCGGCGTGGTTGCCCGACACATAGCTGGGCTTGCTCGAGTTGGAGATTGTGGTGGTGGCCGGTGTCGTGCTGGTGCTCCGGGGCTGTGACGCAGCGAGATTCGGGTCACCGAGGCCGTCGAAGGCCTTCTCCAGGTTCTGTACGGCGGTGTCCACCTTGACTTTTGCGTCGTTGGCTGCCTGCTCCGCTTCCTTCAGTTTGCAGGTGATCTGGTTCGACCAGTTCGCGGCGTCGGTCTGGGCACGTATCGTGAGGTTTTGGGTGTCGGCGTTTTGGTTGTCCTGGCTGGACAATGGACCGAGTAACTCGGCGATCCGGGTTGCGGGATCGATGGTTCCGTCGGGGTTCACCGGGAAGCCGGTGATGAGACCCTGGCCGTCCGCCGGAACCGGCGAGGCGGTCTGGATTGTGTTGCGCAGCTTGACGATCTCGTCCTTGAGGTACTGCAGTCGACCCACCTCGGCCTGAAACGCCGTCTGAAGTTCGTGCAATCGCGTACTGACTTCGGAGGCGCGGGTCTGCTCGGTTCCCATTCGCGTGTTGGCCGCCGCGGCCGCGGCACCGGACCAGACCTTGTCGGTTCCGAGCTTCGCGGTGTCTTCTGTTCCTTTGCGGACCGCGGCATCGAGATCCGTCGAAATCTTCAGCGCGTTGTTTCCGGCAGTGGTGAGGAGCTCCGGCTCCCACTTCGCCACATCATCGAGACTGAGGGTCATGGCAGTTGCAGACCGATCGTCTTCAGGTTGTTCGTGAAGTCGGTCTCGGCGACTTCGAAGGCGCCCGCGGCGTTGTGGGTCATCGAGGCGATCTTTTCGAGGCGCTCGCCGATTCGGATCAGGTTGCGGTTGACGGCATCGGTGGCTGGTTGCACGGCGGTTCCGAACTGCGTGCCGGGCAGTGCGTTCGCCGCGACGCTGAAACCGTCACCGGCATTGAGCCTCTCGATGCTGCCCGCCTCATCGCCGAGATTCTTGGCGAATGTCTGTAGCGCGCCGACGTCGACCCGAAATGTACCCGGATCCATCTGCTCTACCACGAAAAACTCCCCCTTCGTCCCCACCTCAGGTCGCGGTCAGCATAACAAAAAGAGGTGGTGTGGGCAGGGGCCGGGCGGGGCGATTAGGTTGGTCAGGACATCGGTGATGATGTGGGTGTCGCCGAGTGGACAGAGAGGTCGGCATATGCGCGCAGCCCAGGTCAGCAAGCTGGAGGGGCCGGAAGCGATCGAGATCGTCGAGATTCCGGAGCCCGCGCCGAATTCCGGGAGCGTGGTCATCGACGTGCACGCGGCCGGGGTGGCTTTTCCCGATGTGTTGATGACGCGGGGTCTGTACCAGATGAAGCCCGAACTGCCGTTCGTCGTCGGCGGCGAGATCGCGGGAATCGTGCGGGAAGCGCCGGAGGGCGCGCACGTAGCGACGGGAGATCGGGTGGTCGCGCTGACGATTCTCGGCAATGCTATCGCCGAGGTGGCGGTCACGCCGACGCAGATGGTTTTCCGGTTGCCGGACAACGTATCTCTGCAAGCGGGGGCTGGAATCCTGTTCAACGATCTGACCGTGCACTTCTGCCTGCGCAACCGCGGCAGGCTGGCCGAGGGGGAGACCGTGCTGGTGCACGGCGCCGCCGGCGGCATCGGCACCTCGACGCTGCGGATGGCGGCCGCGCTGGGTGCGGGCCGGGTCATCGCGGTGGTGAGCACCGAGGAGAAGGCGGCGGTCGCGCGTGCCAACGGCGCCACCGATGTGGTGCTGACCGATGGTTGGCTGGCGGCCGTCAAGGAGCTGACCGGCGGCCGCGGTGTCGATATCGTGCTCGATCCGGTCGGCGGCGATCGGTTCACCGACAGCATCCGCAGCCTCGCTCGGGCGGGCCGCCTGCTGGTGGTCGGCTTCACCGCCGGTGAAATCCCTACGGTCAAGGTGAATCGACTGCTGCTCAAGAATGTCGAGGTGATCGGTGCGGCCTGGGGTGAATGGATGATGACCCATCCCGGCTACCTGACCGAGCAGTGGGAAGAGGTCGAGCCCCTGCTCGCTTCCGGCAAGATCGCACCGCCCGAGCCGGTGCTCTACCCGCTGGAGCGCGCCGCCGAGGCCGTGGCCTCCCTCGACAACCGCACCGCCACCGGCAAGGTAGTCGTCACCCTGCGCTGACCACGAGCCGCCGCGCACGAATCCCGACCGGTCGACGAACGGCGCCCGAGCCAGAATCGTCCCCGTTGGCACGGCCCCACCCCTGCGCGCATTCGCCACCGCGGTGTCACCGATCCTGGTCGACGGCTTCCTCGCGGGTTTCTACGGTCGCGGAGCGCGACGCAGTGGACGCCGAAGCCAACGCTCTGGCCGCATTCCTGGAGGCCGACAAGCGGCCGAGCGCCGAAATACTGGACTTGGGGGCCGGTCCGCGGCCCTGACCATCCGGCACTACGTCGAACGTGCTCGACGTCCGACCCGTACCGCGGGCAATTCCGCCCATGTGGCGCGGGCATGGAGTGTTGCGGTGGTGGATTCGGCAGGCTCGCTCATCGAAATCTCGTACTCCGGTGACACTGGATGTACGAGCCTAGATGGGGTCAGCGCTCCGAGTTGTCCCGGTACGCGGGCGCTTTGGTGGTTCCGGTCGGTGTCAGTGTGCGCAACAGCGGCAGCGTCCGGTGCGCAACTACCGTCGACAGCACGATCACACTGTGCGAGCGCACCACCGAACTCGTCCGGTCGATGCTCAGCAACACCGCCTGCAGTCCGGCATGGGAATCCGCGCCGATCCGGCACAGCACATCGCCGGAGCCGGTGGTCGCATATGCTTCCAGCACACCGGGAATCGCGTCGAGTTCGGCCGCCACCGTATCCAGCGCACCCTGAGCGATCTCCAAGGTGACGAAGGCCTGCACATCGAAACCCGCTGCGGTGACGTCGATCCGCGGATCATAGGAGCAGATGACGCCCGACTCCTCCATCCGACCGATCCGCGACTGGACGGTGGCCCTGGCGACCCGGGTGCGCCGGGACAGTTCGAGAATGCCTGCCTTCTGATACTCGTGCATCGCGGTGAGGATAGCGAGATCGAGTTCATCCAGTTTCGCGGGCGTACGCGACATGACGGCCTCCCTTCAGGACGCGATCGGCGTGGTGCAGGTCACTTGTGATGCTATTCAAATTGTCCAGCATCAGGGGTGATGTGCTAGCCGATTTCGCCATTGTGGCTAACCAAAAGCGATGATGTTGCCTATCCGAAGGGGCGGCGATTTCCTTGGATCATGACCATCGAGCACCTGCCGGATAGCCAACGACAGAGCGGCCCGCTGCCCACCGACGGTGAGTTGCGCCGCCTGGTTGGACTGGTCGATCACGACGACAGCGTGGATCCGTTCCCGGTCATCGGCTGGGACGCATTGGTCTGGGTGGTCGGCAACGCGACCCAGACCGCGCATTTCATGCAATCCGCTTTCGGTATGCGCCTGGAGGCCTACTCGGGCCCGGAGACCGGCAACCGCGATCGCAAGGCCTATGTGCTGCGCAGCGGTGCGGCCAGATTCGTCATCACCGGTGCGGTCGCCCCGGACAGCCCGCTGGTCGCGCATCATGATCGGCACGGGGACGGCATTGTCGATATCGCGCTCGAGGTTCCGGATGTGGACCGCTGTATCGCGTGGGCGCGCACGCACGGCGCGACGATCCTCGTCGAACCACACGATGACACAGACGAATTCGGAACGGTCCGCTCGGCGGCCCTGGCCACCTACGGCGAGACCAGGCATACGCTGATCGACCGCTCCGGGTATTACGGTCCGTACCTGCCGGGATATGTCGCCCGTCGCTCCGGCTATCAGCCCCGTGTCGGCACCCCGACCAGGCTGTTCCAGGCCATCGACCATGTCGTGGGCAATGTCGAGCTCGGCATGATGGACGAGTGGGTCGAGTTCTACCGCCGCGTCATGGGATTCACGAATATGGCCGAATTCGTCGGCGACGATATCGCGACCGAATACTCGGCGCTGATGAGCAAGGTGGTGGCCAATGGCAATCACCGGGTGAAGTTCCCGCTCAATGAACCCGCGATCGGTAAGAAGCGCTCGCAGATCGACGAATACCTCGAGTTCTACCGCGGCCCAGGCGTACAGCACATCGCGCTGGCCACCGGCGACATCCTCGAATGCGTCGACGTATTGCGCCGCGAGGGCGTCGAATTCCTCGAAACGCCGGACACCTACTACTCCGATCCCGAACTGCGGGCCCGCATCGGTCACGTCCGCGTCCCGGTGCGGGAGCTGCAGCGCCGCGGCATTCTGATCGACCGCGACGAGGACGGGTACCTGCTGCAGATCTTCACCAAACCGCTCACCGACCGCCCGACGGTCTTCTTCGAACTCATCGAACGCCACGGCTCACTCGGCTTCGGTAAGGGCAATTTCAAGGCACTGTTCCAGGCGATAGAGCGCGAACAAGCGGCGAGAGGAAACCTGTAAGCGCCCGGTAAGCGGCGAGGTGCGCACGGACTCGACCACCCCGTCGCCCAACCGCCACCCCCCATCGAATCGCTCCGCGATACCGACATTCCGGGCCGCGAACACGCAGCGCCGAAGGCGCTGCACGCAGACAGAGACGCGAACACGCCGCGCCCGCGCGGCCAAAAACTCAGTAGAGTTCACGGCATGCGGATCCCGTCGGCGATCATCACCGGTCTGGCCTTGGTATTGACGTTGTCGGCCTGCGGCTCGGACGGGGACTCCGATTCCTCGAACTCCCCGCTGCGCCCGCCGCCGAAGGTCGCGGCGCTCGGGCCGTTCGTCGGTGAATGCGGTCATGTCACCGATCAAGAGGTGCGCGATATCGCCGGGCTGCCCCAACTCGCTCGGGTGTACCGGAATTCGGTCGGGTGCAACTTCCAATCCGCTGGACTCGCTTCGCCGAGTGTCACTTTCGCGTCCTATCGGGGTAGTCCGATCGACCGCGAGAAAGCCTGGGTATCCAATGTCGGGCGCAATCCGGACACCATCGATGTCGGTGGCCGCAAGGGTTTCCAGGCACTGGATCCCAACGGTTCGGTCTGCGATCTGGCAGTGCAGCTCAATGACGATTTCTTCGAATGGTCGATGTCCTACGGACTGTTCTCCGAGCAGGGCAATCCGTGTGATCGGACCCGCAAGCTGGCCGAGTTGACCGTGCAGCGGCTGCAGTGAGGGGAATGCGGATGAGTTCACGTCCTGGTCTGCGCGTCGCGGCCGTGACCGCCGCGGTGCTCGCGGTCACGCTGTCCGCGAGTGGCTGTGGCAAAACCGTCAAGGGTTCGGCGCATCCGGCGGGTGGCAGCGGAACTACCACGATCAATACCCATTTCGACAAGCTGCTGCGCGAATGCGAGGTGGTCGGACTCGACCAGATCGGTGCGGCGGTCGGCAATGCGACGGTCGTGTCCCCATCCTTCAACGGCGCGGTGTGCATGTGGGATGTCGAGGACGCGCCGGGCGGCACGGCCATGGTGACGCTCAACTGGTACGAGGAAGGCTCGCTGAACAACGAGAAATCCAATAACGACAAGCTCGGCTACAACACCGAGAACATCACCGTGCAGGGGCGGCGTGGGCTGAAGACGACACGTCCGAACGATCCCGACTCGTGCGGGGTGAGTGCGGGCGCGGCCGACACCGGCATCATCGGCTGGTGGATCAACTACCGTCCCGGCGGCCATCCCGATCCGTGCGCCGGTGCCCAGAAATTGGTCGAGCTGACGCTGAATCTGGCGCGGTAACCTGGCAGGTCGTTGCGGTCCGTGGGAGGTGTCAACCGACCCCCACTTTGACGCTGTGTCGCGTCCACGGGTATCGTGGATCGCTGTGCCCGGAAGCATGCGGGCAAGTTCGTGCGCAAACTTAGGCCAGCGAGAGCGGCTGACCTTTCCGGCGTGCCCGGAATTGGGGATATTTCTTGCGTGCGACACGCCCGACCTCGGGACGCGAGAAACGCGGCCGGACGTGCGAGTGAAAGCTCGATGACCGCAGCGTGAACGACGGACCCGGAGGCGGCAGCTTGCGTGACCACGGAGGGTCCCGAGAGCGCTGCTAATTGAACACGGCGATGGGAGTGACGGGCCCGAAGGAGGTAGCGGAGCGTGACCACGAAGGGCCCCACGAGCATCGCGAATTGAACACAGACATGAAGTTCCAGACACCGCGTTAACTAATTAAGGAAAGCCGGTCTATGCCAACCATCAACCAGCTGGTCCGTAAGGGTCGTCGCGACAAGGTCGCCAAGACCAAGACCGCGGCCCTCAAGGGGAGCCCGCAGCGTCGTGGCGTGTGCACCCGCGTGTACACCACCACCCCGAAGAAGCCGAACTCCGCGCTGCGCAAGGTCGCGCGTGTTCGCCTGACCAGCGCGGTCGAGGTCACGGCCTACATCCCGGGTGAGGGCCACAACCTGCAGGAGCACTCGATGGTGCTCGTCCGCGGCGGTCGTGTGAAGGACCTTCCGGGTGTCCGCTACAAGATCATCCGTGGCTCGCTCGACACCCAGGGTGTGAAGAACCGCAAGCAGGCCCGCAGCCGTTACGGCGCCAAGAAGGAGAAGAGCTGATATGCCACGCAAGGGCCCCGCACCCAAGCGTCCGCTGATCAACGACCCGGTCTACGGTTCGCCGCTGGTTACTCAGCTGGTCAACAAGATCCTGCTGGACGGCAAGAAGTCCACCGCCGAGCGCATCGTCTACGGCGCGCTGGAGCAGGCGCGCGAGAAGACCGGCACCGATCCGGTCGTCACCCTCAAGCGCGCGCTCGACAATGTCAAGCCGTCGCTCGAGGTGAAGCCTCGCCGCGTCGGTGGTGCCACCTACCAGGTGCCGGTCGAGGTTCGTCCCGGCCGCGCCAACACCCTGGCGCTGCGCTGGCTGGTCAACTTCTCGCGCGCCCGGCGCGAGAAGACGATGGTCGAGCGCCTCGCCAACGAACTGCTCGACGCCAGCAACGGTCTCGGTGCTTCGGTGAAGCGCCGTGAGGACACCCACAAGATGGCCGAATCCAACCGGGCCTTCGCGCACTACCGCTGGTGACGTCTGCCCGGCCCGTCGTTTTCTGGGTCGGGAGGCAGAGTCGGAATGCGGCACTAACCTGCCGCTTCCGGCGTTGACATAGAGACGACCACCGGGTCGTCCCCGAAAATCCCAACTAGCTACGAGCGGGGAAGATTTCCGTGGCACAGGACGTGCTCACCGACCTGAACAAGGTCCGCAACATCGGCATCATGGCCCACATTGATGCGGGCAAGACGACCACAACTGAACGCATCCTCTTCTACACCGGCATCACCTACAAGATCGGTGAAGTCCACGATGGCGCCGCCACCATGGACTGGATGGAGCAGGAGCAGGAGCGTGGTATCACCATCACCTCCGCGGCCACCACATGCTTCTGGAACAACAACCAGATCAACATCATCGACACCCCCGGGCACGTCGACTTCACCGTCGAGGTGGAGCGGTCGCTGCGCGTGCTCGACGGCGCCGTTGCGGTGTTCGACGGTAAGGAAGGTGTCGAGCCGCAGTCCGAGCAGGTGTGGCGTCAGGCCGATAAGTACAACGTGCCTCGGATCTGCTTCGTCAACAAGATGGACAAGCTCGGTGCGGACTTCTACTTCACCGTGCAGACCATCAAGGACCGTCTCGGCGCCAAGCCGTTGGTCATCCAGCTCCCGATCGGCGCCGAGGACACCTTCGAGGGCATCGTCGACCTGGTCGAGATGAATGCCAAGGTCTGGAAGGGCGAGACCAAGCTCGGCGAGAAGTACGAGATCGAAGAGATCCCGGCCGACCTCGCGGAGAAGGCCGAGCAGTACCGTCAGGAGCTGCTCGAGACCGTCGCCGAATCGGATGAGGCGCTGCTGGAGAAGTTCTTCGGCGGCGAAGACCTCTCGATCGAGGAGATCAAGGGCGCCATCCGCAAGATGACGGTCAACTCCGAGCTCTACCCGATTCTGTGCGGTTCGGCGTTCAAGAACAAGGGCGTGCAGCCCATGCTCGACGCCGTGATCGACTACCTGCCGACCCCGCTGGACGATGGTGGCACCGACGGCCACGTCCCGGGCAAGGAAGAGGAGATCATCCACCGTGACGCGAACACCAGCGAGCCGTTCGCGGCGCTGGCGTTCAAGATCGCCGTGCACCCCTTCTTCGGCAAGCTGACCTACGTCCGCGTGTACTCGGGCAAGGTCGACTCCGGTGCCCAGGTCATCAACTCGACCAAGGGCAAGAAGGAGCGCCTGGGCAAGCTGTTCCAGATGCACTCCAACAAGGAGAACCCGGTCACCGAGGCCGGCGCGGGTCACATCTACGCGGTCATCGGCCTGAAGGACACCACCACCGGTGACACCCTGTGCGATCCGCAGAACCAGATCGTGCTCGAGTCCATGACCTTCCCGGACCCGGTCATCGAGGTCTCCATCGAGCCGAAGACCAAGTCCGACCAGGAGAAGCTGGGCACCGCGATCCAGCGTCTGTCCGAAGAGGACCCGACCTTCTCGGTCAAGCTCGACCAGGAGACCGGCCAGACCGTCATCGGCGGTATGGGCGAGTTGCACCTCGACATCCTCGTCGACCGCATGCGGCGCGAGTTCAAGGTCGAGGCGAACGTCGGCAAGCCGCAGGTGGCCTACCGCGAGACGATCACCAAGCCGGTCGAGAAGCTCGAGTTCACCCACAAGAAGCAGACGGGTGGCTCCGGCCAGTTCGCCAAGGTCATCATCGCCCTCGAGCCGTTCGTCGGCGAGGACGGCGCGACCTACGAGTTCGAGAACAAGGTCACCGGTGGCCGCGTGCCCCGCGAATACATCCCTTCGGTGGACGCGGGTGCGCAGGACGCCATGCAGTACGGTGTGCTCGCGGGCTACCCGCTGGTGAACCTGAAGGTCACGCTGCTCGACGGCGCGTACCACGACGTCGACTCGTCGGAAATGGCCTTCAAGATCGCCGGCTCGCAGGCCCTGAAGGAAGCGGCCCGTAAGGCCGGTCCGGTGATCCTCGAACCGCTGATGGCGGTCGAGGTCATCACGCCCGAGGATTACATGGGCGATGTGATCGGCGACCTGAATTCCCGCCGTGGCCAGATCCAGGCCATGGAGGAACGCAGTGGTGCCCGTGTCGTCAAGGCGCTGGTTCCGCTCTCGGAGATGTTCGGTTACATCGGTGATCTGCGGTCGAAGACCCAGGGCCGGGCGAACTACTCCATGGTGTTCGATTCGTACGCGGAGGTTCCGGCCAACGTGTCGAAGGAGATCATCGCCAAGGCGACCGGCGAATAGTCCGATCGGGGCAGGTGCAAGACTTGCCCCGATCAGCCGGGAGTCATGCACGACCCCCAATATGTAAACCGCACTGCTGCAACTGCACGCACCAACAAGTCCAGGAGGACACCAAGTGGCGAAGGCGAAGTTCGAGCGGACGAAGCCGCACGTCAACATCGGCACCATCGGTCACGTCGACCACGGCAAGACCACGCTGACCGCAGCGATCACCAAGGTGCTGGCTGACAAGTACCCGGATCTGAACGCGGCGTTCGCGTTCGATCAGATCGACAAGGCGCCGGAGGAGAAGGCTCGTGGTATCACGATCAACATCTCCCACGTCGAGTACCAGACGGAGAAGCGCCACTACGCCCACGTCGACGCGCCGGGTCACGCCGACTACATCAAGAACATGATCACCGGTGCGGCGCAGATGGACGGTGCCATCCTCGTGGTCGCCGCGACCGACGGCCCGATGCCGCAGACCCGTGAGCACGTGCTGCTCGCTCGTCAGGTCGGCGTGCCCTACATCCTGGTCGCGCTGAACAAGTCGGACATGGTCGACGACGAGGAAATCCTCGAGCTCGTCGAGATGGAGGTCCGCGAGCTGCTGGCCGCCCAGGAGTTCGACGAGGAAGCGCCGGTCGTGCGCGTTTCCGGTCTGAAGGCGCTCGAGGGCGACCCGAAGTGGACCGAGGCGATCGTCGAGTTGATGAACGCGGTCGACGAGTCCATCCCGGACCCGGTTCGTGAGACCGACAAGCCGTTCCTGATGCCGGTCGAGGACGTCTTCACGATCACCGGTCGTGGCACCGTCGTCACCGGTCGTGTCGAGCGTGGCATCATCAACGTGAACGAGGAAGTCGAGATCGTCGGCATCCGCGAGAAGAGCACCAAGACCACCGTTACCGGTATCGAGATGTTCCGCAAGCTGCTCGACCAGGGCCAGGCCGGTGACAACGTCGGTCTGCTGGTTCGTGGTATCAAGCGCGAAGATGTCGAGCGTGGCCAGGTCGTCGTGAAGCCGGGCACCACCACCCCGCACACCGAGTTCGAGGGTCAGGCCTACATCCTGTCCAAGGACGAGGGTGGCCGCCACACCCCGTTCTTCAACAACTACCGTCCGCAGTTCTACTTCCGTACCACGGACGTGACGGGCGTTGTGTCCCTGCCCGAGGGCACCGAGATGGTCATGCCCGGTGACAACACCGAGATGTCCGTCAAGCTGATTCAGCCGGTCGCCATGGACGAGGGTCTGCGCTTCGCGATCCGCGAGGGTGGCCGCACCGTCGGCGCCGGTCGCGTCACGAAGATCATCAAGTGATTCACTGAATCGCTTTTCCAACGGCGTCGCCCCGAAAGGGGCGGCGCCGTTCGGCGTTTCGGGAGGGAATTCGATTCGCAGGCGGGGTTAACGTCCGGCAAAGGAGGGTAAAGACCGGATGATCGGAGGATGCGATGAGAAGTTCGGCGCTGTCCACCGCACTGGACGTTACTGAGGGGACGTTGGTACACGGGATGCCGTATCTCGCGCTCGGCGCGGGGCGGCCACTGGTGTTTCTGCGGTGGTTCACGCCGGATCACGCGAATCCGACCGGGTGGATGCGTCAGGCCGAAATCAAGACGTTGGCACCGCTTGCGGCACATTTTCGGGTGTATGCGGTGAACCGTGCGCCCGGTATGGCCGAGGGGACGACGATGGCCGATATCGCCGCCGAGCATGCGGATGCGCTGTGGGCCGAATTCAATACGCCTGTCGACGTTCTCGGCGTCTCCTCGGGGGGATCGCTGGCGCTGCAGCTCGCGGCGGACCGACCTGACGCGGTGCGCCGACTGATCATCGCTTCGTCCGGCTACACCCTGGAAGACGCCGCCCGCGCGGCGCAACTGGCCTACGGCGAGGCGGCCTACGCGGGTAAACGCGCACTGCACCATATGGCCGCCGTCGGCTCTACATCGTCGATCGCGCAGCGCATCGCTGCGGCGGGTTTCTGGTTGGCCGATCCCCTTGCGCGCCCGAAGAATCCGGCGGACACGCTGGCCTTCATCCGCGCCGAGGATGGGTTCGACCTCGGCGGGCGGCTCGGCGATATCGTCGCGCCGACGCTGGTCCTCGGCGGCGACCGTGACGGCGCCTACAGCACGGAGACCTTCCGCCGCACCGCCGATGGCATCCCGAACTCGCGGTTGATCATTTATCCGGACACCACGCATATCGGGGTTGTGAAGCGGCTCGCCCCCGATGCTGTCGCCTTCCTCGCCGACTAGCAGTTCCTCGGTGCCGGACACGCATCGTAGACCCGCATTGAGAATGCGAGTCTTTCAGATTTCGGTGCTCAGCCGAGCTGCGTCATACCCGCTGCGACGACCTGGGCGACGTTACAGATTTCATCCGCGGTCGGCAGCGGGAGCCCGTCGAGCGCGTGCAGTCGATCGCTGCTGGCGATGGCGAACATCGCCGAAACCCAGGCCGCGGCACATGCGCGCAGCGTGCCGGGCTGCACCGGGACGGGCGCGCTGGCCTGCAGCACCCGGGCGGTGACGTCGAGCAGTTGATCGCGCAGCCGGCGCAATTGGCGGCGCACGTCGGGATGGGTATCGGCCTCGCGCCACATGATCACGCGCAGCACCGACGAACGGTGATCGCGCAGATTGAGCGCGGCATCGAGATTGATCAGGCTGGCCGCCGGATCGCCCGGTGTGATCACGGTGCCGATATCGGCGATCGGCTGGGCGGGCACCCGCTCGGCCATCAGCGCGGACAGAATCGAGTCCTTGGTGGGGAAGTAGTAGAAGACCAGACCCTTGGGAACACCGGCGCCCTCGGCGATGGCCGCTGTCGCGGTCGCATCGAATCCCTGCGCCGCGAACAGTCGTTCCGCGGCATCGAGAATGAGCTGACGGGCGTCGCCGTCGACTTTCGCGCTACGACGACGCCCGCCGCGCCGAGGTCTCGGCATCTGCATCAGTGGTGCGGCGCCATATCGTGCAACCGGGCCGACATCGCCGGCAGCGCCGCGACCGCGACCACCACCGTCACCACGCCCACTATCCATGCGGTCCAGGATGCGCCGCGGTAGTCGGTGAAGTTCATCGCCCACGGGGAAACGAACAGCAGTGCGCCGAAAAGGCCCATCGCGTAGTCAGCGGCCGTCAGGGTCGCCCGATACATCTGCGCCAAGCCGGTGAGGGCGATGAGCACGCCCAGAACGATCAGCGTCCACCTGGCGTTGTCGTTCGTGTCCACCCACAGGGGTGACAGCGCGGTGAAGACGCCCAGTACAACGGCCAAGAAGTCCTGTGCGCGACTTTCGGTGAACATATGTGCCTCCTCAGGCTCTGAATTGTTCTCCTGACTCAGATCTAACTCTGATTGACCGACCGATCAATATAGTTAGGGATACGATTGCGCACCGATAGGTCCTGATGGTGCGCAGTGAAGGCCCGCACGGCGATGTGCGACCAAGCAAACGTTAGGGTCGGTCTTAGTGTCACGCTCAGTGGTGGATGCCAACTCGACCCGGTGCGCGCCAGGCACTACCGAAGGGATAGCCGGATGAACGGGCCGATTGTGATCATCGGAGCTGGTCTGGCCGGTTTGCGTACGGCGGAGGAATTGCGCCGCGCCGGGTACAGGGGTGAGTTGATCCTCGTCGGCGAAGAGTCGCGGTTGCCCTACGATCGCCCGCCGCTGTCCAAGCAGTTCGTGCGCGGCGAAACCGACGACACCACGTTGCGCCCGGCCGAATTCTTCGACGAGAAGCAGATCGACCTGCGGCTGAGTACCGAGGCGGTCGGCGTCGACACCGCTGTGCGCCAGGTGCGCCTGGCCGACGGTGGCACGCTCGACTACGGCGAGTTGATCATCGCGACGGGCCTGCGGCCGCGCCGCCTGCCCGGACTGCCCGATCTGCGGGGCGTGCATGTGCTGCGCGGCCATGCCGACGCCGCCGCGCTGCGCGAGGAATTGTCCGGCGCTCACACGGTCCTGGTGGTCGGAGCCGGATTCATCGGTTGTGAACTCGCGGCGAGCTTCCGGGCCAGCGGCGTCGACGTTGTCCTCATCGAACCGCAGCCGACGCCGCTGGCCTCAGTGCTCGGTGCCGAGATCGGTGCGCTGGTCGCTCGAATGCATCGCGACGAGGGCGTCGATCTGCGCTGCGAAACGGGCTTGGACACCTTGCTCGCCGATAACGATCACGTGCGCGGGGCCCGGCTCTCCGACGGCAGCGAGGTGGCCGCCGATCTGGTGGTCATCGGTGTCGGTTCCCGACCGGTGACCGAATGGCTCGCCGATTCCGGTATCGCACTCGGCGAGCCGTCGGCCGGGGGCGGTGTCCTCGCGGACGAGGTGGGGCGCACCTCGGTCGAGGGGGTGTGGGCGGTCGGCGATGTGGCCGCCTGGCTGCACGCGACCGGGCAGCGCGAGCGCGTCGAGCACTGGACCAATGCCGGTGAGCAGGCGCGGCTGCTGGCGTGCGCGCTGCTCGGCGCCGAACCGCCGACCGCGGCGCGGGTGCCGTACTTCTGGAGCGATCAGTACGACGTGAAGATTCAGGCGCTCGGTACCCCGCGCGCGGACGACGAAATCCACGTCGTCGCCGACGACGGCCGCAAATTCCTTGCCTACTACTCGCAGCAGGGCAATCTGACCGGGGTGGTCGGCGCCGGTATGACCGGTCAGGTGATGAAGGTCCGTGCGAAGATCGCGACGGGAGCGCCGATCGCGGATCTGCTCGCGGCCACCCAGTCGTAGCGATATTGCCCAGGTCGCGCGAAACAGCCAGCTCGGCGGCCGAATAGGGCGCGGTTATCGGTTGTAATACGGTGGTCGGGTGATCGTCGCGCTCATCGATTCCGGGCTGGGGTTGCTGCCCACGGCCGCCTGGCTGCGCAAGCTGCGGCCCGATGTCGACCTGCTACTCCAGCTGGACCCGGATGGCGCGCCGTGGGGTCCCAAGCCGGAACAGTGGGTGACCGACCGGGTGGTCGACGCAGCGCGCAGCTCGGTCCGGCTCGGCGCGGAAGTCCTCGTGCTGCCGTGCAATACGGCCAGCGTCACCGCCTTGGATGAGGTGCGCGCCGAGGTCGGGCCGGATATCCCGGTGATCGGCACGGTCCCCGCGATCAAACCCGCCGCGGCGGTATGCAAATCGGTCGCGGTGTGGGCCACCGCGGCGACCACCGCCAGCCGATATCAGGCCGATCTGATCGCCCGCTTCGGCGGCGATGCGAAGGTGGTCGGCATCGCCTGCCACGGTTTGGCGGATTCCATCGATCGCGGTGACCTGGTCGCGGCCCGTGATTCGATCGCGCGCGCGGCCGAACAGACGCCCGACGATGTGGAGGGTGTGGTGCTCGGCTGTACCCACTATCCGCTGGTCGTCGATGCCATCGTGGCCGCGCTGCCGGACCGGGTGCGACTGTTCGACAGTGCGCAAGCCGTTGCGGCGCAGACGATTCGGCGGATGGAGGCACTCGGCAGGCCGACCACCGGCAATGGCGAGGTGCGGGTGCGCAACAGTGGTCGGCCCGGCACATTGCCCTCCAGCGCGGCGGCCTTCGAGTCGGGGCGGATTCTCGGAGCGCAGGGGTAGGACGGGCCCGGCACCGAGCTCAGAATTGGATGCGCAGGTGATCGGTGACCGGATGTGCCTGGCAGCCGAGGATGTAGCCGTTCTCGATGTCCTCGGGATCGAGGATTTCGGCATTGTCCATGTCGACCTTGCCCTCGAGTACCGTGCACGCGCAGGATCCGCATTCGCCCTCCTGACAGGAGTACGGCACATCGAGACCCTGCGACAGCATGATGTCGACCAGGGTCTGCTTGCGCGGCCACTTCAGCTCGTGCACCGTACCGTCGAGTTCGACCTCGACGGTGGCCGCCTCGGCCTGTTCCTGCTCGGTCACCTCGACCGGCGCCTGATCCGCGAACGGATCTCCGGCAAGGGAATTGAACACCTCGGCGTGGGTGCGTGAGCGGGGCACGTCGAGCTGGGCGAGTGCGTCGTGTACCCGGTCCATGAACGGCTTGGGGCCGCACAGGAAGGCGTGGTAGCTCGTGTACGGTGCGACCAGGGCGGCCAGACCGTCGGCGGTGGGCAGTCCCTGCAGGTACTCCAGCCAGTGGATCACGGTGAACCGTTGCGGATGCTTCTCGGCCAATTCGCGCAGCTCGCCGGCGAAGATCACCGACTCGGGATCGCGATTGGCGTACACCAAAACGATTCGGCCGCAGCCGCGTGCCAGCGCCGATTTCAGGATGGACATCACCGGCGTGATGCCGCTGCCCGCGCCGAACAGCAGCAGATCGTCGTCGAGATCCTTCGGCGTGAAAACGCCCGAGGGCGGCAGTACTTCGATCGCGTCGCCCGCTTCGACGTTGTCGCACACCCAGTTCGACCCGTAGCCGCCCGCCGTGCGCTTGACGGTCACCTTGGGCTTGTCGTCGGTGTACGGCGAGCTGGCCAGCGAATAGCACCTGGCCACCGAGCCGGTCAGCTCGCTGGGGATGCGCAGGGTGAGGAACTGGCCCGGCTGATAGCTGAAGCGTTCGCGCGACTCGTCCGGGACGTCGAAGACCAGCGAACAGGTGTCCGAGGTCTCGGCGATGACCGCGGCGACCCGCAGCACGACCGAACGCGAACCGTGTGGAACCTCGACGGTGGTCATGACCACCGAAGGTGCTGTGCCTTCGGTTCCTTCGCTACGCTCGCTCACACTGTCGTCCTCTCGAGCCGAACCAAAACTAGAACGTGTTTCAGTTTCATCGTACGTCGGGGCCGGGTTGACGGACAAGCTGGGCTTCCAGACCCGCGATCAGCACCTCCATGCCGAAGTCGTAGGCGTACTTTCCGCGCAGTTCGGGCAGGTATCGGGTGGCCCGCGCCACCGCCTCGGGCAGCGCGAAATCCGTCAGTGGCTGCGGTTCCCTCGGGTTCACCCGGCGGCGGCCGAACAGGTAGGTGTGGATCGTCGTGTACCCGGCGAGCACATCGCGGTCGTTGAAACCGGCCTCGAACAGGATTTCCATGATCGCGGCGATCAGGTCGAGCTGTTTTCCCAGCATCTGTTCGATCAGCACATCGCCGAGGCCGGGATGCTTGCGCAGCTTCTCATCGATCTGGTCGATCAAATCGCGCAGCCGGTGCTGCCACGGTCCGGAATCGGCCAGTGGTTTACGAACGCCGGTCAGCGCCGCGGTGGCGACGAGATCGAGCAGCTCGCGCTTATCCGCGACGTAGTAGTACGGCGCCATCGGGGAAACGCCGAGCTCGCGGGAGAGTCGTCGCATCGACAACTTCTCCACGCCGTCCTCACGTACCACCCGCAACGCGGCCTCGACAATCTCGGACTCCGATAGTGTTCGATTCGCGGTGCTCTCGGGGTCTCCGTGATTACGCAAGCTGGCGCCTCCGGCACTCGAGCTCGCACCGCGGGGTAACTCCGCCCCCGCTCGTCTGCATTCTTCCGACTCCCATGCCACCTCTACCACTGCGGGCCGAATCGCCCCGTCATGTCCTGTTCAAATGCTTGCCACCCGCAGTCTAGAGCGCGCGGCCACGACCTGGTCCGGTGTGCGTCCGAGCGGCCTTCGAACGGGTCTCGAACATTTCCGTTCCATTTTGTCAGCTTGTGACGTTATTGTGTGATGGCGGCTACACCAGTGGCCGCGTGGGAACTCGGTCACATCACGGAGGTCGGCATGCCGGAGTACGGATCCATCGGACACATCGATACCGACAACACCGGACGGATCGGGGCGGCCGAGTCCCGGGCGGTCGAGGAAGCGCCGCTGGTCGAGGAGACCCTCATCGAGGAGGTCTCCATCGACGGTATGTGCGGCGTCTACTGACGGGCGCGGCGACCATGCTCGATCTCGACACACGATGGGAACTGCATCCGCGGGTGGCGCTGCGGCCGGAGTCCTTCGGCGCGCTGCTCTACCACTTCGGCACGCGCAAGCTCTCGTTTCTGAAGAGTCCGCGGATACTCGAGATCGTGCGGTCGCTGCCGGCCCATATCTCGGCGCGCGCGGCACTGTATGCGGCGGGCGTCAGCGATGATCACGCCGGACAGTACGTCCGGGCGTTGGATCAGCTGGCCGACTCCGACATGATCAGACAGGCCGCGCGGGGCAGCGCTGCGGTACCCGCTGTCGCGCCGCTGCCACTGGCCGGTCAGCCGTCCACCGTCACCGGTGGTCGCCTGATCGATAGGTTCGAAGCCGGTTTGGCCGCACCGATCTGCCTGACGTGGGAGTTGACCTACGCCTGCAATCTGTCCTGTGTGCACTGCCTGTCGTCCTCGGGTCGCCGCGATCCACGCGAGCTGAGCACCGAGCAGTGCAAGGCGCTCATAGACGAGTTCGAGCGCATGCAGATCTTCTACGTGAATATCGGCGGCGGGGAACCCACTGTGCGCCCGGACTTCTGGGAACTCATCGACTACGCGACCGCACACCATGTCGGAGTGAAGTTCTCCACCAACGGTGTTCGTATCACGCCGGAGGTCGCCGCCCGCCTGGCCGCCAGTGACTACGTGGACGTGCAGATTTCATTGGACGGCGCCGACGCCGAGATCAACGACGCGGTGCGCGGACCGGGTTCCTATGCGATGGCGATCCGGGCGCTGGAGAATCTGGCGGCCGCGGGATTCGCGGACGCCAAACTCTCCGTCGTCGCGACCCGGCACAATATCGCCCAGCTCGACGAGTTCAAGGCGATTGCCGACAGGTACGGTGCCACACTGCGTTTGACGCGGCTGCGGCCGTCGGGGCGCGGCGCCGATGTGTGGGACGAACTGCATCCGCTGCCGCAACAGCAACGGGTGCTTTACGACTGGTTGGTGCGCAATGGCCAGGGCGTGCTCACCGGTGATTCGTTCTTCCATCTATCCGCCTTCGGTCAGGCACTGCCCGGATTGAATATGTGCGGTGCGGGCCGGGTGGTCTGCCTGGTGGATCCGGTCGGCGACGTCTATGCCTGCCCCTTCGCCATTCACGACGAGTTCCGCGCTGGAAATGTGCTGACGGAAGGCGGTTTCCGCAGCGTGTGGCAGGAATCGGAGCTCTTCGCCGACCTGCGTGAGCCCAGTGGTGGCGGTGCCTGCTCCGCCTGTACCCACTACGACTCCTGCCGCGGCGGCTGCATGGCCGCGAAGTTCTTCACCGGCCTGCCCGCCGACGGACCGGACCCGGAATGTGTCCAGGGCTACGGCGAGGCAGCGCTCGCCGATGCCGGGCGGATGATCCCGCGCTCGTCGGTGGACCACTCCCGGCGCATTGCGCCGAGCCGACCCGGATCGCGCAAGTCAGGCCCGATTCCGCTGACACTGTCGGTATCTCGGCCGCAGCGGCGCCCCGCCCGCGCCTGCGACGAGAGTCCGCTGAACTGATGCCGAGCCGATAACCAGTCATGCGCTATCCCGTTGATCGACCAGTGCTGTCGAATGGCGAATTGATGATTGCCATCGTGTTGCCAGCTGTCTTCGGCGAGTCGCTCGCGACCCGCCGAAGGCGCGAGTCGCGGGAGTTCTCGCGCTACCCGGGCGAATTCGTGCGGAATTCCGTCTTTTTTCCGGACTGATGATGCCAATGTGTGAATCTCCGCCTACCATGCCAGGAATGCGCCACGATCGCCTACCCGACGGATTCGGGGTGCGGATCGATCCACGGGTACGCGCATACTCCGGGGGACGCATCTTGATCGGGGGTTCGCCCGCCCGGTTGCTGCGACTTGCCCCGGAGGCCGCCGAGATGATCGGCGACGGGTACCTCGAGGTCGACGGCCCGAAGTCCGCTGTTGTTGCCAGACGGCTGCTCGACTCCGGCGTCGGTAATCCGCGCCCCCGGTTGCTGCCGTCCCTCGACGACGTGACCGTGATCGTGCCACTGCACAACAATGCCGATGGGCTCGCCCGATTGCTCGCGGCGTTGCGCGGACACAATGTGATCGTCGTCGACGACGGCTCGGATCAGCCCGTCCAGATCCCGCCCAACCGTGGCACCCGCTGCCGGGTGACCGTACTGCGCCATGACCACCCGCAGGGCCCGGCGGCCGCCCGAAATGCCGGATTGCGTGCCGCGACAACCGACTTCGTCGCCTTCCTGGACTCGGATGTGGTTCCGCGCAGCGGCTGGCTCGAGGTGATGCTCGGGCACTTCAGCGATCCGGAGGTCGCGCTGGTCGCGCCGCGGATCGTCGCGCTGGATCCGGAGTCGAACGCGCTCGCGCGCTATGAACACACCCGATCCTCGCTCGATCTCGGACGGCGCGAATCGGCCGTGCACTCGCGCGGACTGGTGTCGTATGTGCCGAGCGCGGCCCTGCTGGTGCGCCGCCGGGCACTGCTCGCGCAAGACGGGTTCGACGAGTCGATGCAGGTGGCCGAGGACGTCGATCTATGCTGGCGGCTGGAGCGGGCCGGTTGGCGGCTGCGCTATGAGCCGGCGGCGCATGTCGCACACGATCATCGAATCTCGTTCCGCGCCTGGTTCGGTCGCAAGCTGTTCTACGGTACCGGAGCCGCGCCGCTCGGCGAGCGGCACGCGGGCATGGTTACCCCACTGTCGGTGCCGTTCTGGACGGTCGTCGCGACCATACTGTTCGCCACGCTGACGAAGTGGGGACTGCTCGGCGGACTCATCACCTTGGTGACCGCGCTGACCCGACTACGCCGGGTCTTCACCGGACTGGACAACCCGACCCGGATCGCGGCGATCTATCTGTCGCGCGGTTATTTCGCGGGTATCTGGCGACTCGCTTCGGCCATGTGCCGGCACTATTGGCCGGTCACCATGCTGGCGATGGTTCTGTCCCGGCGCATCCGGCGCATCGCGGTCACCATGGCGGTCGCGGACGGGCTGGCCGACTGGTTCACCCATCGTGACGCGGGCGGACTCGACCCGTTGCGCTACCTGGTCTACAAGCGGATGGACGATATCGCCTACGGAACCGGCCTGTGGCTGGGCGCATTCCGCGCGCGCAGCCTGGAATCGCTCAAACCGAGCACGCCCCGGAGCTGAATCGAATGTGTAATGGCTATACCACCCGATGAGCTGATGTAGATGATCGACACCTTGATCATCGGTGGTGGTACGGCCGGCTGTGTGCTGGCGGCCCGGCTGAGCGCGGACCCGGACCATCGGGTGCGGCTGTTGGAAGCGGGTCCGGTGGTGATCGATCCGGCGGCGCTGCTCGATGCGAATCGGATGCCGATCGGGCCCGAATCACCGTGGGTGTGGCGGTATTCCGTCACTCTGGCAGGTGGGGTTACCGGGGATATTGTGCGCGGCAAGGTGATCGGTGGGTCGGGTGCGGTCAACGGCGGCTATTTCGTGCGGGCGACGGCGGCGGATTTCGACGCGTGGAGCAAGGAACTCGGCGGGTGGTCCTTCGATGCGGTCCTGCCCGCCTATCGCAGACTCGAGCACGACCATGATTTCGGCGACCGGCCAGGGCACGGCACGACCGGACCGATTCCAGTGCGTCGCGCGGCTGCGCCCGGCCCCGTGAGCTGCGAATTCGCCTCGGCATGTACGGCACTCGGCCTGCTACTGATACCTGACTTGAACGCACTGCCCGGTGCCGGTCCCGCGGATGGTTTCGGGCCGGTGCCGTGCAATATCGAGCACGGCAGGCGGGTCGACACCGGATCGGCGTATCTCGTGCCCGCGCTCGCGCGGCCGAATCTCACGGTGACCGGTGCGACGCTGGTGACCCGCATCCGCTTCCACGGCACGCGCGCCATCGGGGTGGACTACGTGCACGAGGGCCGGCCGGGCACACTCGATGCGAATCGCATCGTGTTGTGCGCGGGCGCAATCGAATCCGCGGCGCTGTTGCTGCGCTCGGGTATCGGCGATCTGGAGCAGCTTCGGGCGCTGGATATTGCGGTGGTGCATCCCGCGCCGGTCGGCGGCTGGGTCAGTGATCACCCCGAGATCGGCATCGACTTCCGCCTCGACCCGCCGTATACGACCGCCGAAGGCGTCCCGCTGGAATACGTGCTGGAACTCGACGATGTCGAAATCCGTCCGTACGCCGTAACGTTTACCCCGTACACCCATCGTTTGGGTGTGGCGCTCATGCGCCCGCATTCCGCGGGTGTGCTCCGACTCCGCTCCGCCGACCCGGCCGTGTCGCCGCATATCGATTACCGCTACTTATCGGAGGCCGCGGATCGGATTCGGTTACGAGAGGCGGTCGGCGCGGCGCGCGAGATATTGCACGCGATACCGACGATGCGCCCGCCGGAATCGAAACCCGATGACGCGTGGCTGTTCGCGAATCCGGCTACTTCGCAGCATCTGTCGGGCACCTGCCGAATGGGTGCTGCCGACGATGCGCGCGCGGTGGTCGACGAGCGGTGCAACGTGCACGGTACGACCGGTCTGTCCGTGGTGGATCTTTCCGTTGTTCCGGTGCCACTGAGTCGTGGTCCGCACGCGACGGCGGTATTGATTGCCGAACGCGTCGCCGAATACCTCACATAGGTGTTTCTTCACTCCAGCTGAGTGCGTTGGACGCCCGACCAAATTTTTTAGTGCAAAGAGTTTCTTTTTATTAACGAAGCGCCTAATGTTCGCACTGTGGATCACATCCGTGTGATGTAGCTGACACCGCCGCGGCGCTTGCACCGCGGCAGCGACGTTGGAGGAGCGATCAAGAGCTAGGCGCGAGTGGGGCGCAATCTGTTTCGATCCCGCGCGGGTGTCGTGCTGCCCGCGCGTTCGCCGAATCATCGTGTGGTGGAGTCGAAGCCATGTGACAACACTGAACAGTGTTGCCGCAGTGGCTTATTCGTGCTGCCCGAAGGAGTTCGGCCTGCTTCTTACGCCGAATTAGGAGGCTCTGGGTGCGCGGTACGGAGTTGGGTGGGGCGCGACCGGAAGGGGTAGCCGACGATGTCGTGCTGCAGAAGGCGCCCGCCACGAGCGATGTGTCGGGGTGGCTCGCCGAGCGCGACGGTCATCGGGATCCGGTCAATTTGCGGGTGGAGATCGACGAATATGGTTCAACGACAGCATATTTCGTACCGTCCATACTGAAAGTCATTCTGGCGCAGACGGAGTGCGCCGGTCGTATCGCACTGCGGACGGTCCTCGCGTCCGGTGCGGCGCTGCCCGCCGCGCTGGCGCGGCGACTGCGGGTGCTGACCGGTGTGCGGCTGCACGACCTGTACGGTACGGAGGCGGCGGTCGAGGTCACCTTCTATGAAGTGACCGATACCGATACCGGTACTCTCTCCGTGCCGATCGGCGCGCCGGTCTTCAATACCCGGCGTTACGCGCCCGATTCGCGGCTGTGGCCGGTACCGGTCGGGGCTGCGGGTGAGCTGTATCTGTCGGGGGTACAGCTCACCCGTGGTTATCTGGGCCGTCCTGGGCTCACCGCCGATCGGTTCGTCGCGGACCCGTTCGGGTCGGCGATCAGGATTTACCGCACCGGTGATCTGGTCCGCCGGACCAGCCACGGTGAACTGGAGTACCTGGGTCGTTCCGATTTCCAGGTGACCTCGCGCGGGCTACGGATCGAGCCCGGTGCGATCGAAGCCGTGCTCGGGACCGTCGATTCGGTGCTGCAGCAGATCGATGCGCGCCGCGCACGCCGGCGCGGCATCCGCTGTTCCAGGTATCGCTCGCTTTCGACAATGCTGCGGACATCGCATTCGAACTCCCCGATTTGTCGGCCTGCACCAGTAGGCTGGAGACCGGAGTGACCACATTCGATCTTCATCAACTCATGGTCACCGAAGACTTCGCCGGTGCCGGACTCGAGGAAGGTCCGGCACCGGCGGGGATCCGGGCGGAATTCAGCTACGCCACTGATCTATTCGACGAAGCCACCATCGCGGACTGTGCCGAGTCGCTGGTTCGCCTGCTGCGCGCAGGCGTGGTCGATGCCGAGCCGGCGGTGGGGGATCTGCCGCTGCGGGATGTGGCGGATCAGCAGCGGGCGATCGAATGCGGTATCGCCGAGTCGTCGAGCCGCACCGCCACCCTGCTGGCCGCGTTCGAGATGCAGGTGTGGCGGACGCTCGATGCGGCACAGGTGGATGGGGGATGGTGCGGTCCTGCGCATCGAGGCGTGGGCGGTGCTCGCCAACTCGGGGTCGGAACTCGAATCGGAAGGAATAGCTGATGTCCCAGGCAGAACCGGTCGCGGTCGGCGAACTCGGCAATCGCGTTGCCGCATATGATCATTCGGCTCTGCGCCGGGCATACGGACTCGACGACTTACCCATCCTGATCGATAAGGTCGCGCAATTGGACCCGGAGCGGGTCGCCCTGCGGCGCAACGGCACCACGATCACCTACGGTGGGCTGGCCACCGAGATCACGGCACTGGACGAGGCCATGGGTGGCGGTCTCGGTGCCGACGCACTGGTATCGGTCGTGGCCCCCGGTCAACTACCCGCCCTGCTCGAGTCGGAAGACGGCACACTCGGTGCTGCGCTCGAGCAACTGCTCGATGATGCGCTGACCACGGCGGCCCACGTGCTGCCCTCGATATTCGCGCCGATGGAAACCTTGGTCAGCGAATTCGAGGAGCAGGTACGTCGGACGCCGGATGCGGTGGCCTTGGAATTCGCCGGTGCGACACTGACCTACGCGGAATTCGACGCGCGGGTGAACGCCCTCGCGCGACGGTTGATCGACCGCGGAGTCGGCCCGGACAGCCTGGTCGGGCTGGCCGTGCGCCGCTCGTTCGACCTGCTGGTCGGCATGTACGCGATTCTCAGGGCGGGCGGCGCTTATGTGCCGATCGATCCGGAGCATCCGGCCGAGCGCATCGGTTACGTGCTCGAGATCGCCGCACCGGTCCTGGTACTCACCACGACCCGCGACCAGCCCGAACTCGGACCGGATATCCGGGTACTACGGATAGATGAATTCGACATCGCCGAGACCGGGGCGTCGCTCGGCGATGATCGACCGCGGCTGTCGCCGGACAACACCGCCTACGTCATCTTCACTTCCGCATCGGCGGGACATCCGAAAGGTGTTGCGGTATCGCATCGTTCGATCCTGGCGAATCTGCGGTGGCGGCAGCGGCGGTATCGACTACGCGGCGACGATGTGGTGCTACACAAGACGCCGTGCACCGTCGACGTCTCGGTGTGGGAGTTCTTCTGGCCGTTGCAGGTCGGTGCGCGGCTGGTGATCGCGGCCCCGGATGGTCATCGTGATCCGGCCTATCTGGCGCGCACAATCGCCGAACGTCGCGTCACCGTCGCGCATTTCGTGCCGTCCATGCTCGCGGTACTCGCGGCCGAACCGCGGATAGCAGCCGCGGCACGGACGCTGCGCCTGGTATTCGCCTCCGGTGCGGCGCTACCGGCCCCTACCGCGGCGGCCTTCCGCGATATCAGCGGCGCGACACTGCACAACCTGTACGGCCCCACCGAGGCCGCCGTCGATGTCACCGCCCACGAAGTCACCGCCGCCGACAGCACGACGGTGCCCATCGGCGCGCCGGCCGACGACACCGAATTGCTGGTGCTGGATGACAATCTGCGGCCGGTGGCCAGTGGCGTGGTCGGTGAGCTGTATCTCGCCGGTGTGCAGTTGGCCCGCGGCTATGTGGCGCGTCCTGGACTGACGGCCGAGCGCTTCGTGGCCAATCCCGAGGGCGCGCCGGGTGACCGGATGTACCGCACCGGTGACCTGGTTCGCCGGCGCACCGATGGCAATGGCGGCCCGGACGAATTGGAATATCTGGGCCGCATCGACTTTCAGGTGAAGCTGCGCGGGCCGCGCATCGAATACGGCGAGGTCGAAGCGGCGCTGCTGGGCAAATGAGCAGGCCGCGGCGCTGCCGCACCGGCATGCGGGCGGCGATCATCGGTCGGCTACATGGGGGCGAGCGTGGCGTCACCCATGGCTCCATGGTGGTGCACTTGGCAAAGGTAACGGCCGCTGGCTCGTCAACGAGGTGAGCTCCCCGTTAGCCATACCACTCCGGTCCTAGCCCAGGAGTGGCTCGGGGCGCGGTTCGGAACGACGCCGCACCCGAAGCCGAACGAATTTGATCATTAGCAATGCCAATTTTCGTCGTATTCCGCTCCCCACACGGTATGTCGCTGTAAGTTTGCCACCGGTTGCTAAGAATGCACCTGGCTAGTCGACGGATGCCCCGCACAACCAGTGGAGGTCAACCTCGTGGCTCGTCTATTTCTGCTTTTCCTCGGCGGCATGCGCCGCGGTTGGACCCGTGCCCTCGGTGTATTCGGGGGTGTGGCACTCGCGCTGCTGTCGGCGACGACGGCGACCGCGGCGCCGCTGTATCCGGTGCCCGATCCGGATCCGTTCTACGCCGCACCGGCGGATCTGGGCGCGCACAGCCCCGGTGACGTACTCGACGTGCGGGCATTGCCGCCGGTGCCGCTGTTCCCCGGCGCCACCGCCACGCTGGTCAAGTTCCGGTCCACCGACTCGCACGGTGGGCCGATCGCGGCGACCACCACGGTAATTACCCCACTCCTGCATCAGCCCGACGCGCCGTTGCTGTCGTATCAGCATTTCATCAATTCGCTCGGTACGCAGTGCGCGGTATCGCACACGCTCTACAGCGGCGATTTCAATCTCGGGGCGTCGGTGTCGATGTTGAATGCGGTGCTGCAGCAGGGGTGGACTATCGCGCTGCCGGATCATCTCGGACCGCAGTTCGCCCTCGGCGCAGCGCGTTTGGGTGGCCAGATCGTATTGGACGGAATCCGGGCGGTGAAACGCCTGCCGGATCTCGCCGTACAGCACAGCCCAGTGGCGCTGGCCGGGTACTCCGGCGGCGGATTGGCGACCGGATGGGCGGCACTGTTGCAGCCGTCGTACGCGCCCGAGCTGCAGCTGCAGGGCGCGGCCCTCGGCGGCGTCCCGGAGAACCTGATATCGCTGGCGGAGGGGCTGGGCTTCCAGCCGCACCCGGCGTTCGGACTGGTCATGGCCGCGGCGATCGGTCTGGAGCGGGAGTACCCGGATCAGATGCAGACCAGCGCGTATCTCAACGAGCGCGGCCTCGCGCTCCGCGGCGCCATGGCCAACAGCTGCACCAACGAAATCCTCGCCGTGGGCGCCAACGGCAGTGCCGGCGATTTCGTCACCAGCACTTCGTTCGTCAACAGTCGCGTCGCTCGGTCGGTGGTGGAGGAGAACAGCCTGGAACTCTATCCCGGGGTGCCGCAAATACCGATGTTCGAGTGGCATTCGCCGACCGACCCGCTGATTCCGGTCGACTCCATCACCGACACCGACCGCCACTGGTGCAGTGCCGGGGTGCGGTTGCAGACGCTGGAAGTGTCCGCGCCCGAGCATTTGACCGCGGCGGTACAGGGCGCCCCCGAGGTCCTGGGGTGGCTGCAGGGCCGGATGCGCGGCGAGCCCGCGCCGGTGGCCTGCTGAGAGGGGACCGCGGTTCGACCGTCCGAGACCTCGGCGGCCGAACCGCGATCAGCGGCCCAAGAGGCGCAGAAGTACGGTCGCGGACTACGAGCGGGCCGGGCGGCCGAACAGGACGAGCTGCATGAGCAATCGAACCCGGGCCGGGGAGGCGATCGGTTCGGTGCTGAAGGTGTGCCCCAGATCGACCACCAACGCGAAGGCCGCGTGGATCAGGAAGCGGGCCTCGGCGGGTGAGAGCTCCGGCCGCACTTCACGCAGCAGCCGCGCCCACTCTTCGACGCTGAGCCGCTGGATATTTCGCAGCACGGCGCGCTCGTCGCTCGGAACATGTTGGAACTCCGTGTAATACACGAAGGTCAGCTCGGGTTCGGCGAAGGAACCCTCGACGTACTGTTCGATCAGTGTGGTCAGCGCCGCTTCCGAATCGGCCGCCGCCGCCACCGCCGGGCCGATGGCACCGGAAACCCGGTCGGCGGCCCGTCTGAACGCGGCCGCGAGCAGATCGCTCTTGCCCCGATAGAACCGGTACACCGCCGATGCGGCGGAAAGCCCTGCGGCGGTGGCGATTTCCTCGACGCTGACATTCGGGTAGCCGCGATCGTGGAAGAGCTCGACGGCCTTGCGCAGCAACAGCTCATGTTTGAACGAATCCGGAATCTCCGCCGCGACCGGCAGTTCGGCATCGGCTTCCAGGGCGGGCAGCTGAGCCGGCACGATCGACCAACAGGCCGAACTCAACAGCCGGGCCAGGGATTTCGCGGGCAGGCTGGCATGGTGATCGGCAATGCTGGTGATCGCGCTGAGCATGGCGGCGCGCAGCACCCGCAGCTCGTCATCGGCGAGTTCCGGTCGCAATGTGGCCAATTGGACACCGATCGCGCCGACGACGGCGAGCTGCTGGTCGGTGAGGACCGCCAGATCCTCCGGTTCGAGATAGCGGCCCTCCCAGCGCACCAGGGTGACGGTCGGTCGATTCTCGATCGTGACGCCGATCAGCGCGTCGAGCACCTGACGCAGCCGCCGCTGCGGCGTCTGGAGTTCACCCATCCCGTCGACTTCGGCTGCCATCCCCCGGCCCTGCGCCGCCTCCGGCAGCTCGACCGATGCCTTTATGGCCCGGCCCACCCGCAGCAATTCCTCGCGGAACAGCGCGTACTTGCTCGGATAGTGCCGATACAGTGCCGCCGAACTGATGCCGAGCCCGGACGCGATGTCCTCCATGCTCACGCCGTGATAGCCCAGCGCACCGAACGCGGCCGCCGAGGCCGCCGCGATCTGAGCCCGCCGATTCTTCGGCCTGCGCCGAATCTCGCGCGGTGCCGAATCGCCGCTGACCGCCTTACGCGCCGTACGGCGATTGTCGACACTCATGCCGCCATGGTATCGACAACCCGACCGCCCCAGCTGTCTAGGTCGGTCTGTTTTCCCAGGTGGCGCCCGGAACCGTTTCGAGGTGAGCGCTTCGGTTCCGGAGCCGGCTCGGGCACGTTGTCCTGGCATCCACGGCCGGTGTGCCGGTTCAGTTCTGGGCCGGGCGAACGGCGGCGTACCAATCGAGCAGGTCCGGATTGTCGACCGCGCTGCGTTCGACGACGCGGGTGGGGTCGGCGCCCTGGAAGAGCTTTTTGACGGGCACCTCGAGTTTCTTGCCGGTGCGGGTGTGGGGAATGCCGGGGGCGACGATGATTTCGTCGGGGACGTGACGGGGGGAGACCTCGGTGCGGATGGTGGTGTTGATGCGGGTTTTGAGGTCGTCGGTGAGATCGGTGTCGGGGGCGAGGGTGACGAAAAGCGGCATCCAGTAGCCGCCGTCGGGTTGTTCGGCGCCGATGACGAGGGCCTCGGTGATTTCGGGGAGGCGCTCGACGGATTGGTAGATATCTGCGCTGCCCATACGGATGCCGTGCCGGTTCAGGGTCGAGTCGGAGCGGCCGTGCACTACGATGCTGCCGCGGTCGGTGATGGTGATCCAGTCGCCGTGCCGCCAGATGCCGGGGAACATATCGAAATACGCGTCGTGGTAACGGATTCCGTCCGGGTCCCGCCAGAAGCGCACCGGCATGGACGGCATGGGTTTGGTGATGACGAGTTCGCCGACCTCGTCGCGGACCGGCTTGCCGTCGGCGTCGAAGGCTTCCAGCGCGACACCCAGATAGGGCGCGGAGAGCTCACCGGGCCAGGTGGGTACGGTTCGCGCGCCGCCGATGAAGGCGGAGACCACATCGGTGCCACCACTGATCGAGGCGACCTGCACATGGTCACCGACATTGTCGCCCAACCAGACCGCCGATGCGGGCGGCAGTGACGAGCCGGTGATGCCGACCTGTCGGAGTGCGGTGAGATCGTGATCGGTGCGCGGCACCGCACCCGCCTTGATGCAGGCGAGGACGTACCCGGGACTGGTGCCTAGGACGGTCGCGCCGACCTGAGATGCGATGTGCCACAGTGCATCCGGGGCGGGATAGGTGGGACTGCCGTCGTAGCAGACAATGGTCGCACCGACCAGCAGTCCCGCGATCTGGAAGTTCCACATCATCCAGCTCGGGCTGGTGTACCAGAAGAAGGTGTCGTCGGCACCGATATCCGCCTGCAGCGCAACGGCTTTGAGATGTTCGAGCACCACGCCGCCGTGCCCGTGCACGATCCCCTTGGGTAGTCCGGTGGTGCCGGAGGAGAAGACGATCCACAGCGGATGGTCGAAATCGACCGTCTCCGTTTCGATGACAACGGCCTCGGTATCGGTGACCGCCTCGGTCCATGCCAGTGCGTCCGGAACCGGCAGGCCCAGCTGGGAGACGGCGACCGTCGTCTCGACGGTGTCGAGTCCGGCCCGCAGCGCCGCGATATCGTCGCGCTTGTCATGTGTCTTGCCGCCGAACCGGTAGCCGTCGGCGGTGATCAGCACGGTGGGTTCGAGCTGACCGAGCCGGTCCAGTGCTGCCTTGGGCGAATAGTCCTGACCGCAGGCGCTCCACACCGCACCGATGCTCGCGGTGGCCAGAAAGGCGATCACCGCCTCCGGAATATTCGGCAGATATCCGGCCACCCGATCGCCGGGCCGCACCCCGAGCGCGCGCAGGGTGCGCGCGAATGCCGCTGTGCTGTCGATCAATTCACTCCAAGACACCTCGCGTATCGAGGCGTCCTCGGTTACCGCGATGATGGCGGGCCGATCGGTGCGGAACTGTCGTACCACCTGATCGACATAGTTCAGCCGGGTGCCCGGAAACCACTGCGCGCCCGGCATTTCGGCGCTTGCCAGCACCTCGCCGGCGATCGGGCCGAGCTCGAAGTAATCCCACAGCGCACCCCAGAAGCCGGGCAGATCGTCGACCGACCACTGCCACAATGACCGGTAATCCGGCGCGGACGTTCCGGTGCGTGCGGCCACGAACCCGGCGAAGTCGGTGATTCGCGCCTTCGCGATGTCTGATTCGGTCGGCACCCATTGTGGTTGCACCGCATTACCTCCTGGTTGAGTCTTCGGAAATCAGGTGTGGTTCGCGCGTCGCACGATCTGCTCGGCATGGCGCAGCACCGGGGCGTCGACCATGCGACCCTCGAACGCGAAGACGCCCCGATGGTTCGGAACTTCATCGAGAACCCGACGGGCCCAGGCGATTTCGTTCTCCGACGGTGCGTACGCTCGCCGGATGACCGGCACCTGGTTGGGATGGATCGCCACCTTGGCGTCGAAGCCGATCGCGACCGCATCCAGTGCTTCGGCCCGCAATCCGTCGAGATCGCGGATGTCCAGGTACACCGAGTCGAGCGCGAACTTGCCGTACGCCTTGGCCGCGAGCAGCGTGGTCGACCGAACATGGCGTGCCACATCGCGATAGCTGCCATCGGCATGGCGACTGGAGTTGCCACCGAGCCCGGCGACCAGATCCTCCGCACCCCACATGCCCCCGATCGCATTGCGCGCCGATACCGTGCGTCCGACCGCCATGGCGCCGAGCGGCGATTCGATCAGCACGATCACCTCGTAGTCGGCGAGTGCGCCGAGCTGTTCGGCGGATTCGGCCTTCGGCAGCATGATTCGCCGATATTCGGTCCGCGCCAAGGCCGCGAGATCCAGCTCGTGCTCATCGGTGCCGACGGCATTGATCCGCACCACAGTGGTGTCGGGATCCAGCGGGGTCTCGACGAGCGCCTTGCGTGCGCTGGACTTATCGCCGGCCGCGACGCCGTCCTCGAGATCGATGATCACCACATCGGCTGCCGCGGCGGCCTTTTCGAAGCGCTCGGGACGATCGGCCGGGCAGAACAGCCACGCCGGTCCGGGCATTTGCCAATTCATGCCGATCTCGGTTCCTTGCGTACCAGCGTCTTGCGTACCGCAGTGGCCACGATATCGCCGTGTTGATTGCGCGCCGTGTGGGAAAAGGTGACGATGCCCTCGCCGGGACGGCTCTTCGATTCGCGCTTGTCGGTGACCACGGTTTCGGCGTACATGGTGTCGCCGTGGAACAGCGGCTTCGGGAAGGCGATCTCGGAGAAGCCCAGGTTGGCGACGATCGTGCCCTGGGTCAGCTGCGCGACCGAGAGACCGATCAGGGTGGACAGGGTGAACATCGAATTCACCAGCCGCTGATGGAACGGTGGCAGCTGATCGCTGAAGGCCGCGTCCAGGTGCAGTGCCTGGGTATTCATGGTCAGCGTGGTGAACAGGACATTATCGGCCTCGGTAATAGTCCGGCCCGGCCGGTGCTCGTACACCACGCCGGTCTCGAACTCCTCGAACCACAGGCCGCGCTGCACCACCCGGCGTGGGGGTTCGGTCTCTGTCACAGGCCCAGCTCCCGTCCGATCAGCATCAGCTGCACCTCCGTTGTGCCCTCGCCGATCTCCAGGATCTTGCTGTCGCGATAGTGCCTGGCCACGGCGTATTCGTTCATGAAGCCGTAGCCGCCGAAGATCTGGGTGGCGTCGCGGGCATTGTCCATGGCCGCCTCACTGGCCACCAGCTTGGCGATGGAGGCTTGCTTCTTGAAGGGTTTGCCCGCCAGCATGAGCGCGGCGGCGTCGTAGTAGGCGGTCCGCGCGGCGTGGGCGCGCGCCTCCATGCGGGCGATTTTGAAGGCAATGGCCTGGTTGCGGCCGATGGCCTGACCGAAGGCCTCGCGCTGCTTGGCGTAGCGCACGCTCGCGTCGACGCAGCCCTGGGCCGCGCCCACTGACAGCGCCGCGATGGCGATGCGGCCCTCGTCGAGAATGCGCAGGAAGTTGGCATAGCCGCGACCGCGCTCGCCGAGCAGATTCTCCTGCGGCACCCGGACGTCGGTGAAGCTCAGCGGATGGGTATCCGAGGCATTCCAGCCGACCTTGTTGTAGGCGGGTTCGGCCACGAAGCCGGGGGTGTCGGTGGGTACGAGGATGGTCGAGATCTCCTTCGTGCCGCCCGACTGTCCGGTCACCGCGGTCACCGTCACGAGTTCGGTGATGTCGGTGCCGGAGTTGGTGATGAACTGTTTGCTGCCATTGATGACCCATTCGCCGCTATCGGCGACCGCGGTGGTCCTGGTGCCGCCCGCGTCACTGCCCGCGCCGGGTTCGGTGAGACCGAAGGCGGCGAGGGCGCGGCCACTGGTCAACTTCGGCAGCCATTGCTGCTTCTGCTTATCGTTGCCGAAGCGGTAGATGGGCATGGCACCCAGCGAAACACCGGCCTCCAGCGTGATCGCCACACTCTGATCGACCTTGCCGAGTTCCTCCAGCGCCAGGCACAGTGCGAAGTAGTCGCCGCCCATACCGCCGTACTCCTCGGGAAACGGCAGGCCGAACAGGCCCATATCGGCCATGCCCGCGACGACCTCGTACGGAAACGTATGGTTCGCGTCGTGTTCGGCGGCCACCGGGGCGACCACCGACTCGGCGAAATCGCGCACGGTCAGTGCGAGGTCGCGATAGTCCTCGGGCAGAGTGCCGGTGGCCAAAAAGTCACTCATGCGGAAATTCCTTCTCGCTCGGCGGTTTCGGGTTCGGTGCGGGCCGCGGTGATGCGCACCAAGGGCTGGTCGAGGCGGACCTGGGTGCCCGGTTCGACCAGGACTTCGACGGTGCCCGCGACCGGTGCGGTGAGCGTGTGCTCCATCTTCATGGCCTCGACCACCACGACCGGAGCTCCGGCGGCGACGGTGGCACCATCGGTCACCGGTACCGCGATCACCGAACCCGGCATGGGGCTGCGGATTTCGGCGTCGCCGACGTGTTCGGCACCGCCGCGGACATTTACCTCGGCAACCTCGCGCAGTACCGCGACACCGGACGGTCCGGCGACCCAGAGCTGTCCGTCGTGTTCGGCGACGCGGTACTCCCGGCGCAGGCCGTCCAGTGTCAGGACGAGCCTTCCGTCGGTGAAGTCGGCAGTGAGCGACACCGATTCGCTGCTGTCGAGGTGCGCCGCGGCGGCAGCGGGGGAGCCGGTCAGGTAGACGTGCTCGGTGCGGTCACCGCCGGCGAGCCGGATGGCGGTCGGCGCCGGTGCGCCGATGCGCCACCCGGATGGGATATCCCACGGATCGCTCGATGCCGCGGGCCAGCGCCGCAGCCAGTGATAGGCGGCGGCCGCGATGAATTCGTCAGCACCGACCGCGGCGGGTCGGAAGTCGCCGACGCGACGATCCAGCAGTCCGGTATCGAGCTTCCCAGCGGCGACATCCCGATCGGCCAGCAGGAAGCGCAGGAACTCGATATTGCTGGTGACACCGAGCAGCACGGTATCGCTCAGTGCCCGATCGAGTTTCGCGAGCGCGGTATGGCGGTCGGCGGCGTGCACGATGACCTTCGAGAGCATCGGATCGTAGTCGCTGCCGACGACAGTACCGATACGCAGACCCGAATCCACCCGGACGCCGGCGCCTTCGGGTTCGGACAGATCGAGCACCGTGCCACCGGTGGGCAGGAAGCCGCGACCGGGATCCTCGGCATAAACGCGTGCCTCGATCGCGTGCCCGACGAGCCGCAGCTCATCCTGGTCGACCGCGAGCTTCTGCCCGGCCGCGATCCGCACCTGGCACTCCACCAGGTCGATCCCGGTGACCAGCTCGGTGACCGGATGTTCCACCTGCAGCCGGGTATTCATCTCCATGAAGAAGAACTCGTCCGGCCGATCGGCGGACACGATGAATTCGACCGTGCCCGCACCGACGTAGTCGACGCTGCGTGCGGTATTGCACGCGGCCGCGCCGATGCGCGCCCGGGTCGCGGCGTCCAGCAGTGGCGACGGCGCCTCTTCGATGACCTTTTGATGCCGCCGTTGCAAGCTGCACTCACGTTCACCGAGGTGGATCACATGGCCGAATTGATCGGCGAGGATCTGCACCTCGATATGGCGTGGCCGGGTGACGAACCGCTCCAGGAACAGGGTGTCGTCACCGAATGCCGCGGCCGCCTCACGCCGGGCACCGGCCAGGGCGGCGGGCAATGCCGATGGTTGCTCGACCAGCCGCATACCTTTACCGCCGCCGCCCGCCGACGGCTTGACCAGCACCGGATAGCCGATATCGGTTGCGGCGTCGATCAATTCGGCGTCGGTGAGGCCCGGACGCGCGATACCAGGGACGACGGGCACATCGAAGGCGGCGACGGTGTTCTTCGCCGCGATCTTGTCGCCCATGATCTCGATCGCCTCGGCGGGCGGTCCGAGGAAGACAATGCCCGCCTCGGCGAGCGCGGAGGCGAAAGCGGCATTCTCGGAAAGGAATCCGTAGCCCGGATGCACGGCCTTGGCGCCGGTACGCACCGCCGCGTCGACGACCTTTGTGATATCGAGATAACTCTCCCGGGCCGGAGCCGGTCCGAGGCGCACCGCGGTATCGGCCTCGCGCACGTGCCTGGCCTGCGCATCCGCATCGCTGTAGACCGCGACGGAGCGAATCCCCATGGCGCGCAACGTGCGAATGACCCGCACCGCGATCTCGCCGCGATTGGCGACGAGCACGGTGTCGAATTCGATGGGATGGGATTTGTTCATCATCGCGATCACATCCGGAAGACGCCGTAGGAAACCGGTTCGAGCGGTGCCTGCGCACACACCGAAAGGGCAAGTCCGAGTATGGTTCTGGTATCGGCAGGGTCGATGACGCCGTCGTCCCAGAGCCGCGCGGTCGAGTAGTACGGATTGCCCTGATGTTCGTACTGTTGTCGAATCGGCGCCTTGAATGCCTCCTCGTCCGCGGCCGACCACGGTTGTCCGCTGCTGTCGAGTTGATCTCCGCGCACCGTCGACAGCACCGAGGCGGCCTGCTCGCCGCCCATCACCGAAATTCGCGCGTTGGGCCACATCCACAGGAAGCGCGGTGAATACGCGCGCCCGCACATCGAATAGTTGCCCGCGCCATACGATCCGCCGATCACCACGGTGAGCTTCGGCACTCGTGCGCAGGCCACGGCGGTGACCATCTTGGCGCCGTGTTTGGCGATACCACCCGCCTCGTAATCGCGCCCGACCATGAAACCGGTGATGTTCTGCAGGAACAGCAAGGGAATCGTGCGCTTATCGCACAGTTCGATGAAATGTGCGCCCTTCATGGCGGATTCGCTGAACAGCACACCGTTATTGGCGATGATGCCGACCGGATGGCCGTGGATGTGCGCGAATCCGGTGACCAGCGTCTTACCGTATTCGGCCTTGAATTCGTGGAATCCGTTGTCTGCGTCGCTGCCACCGTCCACGAGCCGGTGGATGACCTCGCGCACGTCATACGGGGTGCGCAGATCGACGGGGACCACGTCGTACAGTTCGGACTCCGGCTTCGCGGTCGCGACGGTCGCCCGCACCTCCCACGGGCTGGCCGGGCGCGGGCCGAGCGTGGCCACGATGCGGCGCACGATACGCAGCGCGTCCTGATCGTCCTCGGCCAGGTGATCGGTGACTCCCGAAGTGCGCGAATGCAATTCGCCGCCGCCCAGGTCCTCGGCGCTGACCACCTCGCCGGTCGCGGCCTTCACCAGCGGCGGTCCGCCGAGGAAGATCGTGCCCTGATTGCGCACGATCACCGCCTCGTCGCTCATCGCGGGTACGTACGCACCGCCGGCGGTGCAGGAACCGAGTACCGCGGCGATCTGCGGAATACCCTTGGCGCTCATGGTCGCCTGGTTGTAGAAGATGCGTCCGAAGTGCTCCCGATCCGGGAAGACCTCGTCCTGGCGCGGCAGGAACGCACCGCCGGAATCGACGAGATACACACACGGTAATCGGTTCTGTAATGCGACCTCTTGGGCGCGCAGATGCTTCTTCACCGTCATCGGGTAGTAGGTGCCGCCCTTGACCGTGGCGTCATTGGCCACGATCACGCATTCCCGACCGGAGATCCGGCCGATACCGGTGATGATTCCGGCGCCGGGACATTCGTCGTCGTACATGCCGGTCGCGGCCAGCGGTGAGAGTTCCAAGAATGGGCTGCCCGGATCGAGCAGTTGGTCTACCCGCTGCCGGGGGAGCAGCTTGCCGCGGGCCACATGCCGCTCGCGTGCCTTCGCGGGTCCGCCGAGCGCCGCGGCGGCCAGCCGGGCACGCAGATCCTCCCGTAGCTCCCCATGTGCCGCGCGGTTGTCGACCCCGACCTGTTCGGTCACCGTCATCACGCCGTCCTGCCATCCAGTTAGTCGCCAATAACTGAAATTCAGGTTAATCTTGATTAACCAAGATGTCCAGGTGTGCTGAAAGGAGCACGTGTGACCAGCACCGACCCCGTCGCGCCCACCCGCAGGGAACAACTCAAGCTGCAGCGAAGGGCGCAGCTGCTCGACGCGGGTGCCCGGCTCATCGCCGATCGCGGCTTCCTCGGCGTGCGCCTGGACGACCTCGGCGCGGCCGTCGGGATCAGCGGGCCCGCGGTCTACCGACACTTCCCGAACAAGGAAGCCCTGCTGGTCGAACTGCTCGTCGGGGTCAGTCAGCGGTTGCTCGACGGTGGTAAAGCGGTGGTGGCCCGGACCGGGTCGGCGCGCGAGGCGCTGTCCGGGCTGGTCGATTTCCATCTGGACTTCGCGCTCGGCGAGCCCGAACTCATCCGGATCCAGGACCGCGACCTCGAGAACGTGCCGGTCGGCCCCAGGCGCGAACTGCGACGCACCCAGCGTCAGTACGTCGAGATCTGGGTGGCGGTGCTGCGGAAGTTGCATCCGGAGCTGCCGGAGGAAACCGCGCGGGTCCAGGCCCACGCGGGCTTCGGCTTGATGAACTCCACGCCGCACAGTGCAACCAATGCCACCGCCGCTCGGACCCGGCCGGTGCTGCGGCAGATGGCGCTGTCGGCGTTGGGCTAGGCCGGCCGCGATCACCGCGCGGTCCACCCGCCGTCCATCGTGTAGGACGCGCCGGTGACCATGCCGGCATTCGGCGAGGCGAGCCAACCCACCAGTGATGCGACCTCTTGCGGTTCCACGAGGCGCTTGATCGCGCTCTCGGTGAGCAGCACCCGCTCCAGCACCTCCCGTTCGTCGATGCCGTGGGCCTTGGCCTGATCGGCGATCTGCTTGTCCACCAATGGTGTTCGGACATATCCGGGATTGACGCAGTTGCTGGTGACGCCGTGGCGGCCGCCCTCGAGCGCGGTCACCTTGGACAAGCCCTCCAGTGCATGTTTGGCCGTCACATACGCGACCTTGTATTCGGACGCGCGCAACCCGTGCACCGAGGACAGGTTGATGATTCGACCGAAGCCCCGCCGATACATCTGCGGCAGTGCCGCGCGGATGAGCAGGAACGGCGCCTCGACCATGAGGGTCATCAGGGTCCGGAAGCGCTCCGGTGGGAAATCCTCGATCGGATTGATGCTCTGCACACCGGCGTTGTTCACCAGGATGTCCACATCGAGGGTGAGTTCTTCCAGTCCGGCGACGTCGAGAAGGTCTACGGCCCAGGATTTTCCGTCGAGCTCGGCGGCGAGTGCCTTCGCGCCCACGTCATCGATATCGGCGATGGTGACGGTGGCGCCGCGGGCCGCGAGTTCTCGGGCGCAGGCGGCGCCGATGCCGCTGGCGCCGCCGGTGATCAGGGCGCAACGTCCGGTCAAATCACTCATGTGAGCTCCGCTCGAAGGTTGTCGGCCGACGCTGCCGCAACAGGTGCCGATTGTGTGGCGAGGGTTTGCGCGTCGGCGGTGTCGATGCTCTCCAGTGCGATACCTTTCGTCTCGCGCGCGAACAGGACCGCGATCGCGGTGATCGCCGCGGCCGCGGCCAAATACAGCGCGATCGGTACTGCCGACTTGTAGCTATCGAGTAGACGCACGGCGATGATCGGGGCGAGCGATCCGGCCACGATCGAGGTGACCTGATAACCGAGGGAGACACCGGAATACCGCATCCGGGTCGGGAACATCTCGGCCATGATCGCGGGCTGGCCCGCGTACATGAGGGCGTGGAATATCAGACCGATGATGATCGCGGACATGATGATCGCGTTGTGGCCGCTGTCCATCATGGGGAAGGCGAAAAAGCCCCAGGTGCCCGCGGTGAGCGCGCCGACCAAGTACACCGGCCGCCTGCCGAAGCGATCGGAGAGTTCGCCCGCCAACGGAATCATGACGAGGTGCACGGCATGTGCGGCCAGCAGCCACCACAGGATGACCTTGGTGTCGACATGCACATGCACCTTCAGATAGGTGATGGTGAAGGTGACCACCAGATAGTAGAGGATATTCTCGCCGAATCGCAGACCCATGGCGGTGAATACACCGCGCGGGTAGCGCCGCAGCACCTCGACGACACTGAGCGAATTGGCCTTGATCTGTTCGATTTCCTGCTGTGCCGCAACGAAAATGGGCGCGTCGGTGACCTTGGTGCGGATGTAGTAGCCGATCAGCACGACCACCGCGGACAACCAGAACGCCACGCGCCAACCCCAGCTCAGGAAGGCGGCGTCGGACAGCGTCGAGGTCAATGCCAGTAGCGCGACCGTCGCCAGCATATTGCCCACCGGCACCCCGGCCTGCGGCCAGCTCGCCCAGAAACCACGGCTGGAGTTCGGACTGTGTTCGGCTACCAGCAGTACCGCACCACCCCATTCGCCGCCGACCGCGAAGCCCTGGATGAAGCGCAGGACGACCAGCAATGTCGGTGCCCAATAGCCTATTTGGGCGAAAGTCGGCAGACAGCCCATCAGGAAGGTCGCGCTACCAACGAGTACCAGACTCAATTGCAGCAGTTTTTTGCGGCCGTATTTGTCACCGAAATGTCCGAAGACGACACCGCCCAACGGACGTGCGGCGAAGCCGACGGCGTAGGTGATGAAGGCGGCGAGGATCGCGTCGAGATCGCTGGTGCCCTTGGCGAAGAACACCTTGCTGAAGACGAGCGTCGCGGCCGTGCCGTAGAGGAAGAATTCGTACCACTCGACGACGGTGCCCGCCATGGACGCGGCCACCACCCGCCTGAGCCCCGCCGGTATCCCGCCGGGATCGTTTCCCGTCGGCCCCATCGCATCGCGCACGCTCATCGAACTTCTCCTTCATGACCGGGGGCCACATCTGGCGACAAAGTGTGATGGCCCCCACATTGCTCGGTCGGAACGAGTATTCGTGCACATATCTTCGGCCGCAATGACCAGTTGTGCAGGGCGCGTCTGCGAGAATGCAGATATGAGCTCGGCCGCCTCGGGTCCCAGGCGCCCCAGCGCGGATGATCTGCTGGTTCTGCTCGCTGTCGGGCGGTCCGGACGCTTCGTATCCGCCGCCGAGGAGCTCGGGATCAACCACACCACGATTTCGCGTCGTATCGCCGCACTGGAGCAGACGCTGGGTGGGCGGGTGCTCACCAGGGTGACCGGCGGTTGGGAATTGACCGATCTCGGGCGGGAGGCATTGGCGGCGGCCGAGGCGGTGGAGTCGGCGGTCAAGTCACTGGCTACCGATTCCGGTGGCACCCGGGTGCTGGGGGGTGTGGTTCGGCTCTCGGCGACCGACGGATTCAGTGCCTATATGGCCGCACCGGCCGCCGCCGAGGTACAGCGGCGGCACCCGAAGATTTCCGTCGAGATCGTCGCGGCGACCCGTCGCGCATCCCAGCAGCGTTCGGGTCTGGATATCGAAGTTGTGGTGGGTGAACCACAAGTACACCGCGCCCGGGCAATTCGGTTGGCCGATTACTGCCTCGGGCTCTACGGTTCACGTGACTATCTGCGTGAACACGGAAGACCCACGGCCATCGAGGACCTCGCGCGCCACTCGCTGATCTACTTCATCGATTCGATGCTGCAAGTCGACGATTTGGACCTGGCTTCCAGTTTCGCGCCCGCGATGCGTGAATCCGTCACTTCCACCAATGTTTTCGTACATGTCGAAGCGACTCGCGCGGCCGCGGGCCTCGGTTTGCTGCCCTGCTTCATGGCTGATCGGCACGACGATCTGATCCGAGTGCTTCGCAACGAAGTCTCCGTTCGGCTCACCTATTGGCTGGTCACTCGCACCGAGACATTGCGCAGGCCGGAGGTGGCGGCGGTAGTCGACGCGATTCAGGTTCGGGTGCGGGAGCAGCGGAATGTTCTGCTCGGATTACCGGAGTAACTCAACAGCCGGGCGCAGTATTCGGCGGTGCGCCGGTGATCCACGGTATGGACCTAGGGTTGGGGGATGGCCTCACTCTCGGATCCCGAAGTACACGAATTCCTCTCCCATGGCACGCGAACCGCGAAGGTCGCCTTCGTGACCTCCGACGGCCGCCCGATCGTGACCCCGGTGTGGTTCATCCTCGAGGGTGACGAACTGGTCTTCAATACCGGCAAGGCCACGGCGAAGGGCAAGGCCTTCGCCCGCGACCCGCGCATCGCGGTGGTGGTCGACCTCGAGGAAGCGCCGTATTCGTCTGTTCAGATCCAGGGCACCGTTTCCCTGTCCGAGGATCCCGACGAACTCCTGCGCACCGCGACAGAGATCGGCGGCCGCTATATGGGCGCGGACCGCGCCGAGGAGTTCGGCAAGCGCAACGGCGTGCCCGGCGAACTGGTGGTCCGGCTGCGCCCGAGCAAAGTGATCGCCCACTTCGACGCGACCGACTGAGCTCCTCCCTAGACTCACCTCCATGACCGTGCATTTCATCGGGGCCGGGCCGGGCGCGGCGGACCTGCTGACCGTTCGCGCGGTCGAGCTGCTGCGCACCGCCCCCGTCTGTCTCTACGCGGGCACCTACCTGGACCCCGAGGTGCTCGCGCATTGTGCGCCCGATACCGAATTGATCGACACCCAACATCTGGATATCGACCAGATCACCGGGCATCTGGTGCGCGCCCACCGTGGCGGTAAGGATGTCGCCCGCCTCTGCTCTGGCGACCCTTCCCTGTATTCGGCCCTCACCGAACAAACCCGCCGCCTCGACGCCGCGAACGTGCCATGGGACCTCACCCCCGGCGTCCCCGCCTACGCCGCCGCTGCCGCCCTGCTCGGCACCGAGCTGACCGTCCCCGAAGTGGTTCAGTCGGTGGTCCTCACGCGCGCGCAGGCACGCTCGACCGCCATGCCCGAATCCGAGGCTCTGACGAACTTCGCCCGGACGCGGGCCACGTTGGTGCTGCATCTGGCCATTACCCGCATCCGCCTACTGGTGGCCGAACTGATTCCCGCCTACGGCGCCGATTGCCCGACCGCTGTGGTCTACCGGGCCAGCCAACCCGACCAACTGGTGCTGCGCGGCACCCTGACCGATATCGCCGACCAGGTCGAATCCGCAGGTCTGCGCCAAGCCGCTGTCATCCTCGTCGGCCGCGCGCTCGCCCCGAATCCGTCCTGCACGCAGTCCCATCTCTACGATCCGGCCCGCGATCGCCACCGACCTTCGCAAGCGGTGTGAGATCACTGACAGTTGTCCAGCGAACTTGCGATGTGTCCTTGCCTGCGTTGATGTTTCCCGGCTATGAGAGGTGATTGGTCGGCTGGCGGCGACGACGGTAGATTGTTTCGGTGATCTGCATTGAATTTCCCGGCGGAGCCGGTCGGTGGGCGGCGGGCATGGTCGCGCCCATGTAACGAGGTCGGCCTGGCGGGCAGATAGTGCCAATGAACATTTTTGCTTGATTGATGAGAACTGAACGCGGGAACACAGACGCCACGCTCGCATAGGTGCGCGTCCGCGTCCCGGTGTTCGTCGGGGAGCGCTCGCGTGGTGTTCCGGAAGCGAGGTTACGGTTGGACCGGCTGGATTTCGGCGGAAACGGCGAAACTGGTGGCACACGGGCGGACGCGACGCAGGACGCTGCGGAGTACTTTCCGCTGTCGCCGGCACAGCTGGGCATCTGGTACGCGCAGCATGTCGATCCGCAGGTTCCGATCAATATCGCGCAGTACGTAGCCGTCCACGGTGATATCGATCGGGCCGTGCTGCTGGAAGCCAGCATCATCGCCTCGCGCGAGTTGGGCTCGGGCTTCCTGCGGATCGTCGAACGCGACGGTGAGCCGCTGCAGTACGTCGACTACTCGATCCCCGATTCCGACGATATCGGCTACGTCGATCTGCGCGGCGAGGACGACCCCGCGGCCGCGGCCGCGGCGTGGATGCGCGCCGAGTACAGCCGTCCGCTGGACATGGTCAACGACCGCCTGTTGGTGAGTGCGGTCCTGCACCTCGCGGACCGGCACTGGTACTGGTACTCGCGGGTGCATCACATCGTGCTCGACGGCTTCGGCGCGATGACCTTCACCAAGCGGATCGCCGATAACTACACCGCGCTGCTGAACGGCACCGAGCCGCCGGCGTACAAGGCTGTCGATCTGCGCTCCCTGTACGAATCCGAGCTGGCCTACCGCGACAGCACCCGCTTCCAGTCCGATAAGGAGCACTGGGCGCAGCGGGTCGCCGGTTTGGAGGACGGAACCAGCCTGGTCGGACGGTCCGCGCCGCCGGCGCCGCTCAACGGGGTATCGAGTGCGGCATTGTCCACCGAGCAGGAGACGCTGCTCGCCGACGCCGTCACCCGCCACGACAATTCCCCCGCCGGTCTGCTGATCGCCGGGTTCGCCGCGTATCTGGCTCAGTGGACCGGTGCGCAAGAGGTGATCCTGAGCCTGCCGGTGACCGCGCGCACCACCGCGGCGATGCGCCGCTCCGGTGGTGTGACCTCGAATATCGTGCCGCTACGGCTGCGCGTCGACTATGACACCACCGTCGCCGAACTGCTGCGCTCGGTGACCGTCGAAGTATCGGGCGCGCTGCGCCATCAGCGCTACCGCCACGAGGACATCCGGCGCGATAGTGCGGGCGGCGCCAACGCCGGAACCGGTGTCGGCGCGGAATTCTTCGGTCCGTGGGTCAACATCATGTTGTTCCACAACGAGGTCGTGCTCGGCGAGTCCCACAGCCAATTCAACGTGCTGTCCACCGGCAGCATCGAGGACCTCGGTGTCAACTTCTATCAGTCGGTCGGCGGCACTCGATCGCATATCGACTTCGAGACCAACCCGAACCTCTACACCGAAACCGAAGCCGCACAGCATCATTCGCGATTCCTCGAATTCTTCGACCGGTTCCTGGCCGCCGATGCCGACGCCGTGGTGTGGGAGCTGCCCACCACCACCGAGGACGAGCGCGAACTGACACTGCTGGAGTGGAACGATTCCGAGCAGGACGTCCCGGAAACCACCCTGGCGGCCCTGCTGGATGCCCAGATTCAGCTGACTCCGGACAATATCGCCCTGGATTTCGAGGGCGCGCAGGTTACCTACGCCGAATTCGCCGCGCGGGTCAATCGCCTCGCCCGGTTCCTGATCGCCGACGGTGTCGGCCCGGAATCGCTGGTCGCACTCGGTATGCGACGTTCGCTGGAGCTGGTCATCGGCATGCACGCGGTGCTGAAGGCCGGTGGTGCGTATGTGCCGATCGATCCGGATCATCCGGCCGAGCGCACCGCCTACATCCTCGAGTCCGCGGCACCGGTCTGTGTGCTGACGGTCTCCGATGACGGCCTCGAGCTGCCGGAATCGGTGCGCCGGGTCGAAATCGACACCCTCGACGTTTCGGGGTACGACGCCGCGCCGGTGACGGATTCGCAGCGGCGCGCACCGCTGCGGCCGGACAATACCGCCTATGTGATCTACACCTCGGGGTCGACCGGACGCCCGAAAGGCGTTGCGGTAACCCATCGTGCGATCGTCAACCAGCAGCTGTGGATGCTGGACGAGTACCGCCTCACCGCCGAGGATGTGTACCTGCAGAAGACCGCGACCACCTTCGACGTATCACTGTGGGGCTACTTCCTGCCGTTGCTGGTCGGCGCGAAACTTGTTGTCGCGACCCCGGACGGGCACCGCGATCCGCTGTACGTCGCCGAGATGATCGAGCGGCACGGGGTCACCGTCACCGACTTCGTGCCGTCCATGCTGACGGTCTTCGTCACCCATGCCACCGCCGCCCAATGTGCGACGCTGCGTGCGGTTTTCGTGATCGGTGAAGCACTACCCCCGGAGACAGCGGCCGGTTTCCGCGCGATAACGAACGCTGGTCTGCACAACCTCTACGGCCCCACCGAGGCCGCGGTCTCGGTCACGTACTGGGAGGCCACCGCTGCCGACACCGTGACGGTGCCGATCGGCATTCCGGAGTGGAATGTCCAGGTCTACGTGCTCGATTCGCGGCTGCGCCCGGCGGCCGTCGGCGCACCGGGAGAGCTGTATCTGGGTGGGCGTCAGCTGGCGCGCGGTTATCGCGGCCGTCCCGATCTGACCTCGGATCGGTTCGTCGCCAACCCGTTCGGTGTCCATGGCGAGCGCATGTATCGCACCGGTGACCTGGTGCGCTGGAATGCCGCGGGCACCCTGGAATACATCGGCCGCACCGACTTCCAGGTGAAATTCCGCGGTCAGCGCATCGAACTCGGCGAGATCGAAACCGATCTGCTCGCCCATCCCGCGCTCAGCCAGGCCGTGGTGCTCGTGGTCGACACCGCCACCGGTCAGCAGTTGGTCGCCTATGTCGTGCCCGCGCCGGGACAATCGATCGCTGCGTCGAACGGCCACTCCGCAAGCTCCGTGGACGTGATCGAACTCACCCGATTCGTCGCGGAAAAGCTGCCGAGCTACATGGTGCCCGCGGCGATCATGGTGCTGGATGCCTTCCCGCTCAACACCTCCGGCAAGCTGGATCGAAAGGCACTGCCGGAGCCGGTATTCAGCGTGGACGCGGCCGGATTCCGGGCTCCGCGCACCCCGGCCGAGCAGATCGTCGCGGCGATCTTCGCCGATGTGCTCAGCCAGGAACGCATCGGCATCGATGACAACTTCTTCGATCTGGGCGGCAACTCGTTGGTCGCCACCCAGGTGGTGGCCCGGATCAGCGCGGCATTCGGTACCCGAATCGGGGTGCGCGCGCTGTTCGAGACCCCGACCGTGGCCGGTCTGGCCGTCCGCGCCGAAGCAGCGCCGCCGACCGAGCGCCCGCGCCCGGCCCTGGTTGCCCAGCAACTGCCCGAGCGGGTGCCGCTGTCGCTGGCACAGCAGCGGATGTGGTTCATCAACCAATTCGACTCCACGGTGCCGACTTATAACCTGCCGTTCGTGGTGCGCTTGGGCGGCCACGTCGATTTCGACGCGATACAGTCCGCGCTCACCGATGTACTGAACCGCCAGGAATCTCTGCGCACCGTCTTCCCCAACTCGGGCGATGGCGCCTACCAGCAGGTGCTGCCGATCGATGCGGTCGACCTCGGTGTCACCGTGCAGCCGCTCGCGGCGTCCGAACTGGTCGAGGTGCTCACCGAATTCGCTTCCGCGGGGTTCGATGTCTCCACCGAACTGCCCATTCGGGTGCGTCTGTATCAGATCATCGGTGCGTCCTCCGATGACACACCCGAGTACGCGCTCGCCTTCGTCGTGCACCACATCGCGGCGGACGGTTTCTCGTTCGGGCCGCTCGCGCGCGATGTCACCACCGCGTATCTGGCGCGCGCGGCCGGGGCAGCGCCCGCCTGGGCACCTCTGCCGGTGCAGTACCGCGATTACACCCTGTGGCAGCGCGAATTGCTCGGCGCCGAAAGCGATTCCGCCTCCATGGCCGCCCGCGAGATCGCCTACTGGCGCGACGCGCTGGCCGGACTGCCGGATCAGCTGGATCTGCCCACCGACCGGCAGCGTCCGCCGGTGCAGAGCTTCCGCGGCGCGCAGTTCGGTTTCGAGATCGATACCGAACTACACACCCGGCTGACCGCACTGGCCCGCGCCGAGGGCGCCACTCCCTTCATGGTGCTGCATGCCGCGCTGGCACTGCTGCTGGCCCGGCTGTCCGGTACCACCGATATCGCCATCGGTACCCCGATCGCCGGCCGTGGCGAACAGGCCCTCGACGACCTGATCGGCATGTTCGTCAATACGCTCGTGCTGCGCTCGGAGGTCGAGCCGAGCCGGTCCTTCACCGAATTCCTCGCGCGCACCAGGGAAGTCGACCTCGCGGCGTTCGCATACAGCGATGTTCCGTTCGAGCGGATCGTCGAGGTGGTCAACCCGGCCCGATCGCAGGCGCGGCATCCGCTGTTCCAGGTGATGCTGTCGTTCCAGGAGATGTCACACGGCACGCTGGAACTGCCCGGACTGTCGGTATCGGCGGCCGAACTCGAAGTTCACATCGCCAAATTCGATCTGCTCTGGACGCTGACCGAACAGCGCGACAGCCAGGGTGCGCCCGCGGGCGTCTCAGTTGTCATTTCCTATGCCACCGACCTGTTCGACGAGGCGACGGTGTCGTCGTTCGCCGATCGGCTGGTGCGGATTCTGCGCGGGGTCACCGCCGATCCGGCGGCGATCGTCGGCGATATCGATCTGCTCGACGAACGCGAGGTCGAGCTGGCCCGCGACGGCTGGCACGGTGCGCCACGCGAGCTCGAGACGGCGGGCACGGTCAGCGATCTGTTCACCCGCCAGGTGGCCGCGACGCCGGATGCGATCGCCGTGGTCGACCGATCCGTCGACAGCTTCACCCCGGCCGTGGGTGCGTCGCTGACGTACGCGGAGTTCGGGTCCCGGGTGCACACCCTGGCCCGCTGGCTGATCCAGGCGGGTGTCGGTCCGGATGTCCCGGTCGCGCTCGGTATGCGACGCTCGCTCGAACTGATGATCGCGATCCACGCGGTGCTCGAAGCCGGCGGTACCTATGTACCGCTCGATCTCGACCAGCCCGCCGAGCGCATCGCCCATGTAGTCGATACCGCGGCGCCGGCCTATGTGCTGACCACCTCCCGGGATCGGTTCGCACCGCCACAGCTGCCGACAGTGGTCGTCGACGAGCTCGAGCTGTCCGATATCTCCGATGCCCCGGTGACCGATGCCGAGCGCATCTCGCCGTTGCGTCCGGACCATCTGGCGTACGCGATCTTCACCTCGGGCTCCACCGGCCGCCCGAAGGGCGTCGGGGTATCGCATGCCGCGCTGGTGCACCAGATGCGCTGGCTCATCAGCGAATTCGGCATCGGCGCCGACGACATCGCGCTGTACAAGACACCGGCCACCTTCGACGCGTCGGTGTGGGAGCCGTTGGCGCCCTTGCTGACCGGTGGCCGCACCGTGATCGCCACCCACGACGGCTACCGCGACACCCAATACCTGACCGAAGTCATCGCCGCCGAACAGGTCACCATCACCTCGTTCGTGCCGTCGCTGCTGACCGTATTCGCCGGTACCGTCGATCCGGCGGCACTCGGCTCGGTGCGCATGCTGCTGGTCGGTGGTGAGGCGTTCTCCGGTGAGGCAGTGGAGGCGTTGCGCAAGCTCGGTCGCCCCGATATCACACTGATCAACCTGTACGGCCCAACGGAATTCACCGTCAACGCCACCCATGCGGTCGTCGGCGAGGTGGTGCGCGGTGCGGCGCCGATCGGCGCGCCGGTCTGGAATACCCAGGCCTATGTGCTCGACGCGCGGCTGCACCCGGTGCCGCCGGGTGTCGCGGGTGAACTGTATCTGTCGGGTCCCCAGCTGGCGCGTGGCTATCTCACTCGCCCGGATATGACGGCCGACCGCTTCGTCGCGAATCCGTTCGGCCCCAGCGGTTCTCGCATGTACCGCACCGGTGACCTGGTGACCCGCGATGCCGCGGGACAGATCGTCTACACCGGTCGTACCGACTTCCAGGTGAAACTGCGCGGCGTCCGGATCGAGCTCGGCGAGATCGAATCCGCGCTGCGCGCCCATCCTCTGGTGGCGCAGGCGGTCGCACTGGTTCGTTCCGACAACCGGCTCGGCGACCAGTTGGTCGCCTATGTGGTGCCGACCGAGGCCGAGCCGGATGCGGGATTCGATTCCGCGTTGCGTACGCATCTGGCGGCCATGGTGCCCACCTACATGGTGCCCGCGGCCTTCGTGATGCTCGACGCCATGCCGCTCAATGCGAACGGCAAGCTCGATCGGCGCGCCCTGCCCAAGCCGGTCTTCGAGGTCCACACCTTCCGTGCGCCGAGTACGCCCATCGAGGAGATCGTCGCCCAGATCTTCGGCGAGGTGCTCGACCTGCCCCGCGTCGGCGTGGACGACGACTTCTTCGACCTCGGCGGCAACTCGCTGATCGCCACCCAGGTCGCTTCGCGCATCGGCACCGCACTCGATACCCGGGTGCCGGTGCGGATGCTGTTCGAGGCGTCCACGGTGGCCGCGCTGGCGGCCCGGGTGGAATCGCATGCCGGCGCCGGTGCCCGCAATGCGCTGGTCGCCAGGCAGCGCCCGGAGGCGGTGCCGCTCTCGCTCGCACAGCAGCGGATGTGGTTCCTCAACCGCTTCGATACCGCATCAGCGGTCAACAACATTCCGGTCGCGATCCGGCTTTCCGGTGATCTCGATGTCGCCGCACTGCAGGTCGCGGTGATCGATGTCATCGACCGGCACGAATCGCTGCGCACCGTCTTCCCGGAGACCAAGAACGGTCCGGTACAGGTCGTGCTCGACGCGGCGCAGATCGTGCCCGACCTGACCCCCTACCGGGTCACCGAGGAGACCCTGGTCGACCATCTGATCGACCTGGCCTCCATGGCCTTCGACGTCACCGACGAAGTGCCGTTGCACGCAAGGCTTTTCGAGATCAGCGAGTCCGAATTCGTGCTCGGCATGGTGGTGCACCACATTTCGGCCGACGGTTGGTCGATGGGGCCGCTGGCGCGCGATGTCATGGTGGCGTACGCGGCGCGCACCTCATGGGAGTCGCCCGCCTGGTCCGCGCTGCCGGTGCAGTACGCGGACTACGCGCTGTGGCAGCGCGAGGTGCTCGGCTCCGAGGGGGATCCGGAATCGCTGATCTCCAGCCAGATCCGGTACTGGACCGAGGAACTCGCCGATCTGCCCGACGAGCTGGTGCTGCCGTCGGACCGCCCGCGTCCGGCGATCGCCTCCTACCGTGGTGGCACCTACGCGTTCGTGATCTCCGCCGAGACCCAGCGCGCGCTGATCGATCTGGGGCGCAAGCACAATGCGTCGCTGTTCATGGTCATGCACAGCGCGCTCGCCGTGCTGCTGGCGCGGGTCAGCGGTACCAGCGATATCGCTATCGGTACCCCGGCCGCCGGTCGCGGTGAGGCCGCGCTGGACGACCTGATCGGCATGTTCGTCAATACCCTCGTCCTGCGCACCGATGTCGCGGGTTCGGCGAGTTTCGCCGATCTGCTCGCCCAGGCCAGGGAAACCGACCTGCAGGCGTTCGCGCATTCGGATCTGCCGTTCGAGCGTCTGGTCGAAATCCTCAACCCAGCCCGTTCGCAGGCCCGCAATCCGCTGTTCCAGGTGATGCTGGCGTTCCAGAACATCAAGCAGGCCAACCTCGAATTGCCCGGACTGTCGGTCAACGGCATCGATTACGATGCGCGACTGGCCAAATTCGATCTGCAGCTGACCCTGCAGGAGACCCAGGAATCGGGCGAGGCCGCCGGTATGTCGGCCGAAATCTCCTACGCCCTCGATCTTTTCGACGAGGACACGGTAGCGGCCTTCGCGCGGCGCCTCGACCGGATCCTGGCGGCCATCATCGCCGATCCGACCGTACCGGTCGGCGACATCCAGCTGCTCGACGATCAGGAAGCCGCGCTCGCGGTGATCGGCTGGAACGACACCGAGCACGACCTGCTGCCGCGCCGGCAGCCCGGCCGCACCCCGCGTCGTTCCGGTATTCACCACAGCGGCGGGCTCACCTTGGTGGGCGAATTCGCCGCGCAACTCGCCGCCACGCCGGATGCGGTCGCGATCGTGGATCCGGCGACCGGAACCTCGCTCACCTACGCCGAATTCGGTGCCCGGGTGCACCGGTTGGCGCGGCGGTTGGTCGAGGCCGGTGTCGGTCCGGAAAGGCTTGTTGCCCTTGGTTTGCGGCGCTCGGTCGACCTGGTGGTCGCGGCGTACGCGGTGCTGGCGGCGGGTGGCGGTTATGTGCCGTTGGACCTGGATCAGCCGACCGAGCGGATCAGCTATGTGCTCGAGTCCGCGGCACCGGTCTGTGTGCTGACGACCTCGCGGGACAACTTCGATGGCGCCGGTCTGCCCACCTTCGTCATCGATGAGCTCGAGCTGTCCGAGTATTCGGCTGCACTGGTAACCGATGAGGAGCGCCCCGCGCCGCTGCGGTCGGAGCACACCGCGTATGTGATCTTTACTTCGGGTTCGACCGGTCGGCCGAAGGGTGTGGCGGTGCCGCATGCGGCCGTGGTCAACCAGATCCGTTGGATCACTGGTGAATACGGCATCGGTGTCGATGATGTGGTGTTGTTCAAGACCCCGGCGACCTTCGATGTGTCGGTGTGGGAGTTGTTCGGCCCGTTGAGTACTGGTGGTCGGATTGTGGTCGCGAGCCCGGACGGTCATCGCGATCCGCAGTACCTGGCGGAAGTCATTGCGGCCGAGCGGGTCACGATGACCTCGTTCGTGCCCTCGATGCTGACCGTCTTCGCGGGCAGTGTGGCTGCCGCCGGTACTGCGGCGCTGGAATCGCTGCGCGCCTTGCTGATCGCCGGTGAGGCCTTCACCGGTGACGCTGTCACCGCGATTCGCAATGTCAGCTCCGCCGAGCTCTACAACCTGTACGGCCCGACCGAATTCACGGTGCACGCGACGCACGGTCCGGTGGCGCAGGGGCTGGTCGGTGCGGTGCCGATCGGTCTGCCGGTCTGGAATTCGCAGGCGTATGTGCTGGATGCCCGACTGCATCCGGTCGCGGCGGGTGTGGCGGGTGAGTTGTATTTGGCCGGTGCGCAGTTGGCGCGTGGCTATGTCGGTCGGGCTGATTTGAGCGCGGATCGTTTCGTGGCCAACCCGTTCGGTGTGTCGGGTGCTCGCATGTACCGCACCGGTGACCTGGTGACCCGGGCCGCTGACGGTGCGATCGTGTACCTCGGGCGCACCGATTTCCAGGTCAAGTTGCGTGGTCTGCGTGTCGAGCTCGGTGAGATCGAAACCGCGCTGACCGGGCATGATTCGGTGGCGCAGGCGGTGGCGCTGGTGCGCTCGGATGCCCGGACCGGCGATCAGCTGGTCGCCTATGTAGTGCCCGTCAACGGCGGTACGGTCGATCTGGACGAGCTGCGTGCGCACCTGAGCGCGCAGCTGCCGTCGTACATGGTTCCGGCGGCGATCGTGGTGCTGGATGCGATGCCGTTGAACCCGAACGGGAAGCTGGATCGGCGTGCGTTGCCTGAGCCGGTCTTCGAGGCCAGGGAATTCCGTGCGCCGTCGACCCCGATCGAAGAGATCGTCGTCGACATTTTCAGCGAGGTGCTGAGCCAGGACCGCATCGGCATCGATGACAACTTCTTCGATCTCGGTGGTAACTCGCTGATCGCCACCCAGGTGGTCGCGCGCCTCGGCGCCGCGCTCGATACCCAGGTGCCGGTGCGGATGCTGTTCGAGGCGCCGACCGTCGCCGCGCTCGCCGCGCGCATGGAGGCCAAGGCCGGGGCCGGTGGCCGCCAGGCGCTGACCGTGCGGTCGCGGCCGGAGTACCCGCCGCTGTCCCTGGCCCAGCAGCGGATGTGGTTCCTCAACCGCTTCGACGCCGATTCGGCCGCCGACAATATTCCGGCGGCGGTGCGGCTGCACGGGCATCTGGATCTGCCCGCGCTGCGCGGTGCCATCGCCGATGTGATCGCCCGCCACGAATCGCTGCGCACGATCTACCCGTCCCACGAGGGCGTGGCCTACCAGCAGGTGCTCCCGGCCGCGCAGGCGATTCCGGAACTGGAGATCGTCCCGGTCGCCGAGAGCGAATTGGGCAGTGCCCTCTACGAATTCATCGGCCGCGGTTTCGATATCACGGCCGAATCTCCGGTTCGGACTCGGCTCTACCAGGTCGAGCGTGCGCCACTGAGCAGCGCGAAGTGGCGCGACAACACCCAGAACCACGTGCTCACGGTCGTCGTGCATCACATTGCGGCGGACGGCTTCTCGATGCGTCCGCTGGTCCGCGATCTGATGTCGGCCTATATCGCGCGCAGTTCGGAAACCATCCCGGTCTGGCCGCCGCTGGCGGTGCAGTACGTGGATTACGCACTGTGGCAGCGCGATACGCTCGGCTCGGAGGACGATCCGACCTCGCTGATCTCCGAACAACTCGGCTACTGGCGCGAAACCCTGGCCGGACTGCCCGAGGAACTGCGCCTCTCGCCCAAGCCGCGGCCGGCCGTTGCGTCGTATACGGCGAGCACGCACCGATTCCAGCTGCCCGGCGCTCTCGTCGAGGCGCTGAACCGCGTCGCGCACGAGCACAACACCACGCTGTTCATGGTGGTGCACAGCGCATTCGCGACCCTGCTCGCGCGGCTGAGCGGTTCCGATGACATCGCCATCGGCATCCCGGTGGCCGGTCGTGGTGAACAGGTCCTCGACGACCTGGTCGGCATGTTCGTCAACACCCTAGTGCTGCGCACCCAGGTCGAGCCGACCGAATCGTTCGCCGATCTGCTCGCCCAGGTGCGCGAACGCGACCTTCAGGCCTTCGCGCACGCCGACGTGCCGTTCGAGCGGCTGGTCGAGGTGCTCAACCCGGCCCGCTCGCAGGCGCGGCATCCGCTGTTCCAGGTGATGCTGTCGTTCCAGAACCTCGGACGCACCTCGCTGGAGCTGCCCGGACTCGCGGTATCCGAACTCGGTATCGATCCGCCGACGGCCAAGGTCGACCTGCAGCTCACGCTGAGCGAGGGTGCCGAATCCGAGATGGCCGCCGAACTCGTCTATGCCACCGACCTTTTCGATGACCAATTCGCGAACGTCTTCGCCGAGCGCTTCGTCCGGGTGCTGCGCGGTATCACCGCCACACCGGCGATCGCGGTAGGCGATATCGACCTGCTCGATGACGCCGAGCGGACCCAGGTGCTCTACCGGTGGAACGACACCGAATTCCCGGTGGACGCGGCGCTGACCTCGCCGGTCGGCGATGCGGCCGCGACGCTGGTTTCGCTGTTCGAGGCGCAGGCGGTGCGCACGCCGGACGCGGTCGCGGTCAGCTACGAGGGGACAAGTCTGTCCTATGCCGAGTTCGCCGCCTGGGTGCACCGGTTGGCACGCTGGCTCAAACAGAACGGCGTCGGTCCGGAATCGTATGTGGCCCTCGGTATGCGGCGTTCGATCGAGCTGGTCGTCGGCATGTACGCGATCAATGCCGCCGGTGGTGCGTATGTGCCGCTGGATCCGGATCATCCGGCCGAGCGCATCGATTACATCCTGGACACCGCGCGACCGGTCTGCGTGCTGACCACGGGCACCGATCTGGAGACCACGGCCTCACCCCAGGTCCGCCTGGATGAACTCGACCTGTCCGAGTTCTCGGACGAACCGTTGACCGACGCGGACCGCCATCGCCCACTGCGTCCGGGCAACACCGCGTACGTCATCTTCACCTCGGGTTCGACCGGTCGTCCCAAGGGTGTCGCGGTCTCGCACGCCGCGATCGTCAACCGCCTGGTGTGGATGCACGCCGAATACGGTCTGTCCGCCGAGGACGTAGTGCTGCAGAAGACTCCGGCGACCTTCGACGTGTCGGTGTGGGAGTTCTTCTGGCCGTTGCAAGTCGGTGCCCGCCTGGTCGTCGCCAAGCCGGACGGTCATCGCGATCCGGCCTATATGGCGCGCCTGATCGTCGACGAGCAAGTGACCACGGTGCACTTCGTGCCGTCCATGCTATCGGTCTTTGTCGCCGAGGACCGTGCGGCCGAATGCACCAGTCTGCGTAATGTTTTCGCCTCCGGTGAGGCGCTGCCCGCCGTCGCGGCGCAGCGCCTGCGGCAGCTGACCGGCGCGCGGCTGCACAACCTCTACGGCCCGACCGAGGCCGCGGTCGACGTCACCTTCCACGAGGTGACCGATGCCGATACCAGCTCGGTGCCGATCGGTGCGCCGGTATTCAACACCCAGGTGTATGTGTTGGATTCGCGGTTGCGTCCGGTGCCCGCGGGTGTCCCGGGCGAGCTGTATCTGGCGGGCGCGCAGCTCGCGCACGGCTATGTCGGCCGCCCGGACCTGACCACCGAACGTTTCGTCGCGAACCCGTTCGGTACGGCCGAGCGCATGTACCGCACCGGTGACCTCGTCACCTGGACGGCGCGCGGCGAACTGGAGTACCTGGGCCGCACCGACTTCCAGGTGAAGCTGCGCGGTCTGCGCATCGAACTCGGTGAGATCGAATCGGCGCTCACCGCACAGGACGCGGTGGCGCAGGCGGTCGCGCTGGTGCACTCCGATGAGCGGACCGGCGATCAGCTGGTCGCCTACCTGGTCGCGAATCCGGACCGGGCCATCGATATCGAGACCGTCAAGAACACCCTCGGTGCGCAGCTGCCCGCCTACATGGTGCCCGCCGCGTACATGGTGCTCGACGAGTTCCCGCTCAATGCCTCCGGCAAGCTGGATCGCAAGGCACTGCCCGCACCGACGTTCGCGGCCAAGGTATTCCGCGCGCCGACCACCCCGGTGGAGGAAATCGTCGCGGGCACCTTCGCCGAAGTACTCGGACTGCACGGCGCCGGTCACGGCATCGGCCTGGACGACGACTTCTTCGAACTCGGCGGCAACTCGCTGATCGCCACCCAGGTCGCCGCCCGGCTCGGCGCGGCACTGGACACCCAGATCCCGGTGCGCGCGCTGTTCGAGGCGTCGAACGTCGCGGCACTGGCGGCGCTGGTGGAATCGGCCGCCGGTGCCGGCGGCCGGGCACCGCTGACCCCGCAGCCGCGCCCCGAGCTGGTCCCGCTATCGCTGGCCCAGCAGCGGATGTGGTTCCTGAACCGCTTCGACAACCGAACCGCGGTCAACAATATCCCGGTCGCCGTGCGGCTCACCGGCGATGTCGACCTCGCCGCGCTGAACGCCGCTATCGGCGATGTGCTGGCCAGGCACGAGGCGCTGCGCACCATCTACCCGGAGGTCGAAGGCACCGGCTACCAGCACGTCCTGCATACCGACGAGGTGCGCTTCGAGCTGGCGACCGAGACGATCGCCCCCGCCGCGGTGCCCGCGCGCATTGTCGAGCTGGCGAGCGTGCACTTCGATGTGACCCGCGAGGTGCCGTTCCGGGCGAACCTGCTCGGCATCGATGCCGACAACCACGTCGCGGTGCTGGTCATGCACCACATCAGTGGCGACGGCTTCTCGCTGCGTCCGCTGCTGCGTGATGTGGTGCTGGCCTACACCGAGCGCAGCCGCGGTGAGGTGCCCACCTGGGCGCCGCTGGAGGTCCAGTACGCCGACTACGCGCTGTGGCAGCGCGCGGTGCTCGGCGGCGAGGACGATCCGGAATCCGTCGCGGCACAGCAGCTCGCCTACTGGACCGAGCAGCTGGCCGATCTGCCCGATCAGATCGAACTGCCCGCCGACCGCTCGCGCCCCGAGGTCGCCTCCAATGCCGGTGGCACCCACGGCTTCTCGATCGACGCCGAATTGCACGCCGCACTGGCCGAACTCGCCCGCGCCCGCGGCGTCACGCTGTTCATGGTCATGCACGCGGCACTGGCGACCTGGGCGGCCCGACTGTCCAACAGCACCGACATCGCGATCGGCACGCCGATCGCCGGGCGCGGTGAACGCGCGCTCGACGACCTGGTCGGCATGTTCGTCAATACGCTGGTACTGCGCAATGCGGTCGAGCCGAGCGACACGTTCAGCGATCTGCTCGCGCAGGTGCGCCGCACCGATCTCGCGGCCTTCGCCAATGCCGATGTGCCGTTCGAGCGGCTGGTGGATGTCATCAGTCCCGCTCGGTCGCAGGCGCATCACCCGCTGTTCCAAGTGGCGTTGACCTTCGAGGCCACCTCGGCCGCGGATATGGGCACCGTCGCGTTGCCGGATCTCGAGCTGTCGGTGGTCGAATTCGATCCGGGCACCGCCAAATTCGATGTGCAGCTGACCGTCGGTGCGACCGTCGACGGTGCGCTGGGCATGTCGTGGAACTACGCCACCGAACTGTTCGATCCGGAGACCGTGGCGTCATTCGCCGATCGCCTGGTCCGGATTCTGCGGAGTGTGGTCGAGGATCCCGAGATCGTCATCGGCGATATCGATCTGCTCGGTGAGGCCGAGCGGCTGAATGTGTCGCAGCGCTGGGTATCGTCCGGATTCGACAGTCTGGCGCGAGCGACGGGCCCGCAGGCAGCACGGGGGGCCGTCGAGACAGCGCTCGGCAAGGCGTACGCGCGCGCGGAGGGCACCGGCAGCGCCCTGATACGACGCGGCGCCGCGCGATTCAATGCGCCGGGTACCACGCTGGTCGACCTGTTCGAGCAGGCGGTGGCCGCGCATCCGGACAATACCGCGGCCAAATTCGGCATCGAATCGCTGACCTACGCGGAGCTGGATCGGCGCGCGAATGTGCTGGCGCGCAGGCTGATCGCCGACGGCGCCGGCCCCGAGTCGCTGGTCGCGGTGATCCTGCCGCGCTCGCTCGATCTGGTGGTCGCGCTGCTCGCGGTGGTGAAGACCGGTGCGGGTTACGTTCCGGTCGATCCGACCTATCCGGCCGACCGCATCGCCTACGTGCTCGCGGATTCGCGTCCGACCAGCGTGATCCTCGATTCCACGGTCCAGGTGCGGGTGCCCGAGGAATTGCCGACCGTGGTCCTCGACGGATTCGCGGTGGAGACCGGCAATATCGAGGACGCCGACGACGCCCCGATCACCGACGCCGACCGTCTCGCGGTGCTCAGCCCGGACAACGTCGCGTACGTGATCTACACCTCCGGCTCGACCGGCCGCCCGAAGGGCGTCGCGGTCGCGCACCGGAATGTGGTCCGGCTGTTCGCCAATACCGATCGCGACTTCGGCTTCGGCCCCCGCGATGTGTGGACGCTGTTCCACTCCTACGCCTTCGACTTCTCGGTGTGGGAGTTGTGGGGTCCGCTGCTGTTCGGCGGCACCCTGGTCGTCGTCGACTACTACACCTCGCGTTCGCCCGAACAGTTCCTGGAACTGCTGCGGGTGGAACAGGTCACGGTGCTCAACCAGACGCCGTCCGCGTTCTACCAACTGGCCGAGGCGGATCGCAATGCCGCACCGGATGCCGAACCGCTGGCGCTGCGCTATGTGGTATTCGGTGGTGAAGCTCTCGAACTGCGCAGGCTCGCGGATTGGGTGGCCCGCCACGGCGACGGTACCGATCGGCGCCGCGCTCCGCTGCTGGTCAATATGTACGGCATCACCGAGACCACGGTGCATGTGTCCTACCGCGCGCTCGATGCGGCGACCATCGCCGCCGCCTCGGGCAGTGTGGTCGGCCGCGCCATCGCCGGTCTGCGCGTATACGTCCTCGACAACCGGCTGCGGCCGGTTCCGGTCGGCGTCGCGGGCGAAATGTATGTCGCGGGACCGCAATTGGCCCGCGGCTACCTCGGCCGCCCCGACCTGACCACCACTCGGTTCGTCGCGAATCCGCTCGCCGAGCCGGATGCCGCGGGCACGCGCCTGTACCGCTCCGGCGACCTCGCGCGCTGGAACCGCTTCGGCGAGCTCGAATACCTCGGCCGCGCCGACGATCAGGTCAAGGTGCGCGGCTTCCGCATCGAACTCGGTGAGATCGAATCCGCCATTCTGGCTCAGCCGGGCATTGCCCAAGCCGCGGTCATCGTGCGCGAGGATCAGCCGGGCGATCAGCGGATCGTGGCCTACGTGGTCGCCGAACCCGAGGTGATCCCGGATCTCGACGTGGTACGCAGCGGTGCGGCGCAACGACTTCCGTCCTATATGGTGCCCGCGGCGCTGGTGCGTCTCGAGTGGATTCCGTTGACCGTCAACGGCAAGCTGGATCGGCGCGCGCTGCCCGCGCCCGCGGTGCGGGCCAAGCTCTTCCGCGCCCCGGTCACGCCGGTGCAGGAGACCGTCGCCGCGGTCTTCGCCGATGTGCTCGACCTGCCCAGGGTCGGTGTCGATGACGACTTCTTCGACCTCGGCGGCAATTCGCTCATCGCGACCCGGGTGGTGTCCCGGATCGGTGCCGCGCTCGGCACCACCGTCCCGGTGCGCGCGCTGTTCGAGGCCTCCACCGTGGAGGCGCTCGCGGCGCGGGTGGAATCGCATGCCGACGGCGCCGCGCGCGCCCGGCTGGTGGCACGGCCGCATAAGGCCGACGAACTGGTGCCGCTGTCGTTCGCGCAGCAGCGCATGTGGTTCCTGAACAAGTACGACACCGCATCGGCCGCCTACAACTTGCCGGTCGCCATCCGGCTGACCGGTGCGCTCGATATCGAGGCGCTGCGACTCGCGGTGGCCGATGTGGTGCGCAGGCACGAATCGCTGCGCACCCGCTACCCGGAGCACGGTGGCACCCCGGTCCAGGTGATCGTGCCCGCCGATGCGATCGCGCTCGATCTGCAGCCGGTTTCGGTCGATCCGGCCGAGCTGACCGCGGTGGTGACCGAATTCGTGACCACCGGATTCGATGTGTCCGAACAGGTTCCGCTGCGGACCAGGCTCTTCTGCGCCGGTGCCGACGAGTATGTGTTCGTCGTCGTGGTACACCACATCGCGGCCGACGGTTTCTCTGTCGGTCCGCTGACCCGCGACGTGATGCTCGCCTACACCGCGCGCGCCCAGGATGCCGCACCCGGATGGGCGCCGCTGCCGGTGCAGTACGCGGACTTCGCCATCTGGCAGCGTGAAGTCCTCGGCGCCGAAGACGATCCGACCTCGCTGATGGCGCGTCAGGTGGCGCACTGGCGGCGCGCACTCGACGATGTACCGGACGAACTGCCGTTGCCCACCAACCGGCCGCGTCCCGCGATCGCCTCGCTTCGCGGCGCGACCCTGCAGACCGAACTGCCCGCCGAACTGATCGCGGCGCTGGAAGCTATTGCGCGTCAGCGTGGCGCGTCGCTGTTCATGGTGATGCACAGTGCGCTCACGGTGCTGCTGGCCCGGTTGTCGGGCACCGACGATATCGCCGTCGGTTCGCCGATCGCGGGACGCGGTGAGCAGGCGCTCGACGATCTGGTCGGCATGTTCGTCAACACCCTCGTGCTACGCACCGGCATCGATCAGTCCGAACCCTTCATCGCGCTGCTGGACCGGGTGCGCTCGACCGATCTGGATGCCTTCGGCAATGCCGACGTGCCGTTCGAACGGCTCGTGGAACTGCTCGCGCCGGAACGCTCGCAGGCGCGCAACCCGCTGTTCCAGGTGATGCTCGCCTTCCAGAACCTGGAGCGCGCCGCACTCGAATTGCCGGGTCTTTCGGTGTCCGCACTGGACCTCGACGAGAATGTGGCCCGCTTCGACCTGCAGTTCACGCTGTCCGAAACCGGTTCCGCCGGAATGACTGTGGCGCTCACCTACGCCACTGAACTGTTCGACGAGTCGACCGCGGCGCTGATCGCGCAGCGCCTGCGGTGGGTGCTCGAAGCCATTGCCGCCGACCCCACGGTCGCGGTGGGTGCCATCGACGTGCTCGACGCGCAGGAGCGGGCCGAGTTGATCGCCCGCACCGGTGGGGCCGCCGTGCCCGCACGCACCCTGCCCGAGCTGCTGGCCGAGGCCGCGGCGATGGATCCGAAGGCGACCGCCGTGGTGTTTCAGGGGACACGTGTCTCCTATGGCGACCTCGATGAGCGGTCGAACCGGTTGGCGCGTTTGCTCATCGCCGAGGGCATCGGTACCGAGGATCTGGTCGCGGTCGGTGTGCCGCGGTCGGCGGATTCGGTCTTGGCCGCCTGGGCGGTATCGAAGACGGGTGCGGCATTCGTGCCCGTCGACCCGAACTACCCGGCCGAGCGTATCGCGCATATGGTTACCGATTCCGGTTCGCCTGTCGGCCTCACGGTCGCGGTGGTCCGCGACGGTCTGCCGGATTCGGTGCGCTGGCTGGTGCTCGATGAGCTCGACCTGGATGGATTCGACGGTGGCCCGATCACCGACGCCGACCGGGTCCGCCCGCTGCGTCCGGCACATCCGGCCTATGTCATCTACACCTCGGGCTCCACCGGTGTGCCCAAGGGTGTCGTGGTTACCCATGCCGGTCTGGCGAACTTCAGTGTCGAGCAGATCGTCCGCTACGACCTCGATTCCGGTTCGCGCGCACTGCATTTCGCCTCGCCCAGCTTCGACGCCTCGATTCTCGAACTGCTGCTCGCGGTCGGTGCCGGTGGTGCGCTCGTGGTGACGCCGCCCGGCGTGTACGGCGGTGAGGAGCTGTCCGAGCTGATCCGCACCGAGCGGGTCACCCACGCGTTCATCACACCCGCCGCGCTGGCCACCTTCGACCCGAGCGGCCTGGACTCGCTGCGGGTACTGGTCGCCGGCGGTGAGGCCGTTCCGGCGGATCTGGTCGCGAAATGGGCGGTGCCGCTGGCGAACGGAGCCGTCCGCGACTTCCACAACGGTTACGGTCCGACCGAGACCACCATCATGACCAATATCAGCGATCCGCTGGTGGCCGGTGACACGGTGGTGATCGGTGCGCCGATCCGTGGCATGCAGTCGCTGATCCTGGACGCCCAGCTCCGGCCGGTACCGGTGGGTGTCGCGGGTGAGCTGTATCTATCGGGCATCCAGCTGGCGCGCGGCTATCACGCCCGCGCCGGACTGAGCGCCGAGCGCTTTGTCGCCAACCCGCATGTCGCGGGTGCGCGGATGTACCGCACCGGTGACGTGGTCCGCTGGACCCGCACCGGCGAGGTCGAATATGTGGGCCGCTCCGACTTCCAGGTGAAGGTGCGCGGTTTCCGCATCGAACTCGGTGAGATCGACGCGGCGCTGGCCGCGCACGAGACCGTCGACTTCGCGGTCACGATCGGCCACAAGGGCGCCATGGGTGCCACCTCGCTGGTGTCGTATGTGGTTGCGGCACCAGGTCGTTCGATCGATATCGCCGAGCTGAGCGCGCACGTCGAACAGCGTCTGCCCGCGTACATGGTGCCGTCGTCGGTGATGGTGATCGACCATATTCCGCTGACCCCGGTCGGCAAGCTGGACCGCAGGGCGCTGCCGGAGCCGGTCTTCGCGACCGAAGTGGTCTTCCGCGCACCGCGCACCCCGCTCGAGCACACCATTGCCGAGGTCTTCGCCGAGGTACTCGGCCTGGAGCGGGTCGGTGTCGACGATTCGTTCTTCGCACTCGGCGGCGACAGCATCGTGTCGATCCAGCTGGTTTCGCGGGCCAAGGCACGCGGTGTGGTCTTCACCCCGCGCCATGTCTTCGAGCAGCGCACCGTGGCCGGACTGGCCGCCGTCGCCGAAACCGCCGACAGCGCCGAAACCGCCGTCGCGGCGCTGGCCGAGCTGCCCGGTGGTGGCATCGGCACCATGCCGCTGACCCCGGTGGTCCGGTTCATGGCGCAGCGGCCGGGCTCGTTCGGCCGGTTCAACCAGAGCATGGCACTCGAGTTGCCGGTCGGCATCGATCGCGCGGGCATCGCGAAAACCGTTGCCGCGGTGATCGACCGCCACGACATGCTGCGGGCGCGGCTCTACCGCGAGGACGCGGACTGGATCCTCGAAACCGCCGAACCCGGCACCGTCGACGTGGACGCGCTGATCGACCGCACCGAATTCGCCGCCGATATCGACGATGCCGGACTGTTTGACATCGCTTCTGCCGCACTGGATGCCGCGCTGGATCGACTCGATCCGGCCGCGGGCGTGGTGATTCGGTTCGTCTGGCTGGAACCGTCGGACGGCAGCCGCGGCGGCCGGCTCATCGTGGCCGCGCATCACCTCGTGGTCGACGGTGTTTCCTGGCGCATCCTGGTGCCGGACTTCGTCGCCGCCTGGGGCCAGCTCACCGCGGGTCAGCAACCGCAGCTCGTCGCGCCCGCGACCTCGATGCGGGCCTGGGCGGACGCGCTGCGGCGCGAGGCCGAAAGCGCCCAGCGGGTGGCCGAACTCGACTACTGGCGTTCGGTCGTCGCCACGGCGGATCCGCTGCTGACCGACCGTCCGCTGGATCCGGCGGTCGATACCTCGGGCGCCATCGAGAAGTTGCAGGTCGAGGTGTCCGCTGAGGTCACCAAGGCGCTGCTGACCACCGTGCCCGCGCTGTTCCACGGCGGTGTCAACGACGGTCTGCTCACCGCACTCGCGCTGGCCACCGCGAAGTGGCGCGCGCAGCGCGGCACCGCCCGCACCGACGACGCACTGCTGATTCGCCTGGAAGGCCACGGCCGCGAAGAGGGCATCGTGCCCGGCGCGGATCTGTCTCGCACCGTCGGCTGGTTCACCGCGATCTTCCCGGTTCGCTTCGACCTGTCCGGTATCGATATCGATGCCGCGCTGACCGGTGGCCCGGCCCTCGGCACGGCCCTCAAGGCCGTCAAGGAACAGTTGCTCGCGGTGCCGGATAAGGGCATCGGCTACGGCCTGCTGCGCTACCTGAACGCGACCACCGCGACGGAACTGCCCGTCGAACAGCCCGGCCAGGTGAGCTTCAACTACCTGGGCCGCGTCGCCGAGGGCGATGTGCCCGACGCGCTGCGCGGCTTCGGCTGGATCCCGGCCGCCGAACTCGGTGCGCTCGGTGGCGCCTACGACGCGGATATGCCCGCGATGGCGCCGCTGGATATCAATGCCATCGTGGTCGGCGACAAGCTGACCGCCAATATCGGCTACCCGACCACCCTGCTCGATGCCGCGCAGGTCCGCGAATTCGGCGAATGGTGGACCACCGCACTGGAAGCGGTTGCCCGGCACGCCAATTCGAACGGCGCGGGCGGGCACACTCCGTCCGACTTCGCCCTGGTGCGCTCGGCGCGGGGCGGCTCGGGGCGGGAACTGACACAGCGCGATATCGACAACTGGGAGCAGCGCTTCCCGGCACTGGCCGATATCTGGCCGCTGTCGCCACTGCAGGCGGGTCTGCTGTTCCACGCGCGCCTGGCCGCCACCTCGGTGGACGTCTACACCGCGCAGGCCGTCCTGACGCTCACCGGCCACGTGGATCCGACCCGATTGCGTTCGGCCGCACAAGCTCTGGTGGACCGCTACGAGAACCTGCGCACCGCCTTCGTCACCGATAGCGACGGCAATCCGGTGCAGGTCGTCCTGGACAGCGCCCGGGTCGCCTGGGCCGAGCACGACCGGATCGAATCCGGCGAGGCCGCCGATCTCATCGCCGCCGACCGCACCCAGCGCTTCGATCTGACCGCGCCGCCGCTCATCCGCTTCATGTTGATCCAAACCGCTTCGGCGGCGGCCGCGACGGGCCCGGAGGCGGTAGCGGAGCGTGACCACGAAGGGACCCGCGGCCGCCGCCCATCGGACACAGCCCGTTGGCAGTTCGTGGTCTCCAACCACCACATCCTGCTCGACGGCTGGTCCATGCCGCTGCTCATGCGGGATCTGCTGGTGCTCTACGCGGCCCACGCCGATGCCAATGTGCTGCCCGCGGTGCGCTCCTACCGGCACTTCCTCGAATGGACCAGGCAGCAGGATCACACGGCCTCGGTGGCCGCGTGGACCGACGCACTGCGCGGGGTCAGCGAACCGACGCTGCTGTCCCGCCCGGATGCGAGCCGTGAGATCACTTCGCTGTCCGGCGAATACTTCTTCGAGCTGGACGAGCAGGCGACCGCGCGACTCACCGCACTGGCCGCCTCGCTCGGCGTCACGCCGAATACCGTGCTGCAAGTCGCCTGGGGTGTGCTGATCGGCCGGATGACCAGCCGTGATGATGTGCTGTTCGGTACCACGGTGTCCGGCCGTCCGGCACAGCTGTCCGGTGTCGAATCGATGGTCGGCCTGTTCATCAACACCGTTCCGGTGCGGGTGCGCTTCGATCCGTCGGAATCGGTGCAGCAGCTGCTCACCCGGACCCAGGGCGAACAGGCGGATCTGCTCGATCACCACTACGTCGGCCTGGCCGATATCCAGTCCGCCGCCGGTATCGGCGGCCTGTTCGACACGCTGGTGGTCTTCGAGTCCTACCCGGTCGATGCCGAGGGCATCCGGGCGCAGGCCGCCGATATCGATGGCATGGCCGTGGTCGATATGCAGGCCGCCGATGCCACGCACTACCCGCTGACCCTGATCGCGCAGCTGGACTCCCAGCTGCGGATTCGCGCGGGCTACCTGCGCGACCTGTTCGACGAGCAGACGGTGCGCCGCATCGCCGACCGCCTGGTGCGGGTGCTCACCGCGATCATCGCCGAGCCCGCCGCGGCCGTCGGTGATATCGAACTGCTCGATACCGCCGAGCGCGAGCTCGTGGTGTCCGGTTGGAATGACACGGCATACGACGTGGACGCCGTGTTGTCGGCTCGCTCCGCGGGCTCCGCTCACGGGGCCACGCTGGTCTCGATGTTCGAGGCCCAGCTCGCCGCGACGCCGGAGGCGACCGCGCTGACCTTCGAGGGGACAAGTCTTACCTACGGCGAGTTCGGCGCCCGGGTCTACCGCCTGGCGCGCTGGCTCATCGAACGTGGTGTCGGCCCGGGATCGTATGTGGCCCTCGGTATGCGGCGCTCCATCGATCTGGTCGTCGGCATGTACGCGGTGAGCGTGGCCGGTGGCGCGTATGTGCCGCTGGATCCGGATCATCCGGCCGAGCGCACGGAATACATTCTCGCCACCGCCGATCCGGTGTGCGTGCTGACCTCCGATGACGATCTGAAGATCGACACCGCGCAGGTGCGCATCGATCTGCTGGACCTGTTCGGGCAGTCGGACGAGCCGGTGACCGAGGCGCAACGGCGTGCGCCGCTGCGTCCGTCGAATACCGCGTACGTGATCTTCACCTCGGGTTCGACCGGCCGTCCGAAGGGTGTGGCGGTCAGCCATGCCGCGATCGTGAACCGTCTGGTGTGGATGCAGTCGGCCTACGGGCTGACCGGCGCCGACGCCGTACTGCAGAAGACGCCCGCCACCTTCGACGTTTCGGTGTGGGAGTTCTTCTGGCCGTTGCAGATCGGTGCGCGCCTGGTCATCGCGAGGCCGGACGGGCACCGCGATCCGGCCTACCTCGCCGAGATCATTACCGCCGAGCGGGTCACCGTGACCCACTTCGTGCCATCCATGCTGTCGGTCTTCGTGGCCGATGCCGCCGCCGCGCGGTGTGATTCACTGCGACTGGTATTCGCCTCCGGTGAAGCGCTGCCGCCCAAGCCCGCGCACCGCCTGCGCGAGCTGACCGGTGCGACGCTGCACAACCTGTACGGCCCGACCGAGGCCGCGGTCGACGTCACCTTCCACGAGGTGGTCGCGACCGATACCGACACCGTGCCGATCGGCGCGCCGGTCTTCAATACCCAGGTCTACGTGTTGGATTCGCGGTTGCGGCCGGTTCCGGTCGGCGTCGCGGGTGAGCTGTACCTCGCGGGCACCCAGTTGGCGCGCGGTTATGTCGCGCGTCCGGATCTGACCAGTGATCGGTTCGTGGCGAACCCGTTCGCCACGAATGGCGCGCGCATGTACCGCACCGGCGACCTGGTGGCCTGGACGGCCGACGGTGAGCTGGATTACCTGGGCCGCACCGACTTCCAGGTGAAGCTGCGCGGTCTGCGCATCGAGCTCGGCGAGATCGAGCAGGCGCTCACCGCCTTGGACGAGATCGCCCAGGCTGTCGTCGTGGTGCGCGGTGATCAGCACACCGGCGATCAGCTCGTCGCGTATGTCATCGCGACGCCGAACCTGCGGCTGGATATCGAGACGGTGCGCGAGGAGCTGGCGCGGCAGTTGCCCGCGTATATGGTCCCGTCGGTGGTCATCGTGCTCGATGCCTTCCCGCTCAATGCCTCCGGCAAGCTCGATCGCAAGGCGTTGCCCGCGCCGGTATTCGAGGCCGCGGTCTTCCGCGCGCCGACCACACCGATCGAGGAGATCATCGCGGCCACCTACGCCGATGTGCTCGGCCTGGAACGTGTCGGTCTCGACGACGACTTCTTCGCACTCGGCGGCAACTCCCTGAGCGCCACCCAGGTCGCCGCCCGGCTCTCGGCCGCACTGGATACCGATCTCGGTGTCCGCGAACTGTTCGAGGCGTCCTCGGTGGCCGCGCTCGCGGCCCGCGCGGAGTCCCGGGCCGGTGCCGGTGCGCGGACGGCCCTGGTGCCGCAGCAGCGTCCCCAGCGGGTGCCGCTGTCGTTGGCCCAGCAGCGCATGTGGTTCCTCAATCGCTTCGATCCGGAATCGGCCGTGGACAATATCCCGGCCGCGGTGCGGCTGTCGGGTCTGCTCGACCGCCAGGCGCTGCAGATCGCGGTCGCCGATGTGTTGGCCCGCCACGAATCGCTGCGCACCTTCTACCCGGAGTACGACGGCACCGCCTACCAGCAGACCGTCTCCACCGGCCGGGTGATCCCGGATCTGACGCCGATCGATGTCACCGAGGCCGAACTGCCGCAGCGCGTCGCCGAGGTCATCCTGACCGGCTTCGATGTCACCGCCGAGGTTCCGTTCCGGGCCCAGCTGTTCGAGATCAGCCCGACCGAACATGTGCTCGCCCTGGTGGTGCACCACATTTCGGCCGACGGCTTCTCGATGGGTCCGCTGACCCGCGATGTGATGACGGCTTACGCCGCCCGCGTCGAGGGCGGCGAACCCGCTTGGCGGCCGCTCGAGGTGCAGTACGCCGACTACGCGCTGTGGCAGCGCGCGGTGCTCGGCGCCGAATCCGATCCGGAATCGGTGATCTCGACGCAGATCGAGTTCTGGGCCGAAACGCTGCGCGGTCTGCCCGAACAACTCGACCTGCCCGCCGACCGGCCGCGTCCGGCGGTGGCGTCGGGTCGCGGTGCCACGCACGTCTTCGAGATCGATGCCGAAACCCATGGCAAGCTCAGCGAACTCGCGCGAACCAGGGGCACGACCCTGTTCATGGTCGCGCACACCGCGCTGGCCGTGCTGCTGTCGCGGTTGTCCGGCGAGGCAGATATCGCGATCGGTACGCCCGTCGCCGGACGTGGTGAGCGCGCGCTCGACGATCTCATCGGCATGTTCGTCAACACCCTGGTGCTGCGGACCCCGATCGATGGCAAGGCCACCTTCACCGACTTGCTGCGCACCGTACGTGGCATCGATATCGGCGCGTTCGGACACGCCGACCTGCCGTTCGAGCGGTTGGTGGAGATCTTGAACCCGGCGCGTTCGCAGGCGCGGCATCCGCTGTTCCAGGTGATGTTGTCGTTCCAGAACACCGGCCAGAACAGTCTGGAGCTTCCGGGACTTACGGTCAGCGCGGTCGACCTGCCGATCGATGTGGCCAAATTCGATCTGCAATTGGTGCTTTCGGAGCAGACCGCGACCTCGATCACCACTACCGACGGCGCCACCTCCGTAGCACCATCGGGCATCGCTGCCGAATTGATCTACGCCACCGATCTTTTCGACGCCGATACCATGGCGGCCTTCGGGCAGCGGTTCAACCGGCTGCTGCGAGCCGTCGCGGCCGAACCGGATCGGGCGATCGGTGATATCGACCTGCTCGACGCGAGCGAAGCCGAACTGGCAGTGCGTGGTTGGAACGACACCGAACGTGATCTCGGTGCGGGCGAGACGCTGGTCGACGGATTCACCCGGCAGGCGGCGGCGACGCCGGATGCGGTCGCGATCGTGGATCCGGCGACGGGTGCCGCACTGACCTACGCCGAATTCGGTGCTCGCGTCAACCGGTTGGCACGGCATCTCATCGCGGCTGGTGTCGGCCCGGAATGCCTGGTGGCTCTGGGTTTGCGGCGTTCGGTGGATCTGGTGGTCGCGGCGTATGCGGTGCTGGCGGCGGGTGGCGGTTATGTGCCGTTGGATCTGGATCAGCCTGCGGAGCGGATCGGGTATGTGCTCGATTCGGCGGCACCGGTATGTGTGCTGACCACCGCGCGCGATGACTTCGACGCCACCGGTCTGCCCACCCTCGTCATCGATGACCTGGATCTGTCCGGGTACTCGGACGAGCCGGTCGCCGATGCGGAGCGGACCGCGCTGTTGCGGCCGAGCAATCCGGCGTACGTCATCTTCACCTCCGGTTCGACCGGTCGGCCGAAGGGTGTGGCGGTGCCGCACGCGGCCGTGGTCAACCAGATCCGTTGGATTACCGGTGAATACGGCATCGGTGCCGATGATGTGGTGTTGTTCAAGACCCCGGCGACCTTCGATGTGTCGGTGTGGGAGTTGTTCGGCCCGTTGAGTACTGGTGGTCGGATTGTGGTCGCGAGCCCGGACGGTCATCGCGATCCGCAGTATCTGGCCGACGTGATCGCGGCCGAAGGGGTCACGATGACCTCGTTCGTGCCCTCGATGCTGAGCGTCTTCGCGAGCAGTGTCGACGCGGCCGTCGGTAGCCGGGAGCGGCAGTCGGCGGAGCCGACGGGGTGGGTCAGCTCAGCACTGACATCGCTGCGGGCGCTTCTCATCGCCGGTGAGGCCTTCACCGCCGATGCCGCGACCGCCATCCGCCGGGTCAGCTCGGCCGAGCTCTACAACCTGTACGGCCCGACCGAATTCACCGTCCACGCGACCCACGGCCCGGTGGCCGAGCAGGTCGAAGGCGCGGTGCCGATCGGCCTGCCGGTGTGGAATTCGCAGGCGTATGTACTGGATTCGCGGCTGCATCCGGTCGCGCCGGGTGTCGCGGGTGAGTTGTATCTGGCGGGTGCGCAGTTGGCGCGCGGCTACTTCGGGCGTGCCGATCTGACTGCGGATCGGTTCGTGGCGAACCCGTTCGGCGGACCGGGTGCGCGCATGTACCGCACCGGTGACCTCGTGACCCGTAATGTCGACGGTGCGATCGAATACCTCGGCCGCACCGACTTCCAGGTGAAGCTGCGCGGTCTGCGTATCGAGCTGGGGGAGATCGAAACCGCGCTGACCGCGTACGATGCGGTGGCACAGGCCGTGGCGCTGGTGCGTTCGGACGCCACGACCGGCGATCAGCTGGTCGGTTATGTGGTACCCGCGAACGGCGCCACCGTCGACGTCGACGAACTGCGCGCGCACCTGACCGCGCAACTCCCGTCGTATATGGTGCCCGCGGCGCTCGTGGTGCTCGAGGCCATGCCGTTGAACCCCAACGGCAAGCTGGATCGGCGCGCGCTGCCCGAACCGGTGTTCGCGGCCAAGCAATTCCGGGCGCCGTCGACCCCGATCGAAGAGATCGTGGCCGACACCTTCGCCGAGGTGCTCGGTCTGTCGACCGCCGGCGGCGCGCGTCCGGTCGGTCTGGACGACGATTTCTTCGATCTCGGTGGTAACTCGCTGATCGCCACCCAGGTGGTGGCGCGCCTCGGCGCCGCGCTCGACACTCGCATTCCGGTGCGGATGCTGTTCGAGGCACCCAATGTCGCCGCGCTCGCCGCGCGCATGGAGGGGCAGCAGGGCAGCGGCGGACGCCGGGAACTGACGGCCGGGCCACGGCCGGAACAGATTCCGCTCTCGCTGGCCCAGCAGCGGATGTGGTTCCTCAACCGCTTCGACAACCAGACCGCCGTCAACAACATTCCGCTGGCGGTCCGGCTCACCGGCGCACTCGACACCGATGCGCTGCGCACGGCCGTCGCCGATGTGATGGATCGGCACGAGGTGCTGCGCACCGTCTACCCGGAGACCACGGATGGTCAAGGTCTGCAGGTCGTACTGCCCACCGGTCAGGTCCACCTCGACCTGACCCCGGTCGTGGTGTCCGAGACCGATATTCGCTCTTCGATCAGCGAACTGGTGCTGACCGGCTTCGATGTGACCGCCGAAGTTCCGGTGCGTGCCAAGCTGTTCCGGCTCGAGGCGCCAGCGGGAGCGGAGCCTGCGGAGCGACCAGAAGACACAGACGGCTTCGCATCGGGCATCCACGTGCTGGTCTTGGTGGTGCACCACATTTCCGGTGATGGCTGGTCGGTGCGTCCGCTGGCCCGCGATGTGATGCTCGCCTACTCGGCCCGCAACCGCGGCGAATCGCCCGCTTGGGCGCCGCTGCCGGTGCAGTACGCCGATTTCGCGCTCTGGCAGCGCGACACCCTCGGCGCCGAGGACGATCCGGAATCGCTGATCGCCCAGCAGGTCGCGTACTGGTCGCGGAATCTGGCCGGGCTGCCCGATCAGCTGGATCTGCCGTCGGATCGTTCGCGTCCGGCCGTCGCGTCCAACCGCGGTGATGTCTACGAATTCGGCATCGACGCACAGTTGCTGGCCGAGCTCAATGCACTGGCCCGCGCGCACGGCGCGAGCCTGTTCATGGTGGTGCACGCGGCGTTCGCGGCACTGCTCGCGCGTCTGTCCGGCAGCGATGACATCGCCATCGGCACCGCGATCGCGGGTCGCGGTGAGGCCGTACTCGACGATGCGATCGGCATGTTCGTCAATACGCTGGTGCTGCGCACGCCGGTCGATGCCGGTGCGTCCTTCACCGACGTGCTCGCGCGGGCCCGGGAAACCGATCTGGCCGCCTTCGGCCACGCCGACCTGCCGTTCGAGCGTTTGGTCGACATCCTCAACCCGGCCCGTTCGCAGGCCCGGCATCCGCTGTTCCAGGTGATGCTGTCGTTCCAGAACACCGGTGCGGCGTCGTTCGAGTTGCCGGGTCTCGAGGTGGCCGCAGTGCCGCTCGATGTGGTGACCGCGAAGTTCGATCTGCAGCTGAACCTCGCCGACCGGTTCGACGCGGCCGGGAACGCGGACGGTATGACCGCCGAATTCGCCTACGCGACGGATATGTTCGACGCGAAGACGATCGCCGGCGTCGCGCAGCGCCTGGTCCGCCTGCTGCACCAGGTGGTCGCGGATCCGGGCGCCCCGGTCGGCGATGTCGATCTGCTCGATGCCGCCGAGCGCAGCACGGTGCTCGACAAGTGGAACGAGACGGCCTATGCCGTCGATGCCCGCGCCACGCTGGTCTCGATGTTCGTGGAGCAGGCGGCCGCGAGCCCGCAGGCGACCGCGCTCACGTTCGAGGGGACGAGTCTGTCCTACGGCGAATTCACCGCCCGAGTGAATCGCCTGGCCCGGCACCTCATTTCGCTGGGGGTCGGACCCGATTCGATGGTCGCGCTCGGCATGCGCCGATCCTTCGAGTTGGTGATCGGCATGTACGCGGTGAGCGTGGCCGGTGGCGCGTATGTGCCGCTGGACCCGGATCATCCGGTCGAGCGCACCCGGTACGTGCTCGACACCGCGCAGCCGGTCTGCGTGCTGACCACCGCCGCCGACGAGTTCGACGCGGGCACCACGACGGCGCTGGACATCGCGGCGCTGGATCTCTCGGCATACTCCGCCGCGCCGCTGACCGATGCGGAACGCCTTGCGCCGCTGCGGCCGTCGAATACCGCGTACGTGATCTTCACCTCGGGGTCGACCGGTCGGCCCAAGGGGGTGGCGGTGAGTCATGCCGCGATCGTCAACCGCCTGGTGTGGATGCAGGCGGAATACGGGCTGGATCGTGGCGATGTGGTGCTGCAGAAGACGCCCGCCACCTTCGACGTATCGGTATGGGAATTCTGGTGGCCGCTGCAGGTCGGCGCGCGCCTGGTCATCGCGAAGCCGGACGGCCATCGTGATCCGGCCTACCTGGTGCGCACCATTGCCGACGAGCAGGTCACCACGGTGCACTTCGTACCGTCCATGCTGTCGGTCTTCGTGGCCGACGACCGCGCGGGCGAATGCTTCGACCTGCGCAATGTCTTCGCCTCCGGTGAGGCGCTGCCCGCGGTGACCGCACAGCGGTTGCGCGAGCTGACCGGTGTCTGGCTGCACAACCTGTACGGTCCGACCGAGGCCGCGGTCGACGTCACCTATCACGAGGTGACCGACGCCGATACCGTCTCGGTCCCGATCGGCGCTCCGGTATTCAACACCCAGGTGTATGTGCTGGATTCGCGACTGCACCCGGTTCCGGTCGGTGTGGCCGGTGAGCTGTACCTCGCGGGCGAGCAGTTGGCGCGCGGCTATGTGGCGCGTCCGGATCTGACCGCGGATCGCTTCGTCGCCAACCCGTTCGGCACCGGCGAGCGCATGTACCGCACCGGTGACCTCGTCACCTGGACCGCCAGCGGTGAGCTGGAATACCTGGGCCGCACCGACTTCCAGGTGAAGCTGCGCGGTTTGCGCATCGAACTGGGCGAGATCGAATCGGCGCTCACCGCGCTGGCGCCGATCGCGCAGGCGGCCGTGGTGGTCCGCTCCGATGAGCGCCTCGGCGATCAGCTGGTCGGGTATGTGATCGCGGCGGCGGATCGTACGGTCGATATCGACCAGGTGCGCGCCGAACTCGCGGGCGAGTTGCCCGCGTACATGGTGCCGACCGCCTTCGTCGTATTGGACGCGTTCCCGCTCAACGCCTCCGGCAAGCTGGATCGCAAGGCACTGCCCGCGCCGGTATTCGAGGCGAAGGTATTCCGCGCACCATCCACCCCGATCGAGGAAATCGTGGCGGGCGTCTTCAGCGATGTGCTCGGTGTCGCGCGCGTCGGCCTGGACGACGACTTCTTCGAACTCGGCGGCAACTCGCTGATGGCGACCCAGGTGACCGCGCGCATCGGCGCGGCGCTGGATACCCATCTCGCGGTCCGCGATCTGTTCGAGGCGTCGACGGTGGCCGCGCTGTCGGCCAAGGCCGAACACAATGCCGGATCCGGCCGCAGCCGGCCGCGGCTGGTCGCGGGGGAGCGCCCGGCCCGGGTGCCGCTCTCGCCCGCGCAGCAGCGGTACTGGTTCCTCAACCAGTTCGATACCACCACCTCGGCGGTGGACAATATTCCGCTCGCGGTGCGGTTGTCCGGTGCGCTGGATGTGGCGGCGCTCGAGCAGGCGCTCGGCGACGTCTTCGCCCGGCACGAGGTGCTGCGCACCACCTACCCGAGTTCGGCCAGTGGCCCGCACCAGGTGATCCTGCCCGCCGACCAGGCGGTGCCGGAGCTGACCGTCACCGATATCCCGGAGTCGGACCTGGTCCGCACGGTGATCGCATTCGCGCTGACCACCTTCGATGTCACCGTGCAGGTGCCGCTGAAGGTGGCCCTGTTCCGGATCGCCGAACGTGAACACGTGCTGGCGTTCACGGTGCACCATGTCGCGGCCGACGGTTCGTCGATGGGTCCGCTGGCCCGCGATGTCATGGCGGCGTATGTGGCACGGGCCCAGGGCGAGATCCCGCAGTGGCAGCCGCTGCCGGTGCAGTACGCCGACTACGCGCTGTGGCAGCGTGCGGTGCTCGGCTCCGAGGAGGATCCGGAATCGCTGGCGGCACAGCAGGTCGCCTACTGGCTGTCCGCGCTCGCGGGTATGCCCGATCAGCTGGAACTGCCCGCCGACCGGCCGCGCCCGCCCGCGCAGTCGTTCCAGGGCAAGGCGATTCGCTTCGAGATCGCACCCGATAAGCACGCCCGGCTGCACGAGCTGGCGCGGGCCAATAACGCCTCGCTGTTCATGGTCGTGCACGCGGCGCTGGCCGTACTGCTCGCGCGGTTGTCGGGTACCGACGACATCGCGGTCGGTACCCCGATCGCGGGTCGTGGTGAGCGCGAACTCGACGATCTGATCGGTATGTTCGTCAACACCTTGGTGTTCCGGACGATCGTCGAGCCCGGCGCTACTTTCGCCGATCTGCTCACCGAGGTGCGCGAGCGGGACCTGGAGGCCTTCGCCAACGCCGATGTGCCGTTCGAGCGGCTGGTCGAGGTGCTCAACCCGGAGCGTTCCACGGCGCGCAATCCGCTATTCCAGATCGGACTTTCGTTCCAGAACCTGGCCGAGACCACCTTCACGCTGCCCGGCCTGTCGGTGAGCGCGGTGAACTTCGATTCGCAGCTGGCCAAGACCGACCTGCACGTCACGCTGTACGACCGCTATGCCGATGACGGTACGCCCGCCCAGATTCTCACCGAATTCGGTTACGCCACCGATCTGTTCGACGAGGCGACGGTGCAGGGCTTCGCCGACCGCTTCGAATTGGTGCTCGATGCGGTATTGGCCGATCCGGAGGTCCGGGTCGGCGAGATCGATCTGCTCTCGCCCGCCGAGAACACGCGAATCCTGCACGCCTGGAACGACACCGCGCACGAGCTCGATATCGACGCCTCGACCACGCTGGTGTCGCTGCTGGACGCGACGGTGGCGGCGAGCCCGGATGCGGTGGCGCTGGTTGCCGAGGACGCGACGCTGACCTACGCCGAGTTGGACGCTCACGCGAACCGCCTGGCACGGCACCTGATCACCCTCGGTGTCGGCGTGGAGGACCGAGTGGCGCTGGCCATTCGGCGCTCGGTGGATCTCGTGGTCGCGATGTACGCGGTGGCGAAATCGGGTGCGGCGTACGTGCCGATCGATCCCGATCAGCCCGCCGAGCGCACCGACTACATCCTGCGCACCGCGGGACCGGTCTGCGTGCTGACCACCGGCCGCGACGGTTTCGACAGCGCCGTGACCACGGTGGTGTCGATCGACGAACTGGATCTCGCTGCCGTCGCGCACGGCCCGATCGCCGACGGCGACCGGCTGCGGCCGCTGACGGGAGCGAATACGGCGTACGTGATCTTCACCTCGGGCTCCACCGGCCAGCCGAAGGGCGTTGCGGTGCCGCATGCGGCGATCGTCAACCAGTTGCTGTGGAAGACCGCCGAATTCGGCCTCGGCGCCGATGACGCGGTGCTACTCAAGACCGCGGCCACCTTCGATCTTTCGGTCTGGGAATTCTGGTCGGCCGCGGTATGCGGTGGCCGTTTGGTCATCGCCGACCCCGACGGTCACCGCGATCCCGCGTACCTCAACGACCTGATGCGCTCGACCGGCGTCACGACACTGCATGTGGTGCCGTCGATGCTCGACGCGCTGCTCACCGAATCCGGTCGCCACCTGCCGCCGTCGCTGCGGCGGGTGCTGGCGATCGGTGAGGCGCTGCCCGCGACGACCGCGCAGCGGTTGCGGCGGGATAACGCGGCCGAGGTGTTCAACCTGTACGGCCCGACCGAGGCCGCGGTGTCGATCACCACGCACACCGTGACCGATGCGGACACGGTGTCGGTGCCGATCGGTGCTCCGCAGTGGAACAGCCAGGTGTACGTGCTGGATTCGCGACTGCGTCCGGTTCCGGTCGGCGTTTCCGGCGAGTTGTACTTGGCCGGTGCGCAATTGGCGCGCGGTTACTTCGGACGCGTCGATTTGACCGCGGATCGCTTCGTGGCCAACCCGTTCGGGGCGGGCACGCGGATGTATCGCACCGGTGACCTGGTGGCCTGGAATGCCGCCGGTGAGCTGGAGTACCGCGGCCGCACCGACTTCCAGGTGAAGATCCGCGGCTTCCGCATCGAGCTCGGTGAGATCGAGGCGGCCCTGCTGCGCCGGCCCGAGGTTTCGGCCACGGCGGTGCTCGCGCACACCGACCCGAATCTGGGTGACCGCCTGGTCGCCTATGTGGTGTCCGAATCCGGTGAGCTCGACAAAGCGCGGCTGCAATCGGCGTTGGCCGCCGAACTGCCGTCCTACATGGTGCCGTCGGTCTTCGTCGCGCTCGATGCGCTGCCGTTGAACGCGAACGGCAAGCTGGATCGCAAGGCATTGCCGGAGCCCACCTTCGAGAAGGCGGTCTTCCGCGCGCCGGTCACCCCGGTCGAGGAAATCGTCGCGAACACCTTCGCCGAGGTGCTGCGCCTCGATTCCGGAGCGCAGGTGCGCAAGCTCGGCCTGGATGACGACTTCTTCGCGTGGGGCGGCAACTCGCTGCTCGCGACACAGGTCGCGGCCCGCCTCGGCCAGACGCTGAACACCCGTGTGCCGGTGCGGCTGCTGTTCGAGGCGCCGACGGTCGGCGCATTGGCCATCCGGGTCGAACAGCAGGCCGACGGGCACGGCCGGCACGCGCTGGTCGCCGGTCCGCGGCCGGAAAATATTCCGCTTTCGCTGGCACAGCAGCGGATGTGGTTCCTCAACCGCTTCGACACCCAGTCCGCCGCCTATAACGTCCCGATCGCGGTGCGGCTGACCGGCGCGCTCGATGTGGACGCGCTGCGCGCCGCGATCGCGGACCTGGTGCGCAGGCACGAGGTGTTGCGCACGATCTACCCGGAGACCGAGTCGGGACCGGTGCAGCTGATTCTGCCTGTGGGACAGGCGATTCCGGAGCTGGATATCCGCGGTGTCACCCTGGATCAGGTCGAATCCGCCGTGGTCGAGTTGATTTCGGCGCCGTTCGACGTCACCGCCGAGGTGCCGGTGCGGGTGCGGTTGTTCGAGCTCGAACCCGCTGCCTCGGCGCAGAGTGCGGCTGCGGAATACGTGATCGCGATGGTCGTGCATCACATCGCCGGTGACGGCTCCTCGATGGCACCGCTCACGCGCGATCTGATGACGGCGTACGCGGCGCGCTCGGCCGGTGTCGCACCCAACTGGGCACCGCTGCAGGTCCAGTACGCGGATTACAGCATCTGGCAGCGCGAACTGCTCGGCAGCGAGGACGATCCGGATTCGCTGATGTCCAAGCAGCTCGCCTACTGGCGCAGCGCGCTGGCCGAACTGCCGGAGCAGCTGGATCTGCCCGCGGACCGACCGCGGCCCGCGGTGCAGTCCTCCGCGGGTGGCACCGTCGAGGTGCGCATCGACGCCGATACCCACCGTGGTCTGGGCGACCTGGCGCAGGCCGAGGGCGCGACGCTGTTCATGGTCGTGCATACGGCGCTGGCCGTCTTGCTGTCCAGGTTGTCCGGCACCGATGACATCGCGATAGGTACGCCGATGGCGGGCCGCGGTGAGGCCGTGCTCGACGATCTGATCGGTACGTTCGTCAACACCTTGGTGTTCCGTACCCAGCTGGATCGCAACGAGCCGTTCACCGAGCTGCTCGGACGCCAGCGCGAAACCGATATCCAGGCGTTCGCGCATGCGGATGTGCCGTTCGAGCGTTTGGTCGAGGTGCTGAACCCGGTGCGGTCGCAGGCGCGGCATCCGTTGTTCCAGGTGGGTCTGTCGTTCCAGAACCTGGCCCAGACCACCTTGGAATTGCCGGAGCTCACGGTCTCCGGTGTGGAGTTCGATACCCGCCTGTCCCAGTTCGATCTGCACCTGATCCTCACCGACCGCTACGACGAGTCCGGGACCGCGGCGGGCATCAACGGCATATTCACCTACGCCACCGACCTGTTCGACCGGAGCACGGTCGAAGGGTTCGCCGACCGGTTCACCAGGCTGCTCGGTGCGATCATCACCGCGCCGCAGGCGGTGGTGGGCGATCTCGAGCTGCTCACCGTGGCGGAGCGGGAACGGATGCTGGATGGCTGGAACGCCACCACGCATCCGGTGGCACCCGAGCTGCTGCTCGACGGGTACCGGCGCGCCGTGGCGGCGCATCCGGATGCCGTCGCGGTGGTATACCAGGGCGCCGAAGCGGCCCATCCGTCGCGCGAGCACCACCCCGCATCGAGTCATTCCGCGACATTGACTTATCGGGAATTCGACGAACGGGTGAACAAGCTTGCCCGCCTGTTGATTTCGCGAGGTGTCGGTGCCGAATCGCTGGTCGGCCTCGCCGTTCGGCGCTCGCTCGACCTGGTCGTCGGCATGTACGCGATCGTCGCGGCCGGCGGGGCGTATGTGCCGCTGGATCCGGATCATCCGGCCGAGCGAATCGCGCACATCCTGGAAACCGCCCAGCCCGCATGCGTGGTTACCACCGCGGCCGACGCGGTGCCGGTCCCCGCTGACATCGCGGTGCTCGAACTGGATTCGCTGGAGCTGGACGGATTCTCATCCGCTCCGATCGAACCCGGCGAATTACTGCGCCCGCTCACCCCGGACAACCCGGCCTACGTCATCTTCACCTCGGGCTCGACCGGTCGTCCGAAGGGCGTCGCGGTATCGCACGGCGCGATCAACAACCAGATCGAGTGGATGCTCGCGCAATACCCGCTCGGCCCGGACGACGTGTACCTGCAGAAGACCGCGACCACATTCGACGTGTCGCTGTGGGGCTACTTCATGCCACTGCGCGCGGGCGCGAAGCTGGTGGTCGCCACCCACGACGGCCATCGCGACCCGGCCTACGTCGCGGATGCGATTGCCGCGCACGGGGTTACGGTCACCGACTTCGTGCCGTCCATGCTGACGGTATTCGCGACACAGCTGGCGGCGGGCTCCTGCCCGACCCTGCGCGATGTGTTCGTCATCGGTGAGGCGCTGCCGCCGGAAACGGTGACGGCGTGGCGGGCCGTTTCGGGGGCGGCGCTGCACAACCTGTACGGGCCGACGGAGGCCGCGGTATCGGTGACCTACTGGCCCGCGGGCGACACCGATGTGCGCACGGTGCCGATCGGCTTGCCGCAGTGGAACACTCAGGTGTTCGTGCTGGATTCGCGGCTGCGGCCGGTGCCCGCCGGCGTCGCCGGTGAGCTGTACCTGGCCGGTGATCAGCTGGCGCGCGGTTACCTCGCCCGACCGGATCTGACCGCGGATCGCTTCGTGGCCAACCCGTTCGCGCGCGGTCAGCGGATGTACCGCACCGGCGACCTGGTGCTCTGGCGTGCACCCGCGGGTTCGGGGCAGCGTCTGGAATACCTGGGGCGCACCGACTTCCAGGTGAAGTTCCGCGGCCAGCGCATCGAGCTCGGCGAGATCGAGACGGCGCTGCTCGCGCATGCCGCGGTGAGCCAGGCAGTGGCGCTGGTAGCCGCGTCGACGCTCGGCGATCAGTTGGTCGCGTACGTGGTGCCCGCGCCGGGACAGGCGGTCGACCAGCGGGAGCTGCTGGCCGCAGTGTCGGATGTGCTTCCGGCATACATGGTTCCGGCGGCCGTCGTGGTGCTCGACGCCTTCCCGCTGAATTCGAGCGGCAAGCTCGACCGCAAGGCGCTACCCGAACCGAGCTTCACCAGCCGCGAATTCCGCGCCCCGGCGACGCCGGTGGAGGAGATCGTGGCGGGCGTCTTCGGCGATGTGCTCGGTATCGAGCGGGTGGGTGCCGACGACGACTTCTTCGCACTCGGCGGCAACTCACTGGTCGCCACCCAGGTGGTCGGCCGGCTGAGCGCCGCGATCGGTGGGCGGGTGCCGGTGCGAGCGCTGTTCGAGGCGCCGACCGTGGCGGCTCTTGCCGTGAAGTTGGAGCAGCTGTCCGGTGTAGGCGAGCGGCGGGCGCTGGTCGCCGCCGCGCGGCCGGATCCGGTGCCGTTGTCGCTGGCGCAGCAGCGGATGTGGTTCCTGAACCGCTTCGACACCGAGTCGGCGGCCTACCATCTGCCCATCGCGGTCCGGTTGACCGGCGCGCTCGATGTCGACGCGCTGCGGGCGGCCATGGCGGATCTGGTCGGCAGGCACGAGATTCTGCGGACGGTGTACCCGGAGATCGCGGGTGCCCCCGCCCAGGTGATTCTGCCGGTGGCACAGGCTGTTTCGGCAATGCGGCTGCGGCCGATCACGACCACGGAGCTGGAATCCACGGTGATCGCGGTGATGGCGGCGCCATTCGACGTCACCGCCGAGGTGCCGGTGCGGGTCGAGCTGTTCCACGTGACGGACGCACCCACCGCTGTGGCGTCGGGTCCCGGCGTGGGCACCGCTGCTGCCCCAGCCGAGTACGTGCTCGTGCTGGTGGTGCACCACATCGCGGGTGACGGTTCGTCGATGGGCCCGCTGACCCGGGATCTGATGACCGCGTACGCCGCCCGCTCGGTCGGCGAATCCCCCACGTGGGCGCCGTTGCCGGTGCAGTACGCGGACTACGCCGTCTGGCAGCGTGAGCTGCTCGGCAGCGAGGACGATCCGGAGTCGTTGGCGGCCAAACAGATCGCCTACTGGCAGTCGGCGCTGGCGGATATGCCCGACCAGCTGGATCTGCCCTCGGATCGCCCGCGTCCCGCCGTGCAGTCCTTCGCGGGCGGCAAGGTCGAGCTGAGCATCGATGCGCAAACGCATCGCGCGCTGGTCACGCTGGCCCGCGCCGAGGGTGCGACGTTGTTCATGGTGGTGCATACGGCGCTGGCCGTCTTGCTGTCCAGGTTGTCCGGCACCGATGACATCGCGATAGGTACGCCGATGGCGGGCCGCGGTGAGGCCGTGCTCGACGATCTGATCGGCATGTTCGTCAACACCTTGGTGTTCCGTACCCGGCTGGATTCGGCCGAGCCTTTCGCGGATCTGCTCCGGCGCCAGCGCGAAACCGATATCCAGGCGTTCGCGCATGCGGATGTGCCGTTCGAGCGTTTGGTCGAGGTGCTGAACCCGGTGCGGTCGCAGGCGCGGCATCCGTTGTTCCAGGTGGGTCTGTCGTTCCAGAACCTGGCGCGGACCACGCTGGAACTGCCCGGACTCACGGTGGCCGGATTCGATATCGACACCCAGCTGTCGCAGTTCGATCTGCACCTGATCGTGGCGGACAGCTACGAGCAGGACGGCACCGCGGCGGGCATCGGCGGGTACTTCACCTACGCCACCGACCTGTTCGACGCCGATTCCGTCCGTGGCTTCGCCGATCGCTTCGCCCGCGTGCTCGCGGAGATCATCGCGGCGCCGCGCGCGGCTGTCGGCGATCTCGAGATCATGGCCGCGCATGAACGCCGTGAACTGGTTTCCGGCTGGAATGCGACAGCGCACCAGGTGGATTCGTCGGCGACGCTGGCGTCGCTGCTGGATCGAACCGTGGCGGCCACGCCGGACGCGGTCGCGCTGGTCGGCGACGACGGCACCGCCATTGCCCACCCGTCGCCCGACCACCACCCCTCACCGAATCGCTCCGCGATGCTGACCTATGGCGAGCTCGGCTCCCGGGTGAACCAGCTTGCCCGGCATCTGATTTCGCTGGGTGTGGGACCCGAAACTCGGGTGGCGCTCGCATTGCGCCGCTCGGTGGACCTGGTGATCGCCATGTACGCGGTGACTCAGGCCGGTGGCGCGTATGTGCCGCTGGATCCGGATCAGGCGGGTGAGCGGACCGACTACATTCTCGACACCGCTCGGCCGCTGTGTGTTGTGACCAACGCCGACACCGATTTCCAGACCTCGGTGACCGAGGTCGTTCGGATGGACGCACTCGCGGATATCGCGGACGCCCCGATCACCGACGCGGAGCGGATCGCGCCATTGCGCGCGACGAATACGGCGTACGTGATCTTCACCTCGGGTTCGACCGGTCGTCCCAAGGGTGTCGCGGTGCCGCATGCGGCGATCGTCAACCAGTTGCTGTGGAAGACCGCCGAATTCGGCCTCGGTGCCGAGGACGCGGTGTTGCTGAAGACGGCCGCGACCTTCGACCTGTCGGTGTGGGAGTTCTGGTCGGCGGCGGTTTCGGGTGGTCGACTGGTCATCGCGTCCGCCGACGGACATCGCGATCCGAGCTACCTCAACACGCTGATGCGCGATACCGCGGTCACCACCTTGCATGTGGTGCCGTCGATGCTGGATGCCCTGCTGATCGAATCGGACGGGCAGCTGCCCGCGTCGTTGCGCCGGGTGCTGGCCATCGGTGAGGCACTGCCCGCCGCGACGGCCCAGCGGTTGCGTGAGTCGAACACGGCCACCTTGTTCAACCTCTACGGTCCGACCGAGGCCGCGGTCTCGATCACCAACCACGAGGTGACCGATGCGGATACCGTCTCGGTGTCGATCGGTGCGCCGGAGTGGAACAGCCGGGTCTACGTGCTGGATGCGCGGTTGCGTCCGGTGCCGGTGGGCGTCTCCGGTGAGTTGTATCTGGCCGGTGCGCAATTGGCGCGCGGTTACTTCGGTCGGGTCGACCTCACGGCGGAGCGGTTCGTGGCCGATCCGTTCGAATCCGGCGCTCGGATGTACCGCACCGGTGACCTGGTGGCCTGGAATGCCGACGGTGAGTTGGAGTACCGCGGTCGTACGGACTTCCAGGTGAAGATCCGCGGTTTCCGGATCGAACTCGGTGAGATCGAGGCGGCCCTGTTGCGGCAGACCTCGATCGCCTCCGCCGCGGTGCTCGCGCATACCGATCCGGCACTGGGTGACCGTCTGGTCGCCTATGTGGTTCCGGCCACCGGCGAATTCGACAAGGATGCGCTGCAATCGGCACTGGCGGCGGAGCTGCCGTCGTACATGGTGCCGAGCGCCTTCCTGGAGTTGGACGCCTTGCCGCTCAATGCGAACGGCAAGCTCGATCGAAAGGCCTTGCCGCAGCCCACCTTCGAACATGCCACCTTCCGCGCGCCGGTCTCCCCGGTCGAGCAGATCGTGGCCGGTGTGTTCGCCGATGTGCTCGGCATGGAACGGATCGGCGCCGACGACGACTTCTTCGCACTCGGCGGTAACAGCATCCTGTCGATCCAGCTGGTATCGCGGGCGAAGGCGCTCGGTGTGGTGTTCTCCGTGCGCGAGGTCTTCGACCGGCGCAGCGTCGCCGGACTCGCCGCGATCGCGACGTCGACCGCGGATCTGCGGCAGCCGACCATGGCCGAACTGCCCGGCGGTGGGATCGGCGAGATTCCGCTGCCGCCGAACATCGCGGCGGTGCTGGCCAACGGCACGGCGTACCAGCGCTTCTCCTACGAGACGGCGGTGGCACTGCCCAACGACCTCGACCGGGATCGGCTGCGTGCGGCGATCACCGCCCTGGTCGACCGGCACGACGCGTTGCGCACTCGCCTGCGTCCGGCGGGCGAGGGCTGGGAGTTCGAGGCGCTCGAGCGCGGTGCCATCGATATCGATGCGCTGGTCCACGAGGTCGCCTTCGACACCACCCTCGACGCCGACTACGGCTATGACGAGCTCATGCGGCTCGCCGACAACGAACGCGCGGCCGCCGCGGATCGCCTCGATCCGGCCAACGGTGTTATGGCGCAGTTCGTGTGCTGCAGCGCGGACCGGCTCGACGGCGGCAAATTCATGCTCGTCGTGGTGCACGGCTTCGCGGCCGATCCGCAGTCCCTCGGCATCCTGACCGGCGATCTGCTCGACCTGATCGCCGACGACCAGGCCGCCCTGCCGCAGGTCGGTACTTCGCTGCGGCGTTGGGCCTACGCTCTGACCGAGCAGGCGCGCGACCGTGCCACCGAACTGCCGTTCTGGCAGGAGGTTTCGGCCACCCCCGATCCGCTGCTCGGGGCGCGAGCCTTCGATCCGGCGCTGGACACCGTCGCCACCACGCGACGGGTGCGCATCGAGGTGCCGACCGATATCTCGGAGGTACTGCTCACCACGGTTCCGACGCGGTTCCACGGCAGCGTGCCGGACGGACTGCTGTCGGCATTGGCCATGGCGCTGGTGCGCTGGCGCGGTGCGCAGCACGGATCGGATGTGCTGATCCGGCTCGACGGTGATGGCCGCGTGGCGGTCGCCGGTGCCGAATTGTCGCGCACCGTGGGTGCTTTCACCGCCGTCTACCCGGCCCGGCTCAGGCTGGGCGGGGTCGATCTGGACGACGCGTTCGATGGTGGTGCTGCTGCTGGTTCGGTCATCAAGTCGGTCAAGGAACAGCTGCTCGCGGTGCCCGATCAGGGCGTCGGCCACGGGTTGCTGCCGCTGCCCGCGGCGGGTCAGATCGGCTTCCGGTACCAGGAAGCCGCGATCAAGACCGAGCGGGATGCCACGATGCCCGCGAACGGGGCGCTCGATATCGCCGTCACCGTCGGCGACGAGGACGATGGTCCGCGGCTGCTGGCCACCTTCGAGTTCCCGGTCGGGCTGCTGTCCCCGGAGCGGGTGCAGGAGTTGGCGGATCTGTGGGTCACCGCGCTCACCGCGCTGGCCGAGCATGCGCAGCGACCGGATGCCGGTGGTCATACGCCGTCGGATCTGCCGCTGGTGCAGGTCGGCCAGGCCGATATCGAACTGTGGGAACAGACCTACTCGGGCCTCGACGATGTCTGGCCGGTCTCGCCACTGCAGTCCGGTCTGCTCTTCCACGCGCTGATGTCCTCGGCCACTCTGGACGTCTACACCATCCAAGCCGTGGTGCGGCTCGCCGGAACGGTGGATGTGGCGCGGCTGAACGCGGCCGCGCAGGCGATCATGGATCGGTACCCGAATCTGCGCACCGCATTCGTCACCGACTCCACCGGTCAGGTCCGGCAGGTCGTGCTCGATCGGGTCGAAGTGCCGTGGCGCGTTGTGGATCTCACCGAAGTGCCGCAGGCAGAGCGGGACGCGGAACTGCGACGTCGGATCGAGGCAGACCACGCGGAACGCTTCGATATGTCCACTCCGCCGCTGGTGCGCTACACGCTGTTGCGCACCGCCGCCGAAGAATGGTCGCTGGCCATCACCACACATCACGTGCTGCTCGACGGCTGGTCGATGCCGCTGCTGATGCGGGATCTGCTCGTGCTCTACGCGACGCGTGGCGATCAGTCGGCACTGCCGCAGGTCTGCTCCTACCGCGACTTCCTGGACTGGCTCGCCACCCGCGACCAGGACGCGTCGCTGCGGGTCTGGGCCGATGCCTTCGACGGTTCGACCGAACCGACGGAATTGGCCGCGCCTGCCCGGACGGCCGAAACCTACGAGACCGCCAAGCTGATCACCCGGATCGACGCCGACCGCACCCGTCAGTTGACCAAGCATTGCGCCGAACTCGGCATTACGGTCAACACCCTGGTGCAGGCGGCCTGGGGCATCCTGCTCGGCCGGCTCACCGGCCGCGCCGATGTGGTGTTCGGCGCCACGGTGTCGGGTCGGCCCGCCGAGCTGACCGGTGTGGAGTCGATGGTCGGTCTGTTCATCAACACGCTCCCGGTGCGAGTGCGTATCGATGACCGCGGGACCATCGGCGATCAGCTCGAGCGGTTGCAGCGCGAGCAGGCCGAACTGCTCGACCACCACTACGTCGGTCTGTCCGATATCCAGCGGGCCGCCGGCGTCGCCTCGCACTTCGACACCCTGCTGGTGTTCGAGTCGTACCCGATAGATCGGGAGGCGATCGCCGCGGCGAGTTCGATCGATGGCATGTCGGTGACCGATGTCGGTGTGCACAGCGCGACCCACTACCCGCTCACCCTGCAGGTGATCGCGGAGTCCGCCCTCGAATTCAACCTGGAGTACCTCATCAGCCGGTTCACCGCCGATGATGTGGAAACCCTGTCCACCAGGCTGATTCGGGTCCTGGACGCGCTGATCGGCGATCCCGCCGGGTTGGTCGGCGATATCGATATCCTCGATGCCGATGAGCGGGCGCGTCTGCTCGTCGAATCCGGTATCGCGACATCAGCGCCCGCACCGGAGCCGCTGGGTCGGGTCGGTGCCCGCACGGTGTCGCGGGTGCTCGCCGAGGTGGTCGAGGCCGATCCCGAGGCGCCCGCGTTGCTGGCCGACGGCGACGACATCGCCTACCACGTCCTGGATCGCCGTTCCTCGCAACTGGCCCGGGTGCTCATCGCACACGGTGCCGGACCCGGCGATGTGGTGGCGTTGGCGCTGCCGCGTTCGGTGGATGCGGTGGTCGCGATCTGGGCCATCCAGAAGGCCGGTGCCGCCTGCTTGTTCGCCGGTGATTTGTCCGCCGCCGAAATGGCCACCGCCGGAGCCGTTTTCGGTATCACACTGGAATCGGTCGACGGCTCGATCAACTGGCTGGTCCTGAGCGATCCGGCGGTACAGTCCGAATTGGCCTCCGCTCCAGCACATCCGGTCTCCTATGCCGATCGGGTGCGCCCGCTCGCGGAGGAACACCCGGCCTTCGTCGTCCTCGCGGCCGACGGCACGGTACGCGCCTTCAGCCAGACCGAGGCGCTCGAGCAGGCCGAGCAGGTCCGCTCGGCATACGACATCGATTACGAGTCGACGACCTTCACCACGGCCGTCTCGGGTCGAGTCGCCTTCCTCGAATCCTTGTCCGCGGCAACCGCGGGCGCACTCTCGGTGCTCCCCGGCGCAGACGACATCGCCGACGACCTGGCCGACGGCGAGGTCACCCACTGGTTCGTCACCACGCACGAGCCGACGGACGCCGCCGACGAGGACGTGCGCATCGTGATCATCGAGTAGGTCCGATTGCACAGCGAAAGCCGTTGCCAGCCCATGGCAACGGCTTTCGCTTGCGAGTCGACCCACACGCCCTGGACGACATCGCACTCGGGTGGCCCCGCCGCAAACCGGTGCCGTAAGCCATTTCATATAGCTGACCCGAGGGGAGCCGATCAGTACTCATGTGATGCGTGGGACTTCATCCCGCCCGTATCCTCGCGTTCGATCCGTTCGAGGATCTCTTTGACGGTGTAATCCTTCGGAATCCGTTCCGGCCACACGATCACTGCGACCGTCACCGCCAGCGGTAGCCCGATCGCGACAACCCAGCCGAGCACGATCACGGCAGGTCTCGGAGCAGTCGCAGCACCGTGGCGCATGTCTCGGCGTCTGCAGGTTCGACAGCGCTGACGCGGTGATCCACGACGGCAGCACCCGGAACCCGTCGCGGTAGCGCATGATCGGTTGGAGTCCGCAACTCCAGGTACACCCCCAGACCGTCGTTCGCGTCGCCGTAGTCGGCGACCTCCAAGAATCCGCCTGGGAACACGAATAGTCGTGTGCGCCTGTCCATCTCGACTCCTGTAGTCCGGTGTTGGTAGGCACCCCGTGACCGGGTGGCGTCACATGTCACGGGGGTCAGCTCAGACGCTAAGGAGTCGCTGAGCAGTAAAACCAGGAAGTTGCAAAAAGTTGCTCAGATTCATCTATCAGGCAACAAAGGTCGGCGATTCAGGGATCATGTACTCAGCACGAGAAACTTCGTGCACCCAACTAGATAGGAGGCTTTGACATGGGCCTAAGGTTTCTCGGAAAGGGTGGCTCAGAGGTCACAGGATGCCCTTCCCTCTACGCCACCGACGACGGCTACCTTGCTCAGGGGTGGATCACCGACCGACCCGAAACCGTTGAGATACCTCATCTCCTACTCGGCTTCCTGGAGCAGGATACGTTC
>NZ_JBSUQM010000010.1:0-192208 GCF_054065835.1 Nocardia citri
GTCGGCCGGAACGGTGTCGGTCACGGTCACCACCGCCGGTGGAACGAGTAACGGTGTCTCCTACACCTACGTCGCGGTGCCCACGCTGACCACGGTGGTGCCCAATGCCGGTCCGGTAGCAGGCGGGACCACGGTTACCATCACCGGGACGAACCTGACCGGTGCGACCGCGGTGAGTTTCGGTGCCACCCCGGCGACGTCGTTCACGATCGACTCCGCCACCCAGATCACGGCCATCGCCCCCGCAGGGTCGGCCGGGACGATACTGGTCACCGTTACCACAGCCGGTGGCACCAGTAACGGTGTCTCCTACACCTACGTCGCGGTGCCCACGCTGACCACCATCGCCCCGAACGCCGGACCGGTGGCCGGCGGGACGACGGTTGTGTTGACCGGGACGAATCTGGCCGGTGCGACTGCGGTGAGTTTCGGTGCTACGCCGGCGACTTCGTTCGTCGTGAACTCGTCGACGCAGATCACGGCGGTCGCTCCCGCCGGTGCGGCCGGGACGATACTGGTCACCGTCACCACTGTGGGCGGCACCAGCAACGGGATCGCCTACACCTACGCGGCGGTGCCGACGCTGACCACGGTGGTGCCCAACGCCGGTCCGGTGACCGGCGGCACCACCGTCGTGCTGACCGGAACGAACCTGACCGGTGCGACCGCGGTGAGTTTCGGTGCCACCCCGGCGACCTCGTTCAGTGTCGACTCCGCTAGCCAGATCACGGCCATCGTGCCGGCCGGGTCGGCCGGGACGGTACTGGTCACCGTCACCACTTCGGGAGGAACCAGTAACGGGGTCTCCTTCACCTACGTGGTGGTGCCCACGCTGACCGCCATCGCCCCGAACGCCGGTCCGGTGGCAGGTGGGACGACGGTCGTGCTGACCGGAACAGGTCTGACCGGTGCGACCGCGGTGAATTTCGGTGCCACCCCGGCGACCTCGTTCGTCGTGGACTCCGACACCCAGATCACGGCGGTCACCCCGGCCGGGGCGGCCGGGACGGTACTGGTTACCGTCACCACCGCGGGAGGAACCGTCGACGGCGTCTCCTTCACCTACGCGGCGGCGCCCACCCTGAGCGCGGTCAGTCCGACTTCGGGTACGGCGGCCGGTGGGACCACGGTAACCATCACCGGGACGAATCTGACGGGTGCCACCACAGTGAGTTTCGGTGCCACACCGGCAACCTCGTTCGTCGTGGACTCCGACACCCAGATCACGGCGGTCACCCCGGCCGGGGCGGTCGGGACGGTACTGGTCACCGTCACCACCCCGGGAGGAACCAGCAACGGGGTCTCCTACAGCTACCTCTGACGGCTGATGTGGCTGGGCCGTCGGTGGGCAATTGCCTGCCGACGGCCCAACCGCGCGTCCTGGGCGGCGACGGAGCTTCCGCGGATCCCGTAGAATCCACACTGGGAATTGGGAAAGGTATTGTACCGGAACGGCTCTCCGCCCGGGGCTGGTCCGTTCGAACCCGTCGCGCGGGAAGTCGACCCACGACATCACCGGGTCACTAGACGGTTTCTGACATGTTCACAACTACAAATGTGAGGGAAAGAAAGATCACCCGATGCCTGATACCGGAGCATGGAACGACTGGAGCGATTCGGCTGGACTAGGAGGCTTCGCCGAGATCCCAATCGACGCGGCGGCTCAGGGCCGATGGCGGCAGACCGAAGGTGCGGCGGCAGGTGCGGGTGAGGTGGGAGCTATCGGCGAAACCGGCGGCGTGGGCGGCGGCGGTGAGATCGTCGCCGGAGCGGACGCGGGTGATCGCCACATGTAGTCGGAGCCAGAGAATGTAGGGCCGCAATGGAATTCCAACCTGTTCGGTGAACAGCTGGGTGAGTCGGGTCGCGGATATCCCGACCCGGCGCGCGATATCGGCGCCGCGGATCGGTCCGTCTCCGACGATGGACGGCAGCAGTTGCAGCACCTCGGTCACCGCTTCGTGGCGCTTGTCTTCGATGCTGTGCGAATTGTCGCGTTCGAGATCGTCGACGACCTCGGCGACCAGTTCGGCGAGTGGTTCCCGCGCCGGATCGATGGGCAGGGAATGTTCACAATCGGCCCATCCGTAGGTTTGGGCTCTGCGGTCGGCGGCCGCGCCCGCCACGGACTCCGGATCGAGATAGATCGCGGTGCCGCGCTCGGCCCCGGTGGCAATGCGATGCGGTGCGTCGGCGGGCACGATGACATGCGTACCGCGATGCCGAACGCCGCTCGCGTCCACCACGACCACCGGCGTACACGCGGTGACCACTCGAACGGCGTGATGAGCGTGCAATGCGGTGGGGCCGAGGCTGCCGCCGAAGGCGAGCACGCCGGCGCGCAGCAAAGCCGTACCCTCCCAAAGCAGTTCACCGGGAGACCCGGAGAGATAGTGCACGGATCGGGGCGAGGTGGATGCCCCGTCGGTAACCAGAGCCTTCATCATCGGATGCTCCCGGGTGACTGCGAGTCCCGAATCGGATCCCTCACGGAGACTATCCCGGCCGCCCGGCCGCTGTCAGGGTAACGGGGACGCGATCGAGGAACTCGGTGATCAAGGGACGGGCTGTCCGCGTAGTCGGCGAGGTGCGCGGCCTGCCGGCAGGTGTGGCCGAACACGGGCGCGCGGCACGCCCGGTTCGCGCATCCGGGTTTCCGGTTGACAGCGGTTCACGGGGCGAAGGCGGCGGATTCGAGGCGGCGAGCCAAGCGCGCCGCCGATAGCGTCGTGGCATCGGCGGGACGATGCGGGTCGAGGGTGCCGCACAGGCGGAATACCCGCCACGGTGTATTCGAACTCGCGTCCGTGCTTGCGCCGCTCGACACCCAGCCGAGACCGGTGATGGCGGCCGTACCGTCGTCGCCGGGTTCGACGAGCTCCCTGATGTCTTCCTCGACGGGTTCGGTGCCGAAGCGCAGATATTCGAAGAACAGGTCGACATTGAGTTTCGTGCCGCGCGCGAAATCGGCTTCGACCGGTGGCTGCGGTGTCCGCGCGGATACGGCGGCAGGCTCACGTGGAACCTGTCGACCAGTGATGCGGCTCTGCGGTGCAGGTCTTCGACGACCCGGTCCGCGTCGGCATCATTGAACCTCTCCGTCCCGGACTGCGAGTGCAAGCCCTCGATCGTATCGGTGTGGCGGGTGGCGATCGGGGTGCGTGGCGGCGATACCGCGATGAATTCCATCTGATCTTGATCAGGCGCGGGCTGGTGGATTCGAGTCCGTCATTGATGTCGAAGTCGTATCGTGAGATTCGGCGAGCAGGACCTGCCGTGATCCCATGGATGGGTCCGGGGCATCAGAGGATGGTCGCCTCGCCATCCACGGATAAACCTGCGCCGCGAAAGCGAGGAGCAAGCCGTGCTGGACGAGCGAGCAGCCTTGACTGCCACCACCGACGGAATTCTGGAATATATCCGCGCCGAGGAAGTCGAATACGTCGATATTCGATTCTGTGACGTACCCGGTGTGCAGCAACACTTTTCGATACCGGGCGCCGCATTCGGCGCGGACTTGGTCGATAACGGGATCGCCTTCGACGGCTCGTCGGTGCGTGGATTCCAGTCGATCCACGAATCGGATATGTTGCTGCTCCCGGATCTGCGCACCGCGCAATTGGACCCCTTCCGGGCCGCGAAGACGCTGAATTTGAACTGCTTCGTGCACGATCCGCATACGCACGAGGCCTATAGCCGCGATCCGCGCAATGTCGCGCGCAAGGCCGAGGATTATCTGAGGAGCACCGGTATCGCCGATGCCGCCTACTTCGGACCGGAGGCGGAGTTCTACATCTTCGACGCCGTGCGCTACGACACCACGATGAACGGCGCCTTCTACGAGGTGGACTCATCCTCGGCCGACTGGAACACCGGTGCCAAATACAATCCGGACGGCACGATCAACCGTGGGTACAAGGTGCGCGCGAAGGGCGGCTATTTCCCGGTCGCGCCCTACGACGCCGACGTCGATGTGCGCGATCGAATGTGTACGAATCTGCAGAACGCCGGCTTCGAATTGGAGAAGGGCCACCATGAGGTCGGTACGGCGGGGCAGGCCGAGATCAACTACAAATTCAATACGCTGCTGGCCGCCGCCGATGACCTGCAGTTGTACAAGTACATCGTCAAGAACACCGCCTGGGTCGAGGGCAAAACCGTCACCTTCATGCCCAAGCCACTCTTCGGTGATAACGGCTCCGGTATGCACGTGCATCAATCCCTATGGTTGGACGGCACGCCGCTGTTCTACGACGAGGCCGGATATGCGGGCCTGTCCGATCTGGCCAGGCATTACATCGGCGGACTGCTGCGGCACGCGTCATCGTTGCTGGCATTCACCAATCCGACGGTGAACTCGTACAAGCGCCTGGTGCCCGGCTTCGAGGCCCCGGTCAATCTGGTCTACAGTCAGCGCAATCGCTCAGCGGCCGTGCGCATTCCGGTCACCGGCGCGAATCCGAAGGCCAAACGTCTCGAATTCCGCTGCCCCGACTCCTCGGGCAATCCGTACCTGTCCTTCGCCGCCATGATGATGGCCGGTTTGGACGGCATCCGCCGCAAGATCGAACCCCCGGTCCCGATCGACAAGGACCTCTACGAACTCACCCCGGAAGAGTCCGCCGAGGTCACCCAAACCCCGCCCGATCTCGAAAGCGTGATCGACCGGCTGGAGGCCGATAACGAGTACCTGACCGAAGGCAATGTCTTCACCGAAGATCTGATCGAAACCTGGATCCGGCTCAAGCGCGATACCGAGATCTCCGAAATCAATGTCCGCCCGCACCCCTACGAATTCGAGCTCTATTTCGACGTATAGGTCAGTCGATATGGAGTTCGCCATTGATGGCGAGGAATGCGGATCTCCGCAGCGTCGGGGACCCGGACCCGGAACGCGCCGTCGAGTCCGACTCCCACGCTGGCAATCGCGGTGGAGTGCGCGCCGAGAGCCATTCCGGGCCCGATGTAGATCGCGTGACGTCCGCGGAGACGCGCGCGGCGAGGCCGAAACCCCACTATCGCGGTGCGGCGCAATATGTCCAGGGCAACCAACCGCGCGGGACGCCTCGGCTGGTCGACGGTGCTCGATTCATCCGCCGTGGGCTCATCCGACTTGCGGTGGCGTCCGGTGACTTCGGCGATCGAATCGGTCATGTGCCGAATATTCCGCCCGCTTCGGCCTGCCGGTATCCACCGGAAGTACCACCTTCGGTATGACATCGAGGTCACTCGATGCCGCCGGTCGCGACCGACGGCAGCCACGCGTCGCCTAGGCTCGACGGTATGCAGCGCATCATCGGTATCGAGGTCGAATACGGCATCTCCACACCCACCGAGCCGTCGGCCAACCCGATTCTCACCTCCACCCAAGCGGTTCTCGCCTACGCCGCCGCGGAGGGGGTACCGCGCGCGAAGCGCACGCGCTGGGACTACGAGGTGGAATCGCCGCTGCGCGACGCCCGCGGATTCGACCTGAGCCGGATGAACGGTCCGGCCCCCGTCATCGACGCCGATGAGGTCGGCGCGGCCAATATGATCCTCACCAACGGCGCCCGGCTCTACGTCGACCACGCCCATCCGGAGTACTCCGCACCCGAGGTCACCGATCCGCTGGACGCGGTCATCTGGGACAAAGCCGGTGAACGGGTCATGGAGGCCGCCGCGCGGCACGCGTCGAGTGTGCCCGGTGCGCCGCGGCTGCAGCTGTACAAGAACAATGTTGACGGTAAGGGCGCCTCTTACGGCACCCACGAGAACTACCTGATGAGCCGCGACACCCCGTTCAACCAGATCATTGTCGGGCTCACCCCGTTCTTCGTCTCGCGCCAGGTCATCTGCGGCTCCGGCCGGGTCGGCATCGGCCAGTCCGGTGATCACGCCGGATTCCAGCTGTCCCAGCGTGCCGACTACATCGAGGTCGAGGTCGGCCTGGAGACCACGCTCAAGCGCGGCATCATCAACACCCGCGACGAACCGCACGCCGATGCGGACAAATACCGCCGCCTGCATGTCATCATCGGCGATGCCAACCTCGCCGAAATGTCGACCTACCTCAAGGTCGGCACCACCGCGCTGGTGCTGGACCTGATCGAGGCGGGCGAAGATCTGTCGGATCTGCAGTTGGCCCGTCCGGTCACCGCGGTCCACCAGATCAGCCATGACCCGACCCTGCGCGCCACGGTCGCGCTCACCGACGGCCGCGAACTCACCGGTCTGGCGCTGCAGCGCATCTACCTGGACCGGGTGGAGAAGTTCGTGGCCCGCAGCGGCAACGACGACGAGCGCGTCAAGGACATCCTGGAGAACTGGGCCAACGTGCTGGATCTGCTGGAGCGCGATCCGATGGAATGCGCCGACCTGCTGGACTGGCCCGCCAAGCTGCGCCTGCTCGAGGGGATGCGTAAGCGCGAGGGCCTGAGCTGGGCCGCACCCAAACTGCATCTGATGGATCTGCAGTACTCCGACGTCCGCCTGGACAAGGGTCTGTACAACCGCCTGGTCGCGCGCGGTTCGATGAAACGCCTTGTCAATGAGCAGCAGGTGCTCGACGCGATGACCAAGCCGCCGACCGACACCCGCGCCTATTTCCGCGGCGAATGTCTGCGCCGTTTCGGCGCTGATATCGCGGCCGCCAGCTGGGATTCGGTGATCTTCGACCTGGGCGGCGATTCGCTTGTGCGGATTCCGACCCTGGAACCCCGCCGCGGCACCAGGGCCCATGTCGGCAAGCTGCTCGACGGCGTGAATACTGCTGCTGAACTGGTCGAACAGCTTACGACCTAGTTCTCCGGCAAGGGAATTCGGAGCTGCCGGACCGATCGCGTAGATGTCGACTCGGCACCATATCGGCGCCGAATACGACATGTTGTCAGGGTGGCTGGGTAGTGTTGATGTACGGGCACGGACATTGCTCATGGTCGGGGTCGTGCTCACAATGGAGCCCTGGTCATGATGAGGACAGAGGAGGTCGGCTGCCATGGCACAAGAGCAGACCAAGCGCGCCGGGGGCGGCGACGAGGACGAGGGCCCGGAGGGCGTTGACGCCGCCGGTCAGGAGCGCCGCGAAAAACTGGCGGAGGATACCGACGACCTGCTCGACGAGATCGATGACGTGCTCGAGGAGAACGCGGAAGACTTCGTTCGTGCGTATGTGCAGAAGGGCGGCCAGTGACAGCAGGTGACCCCTTGCGTCTCCACCCGGGGCACGCCCTCTCGTCATTCACCGAGCACCTGCGCATGCATGCACCGGAACTGTTGCCGGGCAACCGATTCGGCGCGATCGATGGTGCCACCGGAAATTCCGGTGGCACCGCCGCGAAGGAGCTGGCTCCACACGGAACCACCATCGTGGCGGTTTCGTTTCGCGGTGGTGTGCTGATCGCCGGTGACCGGCGGGCCACCCAGGGAAACCTGTTGGCGAGCAGGGATATCGAGAAGGTGTACATCACCGACACCTACTCGGCGGCCGGTATCGCGGGCACCGCGGGCATGGCCATCGAGATGGTGCGATTGTTCGCCGTCGAGCTGGAGTATTACGAGAAGATCGAGGGGGTCTCGCTGACCTTCGACGGCAAGGCCAACAAGCTGTCGAAGATGGTGCGCGACAACCTCCCTGCCGCACTGCAGGGGCTGGCGGTGGTTCCGGTGCTGGTCGGCTACGACCAGCACGCCACCGATCCGGACAAGGCCGGTCGGATCGTGTCCTACGACGTGGTCGGCGGACGCAGTGAGGAGCGGTTCGGTTACACCGCGGTCGGCTCGGGTTCGATGTTCGCGAAGTCGTCGTTGAAAAAGTTGTACGCCAAGGGAATCGATGAGGACCGCGCCTTGCGGATCGCCGTCGAATCACTCTTCGACGCGGCCGATGACGACACCGCCACCGGCGGACCGGATCTGGTGCGCGGGATCTACCCGACCGCGATCGTTATCAACGACGAGGGCGCCGATGAAGTGACCGAATCACGGTTGGAGGAGATCACGCGGGCGATCGTCGCCGATCGCGAGGCCGCGGAAGAGGGGAGTTCCTCATCATGACGCTGCCGTATTACGCTTCGGCCGAACAGATCATGCGCGACAAGACCGATCTCGCGCGCAAGGGCATCGCTCGCGGTCGCAGCGTGATCGTGCTGACCTACGACAAGGGTGTGCTGTTCGTCGCGGAGAATCCGTCCGCGACACTGCACAAGGTGAGCGAGCTCTACGACCGCGTCGGGTTCGCCGCGGTCGGCAAGTACAACGAGTTCGAGGCACTGCGCCGCGGCGGCATCCTGCAGGCCGATCTGAAGGGATACCAGTACGACCGGCGCGATGTCACCGGCCGCGGTCTGGCCAATGCCTACGCGCAGACCCTCGGCACGATCTTCACCGATCAGCTCAAGCCCTATGAGGTGGAGATCTGCGTGGCCGAGGTCGGCTACCCGGAACAGTCACCCGAATCGGTGCTGTACCGCATCACCTTCGACGGCTCGATAGTGGACGAGCGCGAATACGTTGTGATGGGCGGCACGACTGAGCCGATCATGACGGCATTGAAGAGCTCGTACCAGCCTGGACTTGATCTGGCCGGTGCGGTCGCGGTGGCGGTGAAGGCCCTGCAGGCCGGGGTGCCCGAGGGCGCCGCGGATAAGGACAAGCGGGTGCTCGGGGTCGGGTCGCTCGAGGTCGCCACCCTGGAACAGGCACGGCCGCGGCGGGCGTTTCGCCGGGTCGCGGTCCCGACCCTGGACCAGTTGCTGACCGGTGGCAAGCCGGGGAGCAAGGCAAAGGAGGCGGCCGCCGAGGCGGAGCCCAAGGATGCGCCGGATTCGGAATAGTCCACCACGATCTCCTCGGCGGCGAAGGCCCTCCCGATTTATCGGGAGGGCCTTCGTTTCGGCCGGTATTTTTACGCCGAACATCTCGTTCACGTGCGAAATCGTTGTGAAGACGTATGCACTTGGGTTGTCCGCAGCCCCACGCGAGCGCATGACATGGCTGTAATGTCGATAGTGTGCAGCGACGAATCATGGGGATCGAGACCGAATTCGGTGTGACGTGCACCTTCCACGGACACCGTCGGCTCAGCCCCGACGAGGTGGCCCGGTATCTATTCCGCCGGGTAGTTTCTTGGGGCCGTAGCTCTAACGTGTTCCTCCGCAACGGTGCTCGGCTCTACCTCGATGTCGGGTCGCATCCGGAGTACGCCACCGCAGAGTGCGACAACTTGGCGCAGCTGGTCACCCACGACCGGGCCGGTGAGCGCGTGCTGGAGGAGTTGCTGATCGACGCCGAACAGCGCCTCGCGGAGGAAGGCATCGGCGGCGACATCTACCTGTTCAAGAACAACACCGACTCCGCGGGCAACTCCTACGGTTGCCACGAGAACTTCCTCGTGGTGCGGGCCGGTGAGTTCTCCCGGATCTCGGACGTGCTGCTGCCATTCCTGGTCACCCGTCAGCTGATCTGCGGTGCGGGTAAGGTGCTGCAGACGCCGAAGGCGGCCACGTTCTGTCTGTCCCAGCGTGCCGAGCACATCTGGGAGGGCGTCTCCTCGGCGACCACCCGTTCGCGCCCGATCATCAACACACGCGACGAGCCGCACGCCGACGCGGAGAAATACCGCCGCCTGCACGTGATCGTCGGAGACTCGAATATGTCCGAGACCACCACCATGCTGAAAGTCGGCACGGCGGCGCTGGTGTTGGAGATGATCGAGGCGGGCGTATCGTTCCGCGATTTCGCCCTGGACAACCCGATCCGCGCCATCCGCGAGGTCAGCCATGACCTGACCGGCCGCCGTCCGGTCCGGCTCGCCGGCGGCCGCCAGGCCAGCGCACTCGATATCCAGCGCGAGTACCACGCCCGCGCGGTCGAGCACCTGCGCAATCGCGACCGCGACCCTAGTATCGACCAGGTCGTGGACCTGTGGGGCCGCACCCTGGACGCGGTCGAGGCGCAGGACTTCGCCAAGGTCGATACCGAGGTCGACTGGGTGATCAAGCGCAAGCTCTTCCAGCGCTACCAGGATCGCTACGGCATGGAGTTGTCCGATCCCAAGATCGCCCAACTCGATCTGGCCTACCACGACATCAAGCGCGGCCGCGGCGTCTTCGACCTGCTGCAGCGCAAGGGTCTGGCCAAGCGCGTCACCGAGGATGAGGCCGTCGACGCCGCGGTGGACACCCCGCCGCAGACCACCCGCGCCAAACTCCGCGGCGATTTCATCACCGCCGCGCAGGAAGCCGGGCGCGACTTCACCGTCGACTGGGTGCACCTCAAGCTCAACGACCAAGCCCAGCGCACGGTCTTGTGCAAGGACCCGTTCCGCTCCGTCGACGAGCGCGTGGATCGGCTGATCGCCTCGATGTAGGGGCGCTACTGCTCGGCGAGGTAGCGCTCGACGGTTTCGACTTTCGAGGTCATGGCATCGGTGACACCTGGCCGGATATCGGCCTCGAGCACGAGGCTGCAGCGCGGTGCGGTGGCGAGGATGGCGTCGGTCGCGGCCTTGACCACGGCCATGACCTCGTCCCATTCGCCTTCGATCGTGGTGAACATGGCGTCGGTGCGATTGGGGAGACCGCTGGCTCGCACGATGCGGACGGCTTCGGCGACGGCTCGGCCGACATCGACGCCCGGGCCGAGCGGGGTAACGGAGAACGCGATGATCATGGGTCCATGATGGCGGTGCGGGAACCGGATCGGGGTGAATCGCGCGCCGACGCGCGGTCATGGTGGGCGGCCGATTACCCTGTGTCGAGTGGCGATATCCAAGGTCGAGCGGCTGATGAATCTGGTCATCGCGCTGCTGTCGACCAGGCAATTCCTGACCGCGGAGCGGATTCGGGACAGCGTCGCGGGGTACGAGGATTCGGCCAGCGACGAGGCCTTCAGTCGAATGTTCGAGCGCGATAAGAGCGAGCTGCGTGACCTGGGGATTCCCTTGGAGGTCGGGCAGGTGAGCCGGTTTTCGACGGTGGAGGGCTACCGGATCAACCGCGACGCCTACGAGCTGCCCGAGATCGACCTGACCAGTGAGGAGGCGGCGGCGGTCGCTGTCGCGGTGCAGATGTGGGAGTCGCCGGAGCTGGCGGCCGCGGCCGAGGGCGCGCTACTGAAGCTGCGTGCGGCCGGAATCCATGTCGAGACCGATGCCGCGGTCGCGTCGGTGCCCGCGGTTCCGGCGCGCACCCGTGGCTCGGATGCGGTGCTCGGCAAGCTGCTTGCCGCGATCGATGCGGGTCAGGCGGTGCGGTTCGAACATCGGGGCGCTATCAACGAGCCGTATGTCATGCGCGATGTGGAGCCCTGGGGTGTGGTCACCCACAACGGCCGCTGGTATCTGGTCGGGCACGACCGGAGTCGGGAGGCGATCCGCAGCTTCCGGCTGTCGCGCATCGGCGAGGATGTGACCGCCTACGGCCCGCCCAATGCGGTCGGCAAGCCTGAGGGTATGGATCTGCGCGAGATCGTCGGCACCGTCACCGGCAGCGCCCCGGTATCCGGGACCGCGACGGTGTGGGTGGCCGAAGGCCACGGCCGCGAGATCCGCCGACTCGGATCCGTGGTGGAAGAGCGCACGATCGGTGAACGCCACGGCGTGGTCGTCGAATTGCCCATCCGATCCCGAGATTGGTTGGCGCGCTTGATCACCGGACTCGGCCCCGACGCCGTGATACTCGCACCGGAGGAACTGCGCGCGGATGTGGTGGCGCGATTGCGTTCGGTCTTCGACCACACCGAGGTCACCGCATGAGCGAGCGAACGATATATACAGCCGAGCATCGCTCGGTCATGACGGAGCCGAGCGCCAGCGAGGTGCAGTCGTGAGCGAGCGAACGATAGGCACGTCTGAGCGCAGTCGACTTTCGGTTCGGCTCTCGCGGCTGCTCAATATGATTCCCTACTTCATCGCGAATCCGGGTATCAGTGCCGCCGAGGCCGCCGCCGATCTCGGCGTGACGGCCAAACAACTGATGAGCGATCTGAACCAGCTGTGGATGTGTGGCCTACCCGGTTACGGGCCGGGTGATCTGATCGATCTGTCGTTCTCCGAGGAAAGCATCGAGGTCACCTTCTCGGCGGGTATCGACCGGCCGCTGCGGCTGACCTCCACCGAAGCGACCGCATTGCTGGTGGCGCTGCGCTCGATCGTGGATATGCCGGGCATGGTCGATCCGACCGCGGCACATGCGGCGATCGCCAAACTGGAATCGGCCATCGTCGGCGGCGAGACCGTCGACGAGGCGCGTGCACAGCTGCCGACCGAGGCACCGGCGGTCTCGACGGTACGGTCCGCGCTGGCCCGCCAGCGCGCGCTGCGACTGGTCTACTACTCGGCCAGTCGCGATGTCGTCTCCGAACGCGTCGTCGATCCCATTCGTATTGTCCTGGTGGACAACAATAGTTACCTGCAGGCCTGGTGCCGCGAGGCCGAAGGGGTGCGACTGTTCCGCTTCGATCGGATCGAGGCGGCGAACGAACTCGACGCGTCCGCCCGGCCGCCGAGCCATGCGACCGAGGTAGCCGCGGCGCTCGACCTTTTCCAGGACGATCCCGCGGTTCCATTGGCGCGCTTGCGCATTCGCGGCGATTACGGTTGGGTGCTCGATCAATACCCGATGCATCGGATGGCGGTGCACCCGGACGGCAGCATCGAGGCGACCATGCGTTTCGCCACCATGGACTGGATGGCGCGGCTGCTGCTCGGCTTCGGTTCCGCCGTCACGGTGCTCGGCCCACCCGAATTGATCACCGCGGTGCGCGAACGCTCGAAAGCCGCACTGGCCGCCTACGAAGCGGCCGGTTTTCTGGAAGCCAGATGACCGCACGGAGGCTGGGGCGGCGTGGATAAGGTGGTGGCACCCCCGCGGGTGCTGGTCCTGGGCGCCGGGAGCATCGGTTCCTTTGTCGGTGGGAAGCTGGCCGCGGCCGGCGCCGCTGTCACGTTCGTCGGGCGGCAGCGGGTACTGGACGAGATCAGCGCGTCGGGGCTGCGGCTTACCGATCTCGACGGTGGTGACGTCGCGGTGGCGGCGGATGCGGTGCGGGTCTCGACCACGCCGGAGGATGTCGGATCCGCCGATCTGGTGCTGGTCACGGTGAAGTCGGGGGCGACCGCCGCGGCCGTGCGTGATCTCGACGGTAAGATCCGCCCCGGCACCGTGGTGCTGAGCCTGCAGAACGGGATCGGCAACGATAAGGTGATCCGCGAGATCCTGCCGACCTGCGTGGTGCTGGCGGGGATGGTGATGTTCAATGTCGTCCATTGCCCCGACGGCCGATTCCATCGCGGCACCGAGGGCGGACTCGCGGTGCACGACGATCCGGCGCTCGCACCGTTCACCGAGGTATTCGCCCGAGCGGGTCTGGCACTGCGGCGGTATCCGGATCTGCTGCCGGTGCAATGGGCGAAGCTGCTACTGAACCTCAACAATCCGATCAATGCGCTGTCCGGTCGGCCGTTGCGCGAGGAATTGTCCGACCGCGACTTCCGGCGCTGTCTGGCCCTCACCCAGCGTGAGGCGCTCGCCGCGATGCACAGAGCGCGAATTCGCCCCGCACGGCTGACGCCGCTGCCGCCGGTATGGATGGCCCGGCTGCTGACCGTTCCGGACGGGACCTTCCGCCGAGTCGCCACAACGGTACTGGCCATCGATCCGGAGGCGCGCTCGTCCATGGCCGATGACCTCGAACTCGGTCGCAAGACCGAAATCTCCTGGTTGTGCGGGGAGATCGTGAGCCTGGGCACGATGGTGGGACTGCCGACGCCGGTCAATCAGCGGCTCATCGAACTGATTGTGGCCGCTGAACAGGGTGGCCGCCGCGACTGGACCGGGCCGGAACTGCTGGAGCAGTTGCGGTCGGCGGCCGGACGATCATGAACGCCGCGGACCGTGTACTTCGTGTCGTATAAGTGCGGTTGAACGCTCGGTGAGCGCACACCGATGCGGGCGTTCTCGCATGTCATAGTCCGGTAGCATCGGAGCTACCACATTCTTTGGAGGTTAATTATGGGCAGTCTGAGCATCTGGCACTGGCTGATCATCGCCGCGGTCTTCGTGATGTTCTTCGGCGCGAAGCGTATGCCCGATGCCGCCCGTAGCCTGGGCCGCTCGCTGCGGATCTTCAAGAGCGAAGTCAGCCAGATGCAGAACGAGAGCAGCGCACAGGCAAGTGCAGCACCGGCCCAGCAGCCGGCCGCCGAACTGCCGCCGGCCTCGGCCGTCCAGCCGAGAGTCGCACAGCCGCAGGCCGAGCCGCAGGCACAGCCGAAGTCGCTCTGAGTCCAGCCTTGCCGCCGGGGTGAGTAGCGAACTCGCTCCGGGGGTAGTGCTGCTGCCCGCCGACCGTTGTGGGCACCTTCGACCCCAAGGGCCAACACACCACCATGCGAATCCCGTTCGATCCCCGGCGCAGTAAGCGCAGGACGAATCCCGACGGCACGATGTCGTTGGTCGAGCATCTGCAGGAGCTGCGCCGTCGGCTGCTGGTCTCGATCGCCGCGGTCGTCCTCACCACGTTGTTCGGCTTCTTCTGGTACGCGCACACGATCTTCGGCATCGAAAGCCTGGGTTCGCTACTGACCGGACCCTATTGTTCGCTGCCCGCCTCGTCGCGGGCCGTGCTCACCGCCGACGGCGCCTGTCGGCTGTTGGCGACCGCGCCTTTCGAACAGTTCATGCTGCGGTTGAAGGTCGGTATGACGGCGGGTGTGGTGCTGGCCGCCCCGGTATGGCTACATCAGATCTGGGCCTTCATCACACCCGGGCTGTACGCGAAGGAACGCAAATACGCGGTCGGATTCGTCACCTGCGGTAGCGCGCTGTTCGTGACCGGCGCCGTACTCGCGTACTGGGTGGTCGCGCATGCGCTGAGCTTCCTACTGAATATCGGCAACAACGCGCAGATCACCGCGCTGAGCGGTTCGCAATACTTCAGCTTCATCATCCAACTGCTCGTCATCTTCGGTGTCAGCTTCGAAATCCCGCTGCTGGTAGTCGGATTGAATCTGGTCGGGGTGCTGCACTACGACAAGCTCGCCAAGTGGCGGCGCGGAATCATCTTCGGGCTCTTCGTCTTCGCCGCGATCGTGACTCCGCAGGATCCGTTCTCCATGCTCGCCTTGGCGTTCGCCCTGACGGTGCTTTTCGAGGTCGCCATCCAGTTCTCCCGGATCAACGACAAGCGGCGCGCACGTCGGGAGGCCGACGCATTGGCGGCACTCGCGGATGAGGAAGCCTCTACGATCTCCGGCCCCGAGCCGATCAACTCCGCCGATTCGATCATGGAACCGTCGGAGAAATCGGCGCGACCTGTGTCGGACTACTCCGATACCCTCTGACGGTGACATATCACCTGTCGCAGGCGGGCGAGCTGGCAAAGTTCTCCGCCGAGCTGACTTTCGGGTTGGACCGCTTCCAACGCAATGCCTGCGAAGCCCTCGAGGGTGGGCACAGTGTGCTGGTTTGTGCCCCGACCGGCGCGGGTAAGACCGTCGTCGGCGAATTCGCGGTGCACCTCGCGCTGGCGGCGGGCGGAAAGTGTTTCTACACCACACCGATCAAGGCATTGTCGAATCAGAAGTTCGCCGATTTGACCGAGCGGCACGGGCGCGACCGGGTCGGTCTGCTCACCGGTGACCAGTCGATCAATCCGGACGCGCCGGTGGTCGTGATGACCACCGAGGTACTGCGCAATATGCTCTACGCCTCCTCGGACGCGCTGCGCGGACTGTCCTATGTGGTGATGGACGAGGTGCACTACCTCGCCGACCGTTTCCGCGGCGCGGTCTGGGAGGAGGTCATCCTGCATCTGCCGCCGGATGTGCGGCTGGTCAGCCTGTCCGCGACGGTCAGCAATGCCGAGGAATTCGGCGCGTGGATGGAGACCGTGCGCGGCGATACCGCAGTGGTCGTCGACGAGACCCGCCCGGTGCCGCTGTGGCAGCACGTCATGGTCGGGCGGCGGATGTTCGATCTGTTCGATACCAACTCCAGCGAGCAGAAGGTGCTCGTCGACGAGGATCTGGTCCGCTATATCCGTCACCGCGAGGCGGCGGACCGGATGAACAGCTGGGGTGGACCACGCGGCCGCGGTGGGAACCGCAGCTTCCGGCCGCTGCCTCGGCCGGAGGTGCTGGCAAAGCTCGATGAGGAAGGGCTGCTGCCCGCGATCACCTTCATCTTCAGCCGGGCTGGATGTGACGGGGCGCTTGCGCAATGCCTGCGTTCGCGGCTCGATCTGAGTCGTGACGACGAGGCCGAACAGATCGACGCGATCATCGACAAGCACACCGGGGATCTACCCAAGGGCGATCTCGAGGTGCTCGGCTACTGGGAGTGGCGCGAGGCGCTGCACCGCGGTCTGGCCGCGCATCACGCCGGTATGCTGCCCGCCTTCCGGCACACCGTCGAGGAATTGTTCGTGCGCGGTCTGGTGCGGGCCGTATTCGCCACGGAGACACTGGCATTGGGTATCAATATGCCCGCGCGGACCGTGGTGCTCGAGCGGCTGGTCAAATACAACGGTGAGTCGCACGCCGAGCTGACGCCGGGGGAGTACACGCAGCTCACGGGTCGGGCCGGACGGCGCGGAATCGATGTCGAGGGCCATGCGGTGGTGCTCTGGCAGCCTGAGGTCGATACCAGTGCGGTCGCGGGCCTGGCATCCACCCGGACCTATCCGCTGCGCAGTTCTTTCCGGCCGGGCTACAACATGTCGATCAACCTGATCGATCGGATGGGCGCGGACGAGTCCCGGGCACTGCTGGAGCGATCCTTCGCGCAGTTCCAGGCCGACCGATCGGTGGTGGGGCTGGTGCGCGGGATCGAGCGCAACGAGGGGCAGTTGCGCAAATTGCGCGATCAGCTCGGCGGCGAGGACGGCGGCTTCCTCGAATACATTTCCCTGCGCGAGCGGATCAAGCAGCGTGAACGTCAGATCGAACAGCAGGGGCGGGCCGATCGGCGCGGGGCCGCGGTCGATGCGCTGGTGTCCTTGCGGCGCGGCGACGTGGTGGCCATTCCGTCCGGGCGGCGGGCCGGGCTCGCGGTAATCCTGGAGCCGGATGCCACCCCGGGGGATCCGCGTCCGCTGGTACTGACCGAGGACAAGTGGGCGGGGCGAGTATCGGTCGCCGATTTCCCGGTGCCCGCGAAAACCCTGGGACATATGCGGCTGCCACGCAAGATCGATCACCGGACGGCGCGGACTCGGCGGGATCTGGCGTCGGCGTTGCGTAGCACCGGGATCTCGGCGCCGGGCCGGTCGCGGCGTGGTGACCGTTCGAACGCGGGCGAGGATCGCGAGCTGGCGACACTGCGGCGCAGTCTGCGTTCACATCCGGCGCACACTCGGCCCGATCGCGAACAGATGAGCCGGGTCGGCGAACGCTACAACCGGCTGCTGCGCGAAACCGAGACGATGCGCCAGAAGGTTGCCGCGACCACCAATTCGCTGGCCCGCACCTTCGATCGGATTCTCGGACTGCTCGAGGAACGCGGGTTCGTGGACGCGGGTGAGGTGACCTCCGACGGTCGTCGGCTGGCCAGAATCTACGCCGAAAGCGACCTGTTGGTCGCCGAATGCCTGCGGCAGGGGCTGTGGCGCGGGCTCGGTCCGGCCGAATTGGCGGCGGTGGTGTCCATTCTGGTGTACGAATCCCGTCAGGAGGGCGGCTATCTCGGCGCCAGCGGGCCGACCGAACCGATTCGCCGGGCCGTCGGCGCGACCGTCGACGTGTGGAGCGAATTGCGTTCCGATGAGGCGCGGCACAAGCTGCCGCCCACGCGCGAACCCGATCTCGGTTTCGTGACCGGTGTTTACAAATGGGCGCGCGGCGACGGGTTGGCCGAGTCGTTGCTGGCCAGTGGTGATCAGAACGCGCCGCTGTCCGCGGGCGATTTCGTGCGGTGGTGCCGACAGGTGATCGATCTGCTCGATCAGATCCACGGAACCGCTGACGATGTGGAGGTCGCGGGGACCGCGGCCAAGGCCGTCCGCGCGATCCGACGGGGTGTCGTAGCCGTGGACGCCGCGTAGCCGATTCGATTGTGATTTGATTTCTTTCGCGTACCGACCGTGGCGGAGGAGTCGGACAGGATCGCACCTCGAACCGGATTGGTCCTGTTGTGCGACGAGTCTCACGCCGGGGGCTACCGTGTGTATAACGATGCGAGTGGAGGCAACCAGATGAGCGGCCCGTACGGACCGAACGACGCCCCTGGTCCCGGGGAGGGACGCAGCGATCCCACCCAGCAGTGGGGCGGACAGCAGGCACCCGGTCCAGCCGGGCCTACCCAGCAGTGGGGCAGTTCCCCGCAGGCGCAGCCGACTCAGCAGTGGGGCGATCCGAACGCGCAGCAGCAGTGGGGTCAGCCGAACCCGCAGAGCCAGCCCAGTCAGCCGCAGTGGGGTCAGCCGAACCCGCAGAGCCAGCCGAGCCAACCCCAGTGGGGCCAGCCGCAAAACGGTCAGCCGAGTCAGCCGCAGTGGGGCCAGCAGCCGACCCAGCAGGACTGGTCGGCGCAGCCGGGGCAGCAGCAGCCCTGGCAGCAAGGCCAGCAGCAGCCCTGGCAGCAGCAGACCCCGCAGCCGAGCAGCGGCGGCAAGAGCAAGGGTCTTTTCATCGGCCTCGGCGTGCTCGCGCTCGCCGTCATCGGCGCCATCGTGGTGCTCGTGCTCGTGTTGACCAGCAAGAACGAGCTCGACAAGGCCGCCGTTCAGGATGGCGTCAAGAAGGTGCTCTCGGATTCCTACGGCATCCAGGACGTCGCCGATGTCTCTTGCCCCTCCGGCCAGCAGGTCAAGGTCGACGCCACCTTCACCTGTGATTTGAAGGTCAGCGGCGAGCAGAAAAAGGTCACCGTCAAGATCACCAAGGACGACGGAACCTACGAGGTCGGCCGCCCGAGCTGACGGTTCGGGCCGGTGTCGACAGGTCGGCGAGCGGGTGCCGGTGGGGCGGCCCCGCTGCCCAACAAGTCCAGTGGACTGTGATGGCGTATTTGCGGTGAATGCCTCGCACAAGCTGCAACTTCTGTCCGAGTTGTCGTGTCACTTCGAACAAGCTGTAACCGCTGCGAGGCTGTTACCGGCGATGCGCGGCCCCATTCTTGTGCGTGACCAGGTGGTTACGCCGAATGCGCGGAAGTCAGTGCCGTGATCAGGCGGGTGATGGGGCTCTCGGCGTTGTAGGCGCCGGCCAGTTCGCTGAGACGGTTCGGGTCGGCGGGGGTCGTGGGGAGAGTATCCGGGCGGGACAGTTCCACATCGGCATCGCAGACGACCCGGGTCACCGGGGCGGCGGCCTTCAGGTAGGTTTCGGCGGCGCGGAGTTTGGCGCGAATGCCCTGGGCCAGGTCGGCGGCTGGGTCGTCGACGGCCGCAGTGAGCGCGTCAAGGGAACCGAAGCGGGAGATGAGCATCGCGGCGGATTTCTCGCCGACCCCGGCGACGCCGGGCAGGCCATCGGAGGAGTCACCCCGCAGGGTCGCCATATCCGCGTAGGCCGGGCCCGCATTCTCCAGTGGCACACCGTATTTCGCGGAGACCTCGGCGGGGCCGAACAGTTCTGCCTTGGCCAGGCCGCGTCCGGCGTAGAGCACGCGTATCGGCGGTGCGGGCTCGTCACGGACGAGTTGGAGCAGGTCCCGGTCGCCGCTGACGACCACTACCGGATCGGTGCGCTCACGGGTCGCCAGGGTCCCGAGCACGTCGTCGGCCTCGAGTCCGGCCGCCCCGCCGGTGGCGATGCCGGCCGCAGTGAGCACGTCGAGGATCATCTCGACCTGCGGGGTCAGGGTGTCCGGCACGTCCTCGGCGCCGGGTGCGGCATCGGCGGCGGTGTCGAGGCGGTGGGCCTTGTAGGTCGGCACCAGCGCCACCCTGAATGCGGGGCGCCAATCCATGTCGAGGCAGACAACCAACCGGCTCGGCCGGTGTTTGGTGATGAGCGAGGCGACCATATCGGTGAAGCCGCGCAACGCATTCACCGATCGGCCGTCGGGTGCGGTGATCTTCTCCGGAATCGCGTGGAACGCGCGGAACCACAGGCTCGCGCCATCGAGCAACAGCAGGGGCCCACCGGAAGTCGCAGTGTTCACGCCGCTGAGGCTACCTGTACGCAACGACAACCTCAGGTGATCGGTATTCGCATTCGGGTTGCTGTCGGTGGCGGGTAACGTCGGACGGTATGAGCTCGCACACGGAGTCCCGATTCGCGGCGGATGTCTACGGTGATCGACTCGAGCGGGCGGTGCAGTTGATGCGCGCCGCTCATCTGGATGCACTGCTGATCACGCCGGGGCCGGATCTGCGCTATCTCATCGGCTCGGCGGCGGAGTCTTTCGAGCGATTGACCTGTCTGGTGATCCCGGCCGATGGCGCCACCCCGTCGGTGGTCATTCCGAAGCTGGAGTTGGCGTCGCTGCAAGGTTCGGCCGCGGGTGAACTCGGTCTGCAGGTGCTGGATTGGGTCGACGGCGTCGATCCGTATCAGCTCGTGAAGTCGTCGCTGCACGTCGGCTCGCGGGTCGCGGTCACCGATGCCATGCCCGCACTGCATCTGCTGCCGCTGGCGGAATCGGTCAGTGGGCTGCCCACCTCCGCCACACCGGTGCTGCGGGAACTGCGAATGATCAAGGACCAGGCCGAAATCGAGGCACTGCGCCGCGCCGGTGCGGCCATCGACCGGGTGCATGCGCGGATGGGCGAATTCTTGCGCGTCGGGCGCACCGAGGCAGAGGTCGGCGCGGATATCGCGGCGGCCATCGTCGAGGAGGGGCATACCGAGGCTGCCTTCGTCATCGTCGGCAGCGGACCGCACGGCGCCGATCCACACCACAGCGTCTCCGGCCGTCGCATCGAAGCCGGGGATGTGGTGGTGATCGATATCGGCGGCCCGGTCGACCCCGGCTATTACTCGGATTCGACCCGGACCTACGTCCTCGGTGAGCCCGCACCGACCGTGGCCGCGCAATTCGGGGAACTGGAGCGCGCACAAGCCGCTGCGGTCGCCGCGGTCCGTCCCGGTGTCACCGCCGAGTCGGTCGACGCCGCAGCCCGAAACCTGTTGACCGAAGCCGGTTTCGGCCCTGCCTTCGTGCACCGCACCGGCCACGGCATCGGCCTCTCGGTCCACGAGGAACCCTATATCGTCGAAGGCAACAGCATGCCGCTGCAACCCGGCATGGCTTTCAGCATCGAACCCGGCATCTACTTCCGCGGTGAGTGGGGCGCACGGATCGAGGACATCGTTGTGGTCACCGAGGACGGCTACGAGTCGATGAATCAGCGGCCGCACGGGCTGACGGTGCTCTGAGCTGCCGGCGCTCCTGGGGTGCTGGCGAGGTCTGTTGTGAAGGTTCAGGCCGGGATGTGGGTCAGGGTGCTGCTGGAGAGTACGCGCTGGACTTTGATGGCGATCACGACGCGGGTCGGGTTCTCGCGGGGGACTCGGTAGCGGCCCGCGTATCGGTCGACCGCTTCGGCGACATTGTCCGGATCGTCGAGCACGGTGGCCGGGCCTTCCAAGGTGATCCAGCGGATTCCGTCGACCTGGCTCACCGCCGCGTAACCGGAACGCCGCACATTGCGCACCTTCACCGAGCCGTCATTGGTGATCACCCGCGCGATCCCGGCCTCCGGATCCCAAGTGAAACCCACCGCGACCACATGCGGCGTGCCATCGGCGCGCAGGGTGGTCAAGGTCGCGAGGTGTCGCTCGGCGACGAATTCGAGTGCGGCAGTGGACAGCGGTGCAGTGCTGGTCGGCATGCCCTGACGGTAGCGGTACGCGCAGCGTTCATCCCCGGCACCTACCGAGTCGATGCTGTTCGGTACCGACTGGTTCGTTCCAGTTCTGCTGCATGCTCGGATATTCTGACCGCCGAGATCGGCAATCGAGGGGTCGGGGATGCAGAGCACCGATGTCCAGTTGGCCGCTCGCCGGGCGGCCTCTGGGGCGAGGCGTCCTATCAGCTCGAGATCGTCTGACCTGGCGGATCGGTGTATCGGGATAGGGTGAAAGACTGGCGGCATGGGATCGCGTGGAATTGCCGAGGGGTCGGTGCTGGTACTCGGGGGCCGCAGTGAGATTGGGCTCGAGGTGGCGCGGCGGCTGGCGCCGGGACGGGTGGTGATACTCGCGGCGCGGCGCGGCGCGGAGTTGGCGTGGGAGAGTGCGGCGGTTGCGGCCGCCGGGGCCACGGCGGTGCATACCGTCGAGTTCGACGCAGACGATACCGCGAGTCATCCCGCGTTTCTGGAGAAGATGGCGGCCGAATACGGGCGCATCGGCGTCGCGGTGGTCGCATTCGGGGTGCTCGGGGATCAGGCGCGCGCCGAACGCGATCCGGCACATGCCATCGCGGTCGTGCACACCGATTACCTCGCGCAGATCAGCGTCCTCACCATCCTCGCGAATCTGCTGCGCGCACAGGGCAGCGGGCAGCTCGTCGTATTCAGCTCGTTCGCGGGCGCGCGGGTACGGCGAGCCAACTACGTCTACGGTTCGGCGAAGGCGGGACTCGACGGCTTCGCCAGCGGTCTCGCAGATGCCTTGTACGGCAGCGGCGTTCACCTGCTGCTGCTGCGTTGTGGGTTCGTCATCGGACGGATGACCGAGGGCATGGATCCGGCCCCGATGTCCAGTACCCCCGATCAGGTGGCGCAAGCGGTAGTGCGCGGTCTGCGTCGCCGTGCCGGTCGGGTCTGGGTCCCGGGCATCCTGCGTCTGGTCATCTTCGCGATCCGCTTACTGCCCCAACCTATCTGGCGTCGGATGCCGCGGTGAACGGGGGCGCGGTGACGATCGCTTGGGCTGGGCCGCCGATCGCTGTCGTCGGCATCGGCGCCGACGGGTGGGGTGGGCTCGGCGATGCCGCGCGCACAGCGGTCTCGGATGCCGAGGTGGTATTCGGGTCGGCGCGGCAACTCGAGCTGATTCCGCAGGACATCACGGTGGCGCGGCGGGAGTGGCCTTCGCCTCTGGTCCCCGCACTGCCAGGAATATTCGCCGACCAGACCGGGCGGCAGATATGCGTGCTGGCCAGCGGGGATCCGATGTTCTACGGCATCGGCGTGACATTGGCGCGCCTGTTCGGGGCGGGCCGCCTGCGGGTATTTCCGCAGGTGTCATCGGCATCGCTGGCCTGCGCGCGGCTGGGGTGGGCGTTGGCGGAAACTCCGGTGGTGAGCGCGGTGGGGCGGCCGGTGGAGACGGTGTTGCCCGAGCTGGCGGACCAGCGGCGGGTACTGGTGCTGAGCGCGGACCAGCACACACCGGGACGGCTCGCGGAACTGTTGCGGGACAATGGTTTCGGAGAGTCGACGTTGACCGTGCTCGAGCAGTTGGGCGGCCCGCGCGAACGGGTTGTGCGCGATCGCGCGACCGGGTGGGAGCTTGCGGCGGGTGATCGGCTCAATATCGTCGCGATCGACTGCGTCGCCGATCCGAAACACCCGCGGGCGACGCGGGTGCCCGGCCTGCCGGATGACCTCTTCGGCGGTGACGGTCAGCTCACCAAGTCCGAGGTCAGGGCATTGACATTGGCCGCGCTGGCACCCGCGCCCGGGCAACTGCTCTGGGACGTCGGCGGGGGTTCGGGCAGTATCGCGATCGAATGGTGCCGCACGCATCCGAGCTGTCGGGCGGTGAGCTTCGAGCGGCTCGAACACCGGCGGCGGCAGATCGCCGACAACGCCACCGCCCTTGGTGTTCCGCAGATCGATGTGCGTGGAGATATACGCACCGATACCGGAAAATCTACCGAATCAGCGACTCCGGACGCCATTTTCGTCGGTGGTGGGCTCACCCAGGATGGCGTACTCGAGACATGTTGGTCGCATTTGCGTCAAGGTGGTCGTTTGGTGGCAAATGCGGTGACCGCGGAATCCGAAGCGCTGCTGCTGGAGTGCGTCGCCGCGTACGGTGGGGAACTGCGGAAGTTCCAGATTTACCGGGCCGAAGCACTTGGCAACTTTACGACCTGGCGCCCGCAATTGCCGGTCACCCAGTGGACAGTTGTGAAATCGGTCTGAAGCCTCGCCCTGCCGCCGCCCAGGGGATCGTGCCCGGAATCAGTGGCAGGTTCAGTGCGGTTACCCGCCGGACGGCAGTTCTTTGACCGCGGGTGCAGCGTTGAGCGCGCGCACCTGTCCCAGGCAGCCCCCTCGGCTGGAACCGTCGGTGAACCGGAATCGGGTTTGCTGGGATATGGAGGGGAGCCGACGATATGGTCAGGGCTCACGATCGCAGCGCAAATCGGCTGTGTTGGGAGATCGATGAAGTACAAGAAGTTCGCCGCCACCGCGATAATGGCCGTTGCGGCCACCGGTAGTGCAGCGGGTCCGTCCGGCGCCCTCTGCGGTATCGATCTGCCGGTGGGTGCGCTGATCGGCCCGCTCATCGCGGGCCGTCCGAACCCGATCAACCCAGGCATCGCCTACTGCAGCGGGCAGCCGTGAAAACCCTGATTCTGGGCGGCACCCGGGAAGCCAGGGATATCGCCCACGTCGCCGCCGGCGAGCGAGGATTCGACATTGTCTCCTCGCTCGCCGGTCGTGTTCGCGACCCACTGCTGCCGGAGGGGAAGGTTCGGATCGGTGGTTTCGGTGGTGTCGAGGGCCTGCGGAAGTGGTTGGCGGATAACGAGATCGCTGTCGTCATCGATGCGACCCATCCGTTCGCGGGCACGATCAGTGTGAATGCGGCCGGTGCCGCGACGGATCTCGGCCTGCCGCTACTGCATGTGCGGCGGCCGGGCTGGTCCGAACAGCCTGGCGATCGGTGGGTCCGGGTGCCCGATCTCGACGCGGCCGCGCAGGCGGTTTCGGAGCTGGGGGGGCGCGTCTTCCTGACTATCGGCCGTCAGGGGGTTGCCGCCTTCGCGGGCCTGACCGAGCAGTGGTTCTTGATCCGCGCCATCGATCCGCCCACCGGCGCCATGCCGCCGCATCACGAATTACTACTCGCTCGTGGGCCCTTCACACCTGCGGATGAGCAGCGTCTGCTGACGCGACACCGGATCGAGGTGCTGGTCACCAAGGACAGCGGTGGCGACCAGACCGACGCCAAACTCGACGCCGCTCGCTCGGTAGGCCTTCCCGTGGTCGTCGTCGATCGTCCGGAGTTGCCGCCGGATGCGGTGGTCGTCGAAACCGCTGGCGAGGCATGGAAGTGGTTGCGGGATATCGCATCCGGTAGCTCGTAATCGACCAGGTTCAGGTTTGCGCCCGAGCCGTGTTCAGCGGCCGAGGAGTTCCGGCAGTCGGTCGAACCAGGCCAGCACGGTGCGCTCGTACCCGATACCGAATTCCAGCGTGGCCCGCTGATAAGGGGACATGTCGGTGTGGCTTCCGGCTTGGTAGCGGTCGAGGCGCTGCTTGTGAATTTCCTTGTTGGCGGCGATGATTCGATCGAGGTGATCGGGATCGACGTGCCCGCCGAAGGATAGCGTCAGTAGCAGCGGCACCCGAATGGTCTCCGCGCCGGGATCGCGGGTGATCCATTCGAGGAACGCTTCGCGACCGGCGTCGGTGATCTGATACGGCGTGCGCTCGCGCGCCCCGGTCACACCTTTCTCGACGAGTCCGGCCGCGTCCATGGCGGCCAGTTCCCGGTAGACCTGGCTTTGGGTAATGGTCCAGAAATCGCCGATCCGGTCCTGGGCCTGGGTGACCAGATCCCAGCCCGACATCGGACCGTCGTGCAGAAATCCGAGCAGCGACGCCGCCGTGGAATTCAGCGATTTGCGTTGTGTCGAGGTATTCGTCAACGTGCTGCTCCCTTCGCTCTAACGTTCCATAGTGGAATGTTATACGACTTGACCACGGGTCCTCGTCGCGCCGCCCGTGCCGGGGTAGTTTCGCTGGCGCTGGCGCTATCGTCACCGCTGTCGTACTCGGTGCCGGTCATGGATTGGGTTGGTCCCGGACTGCAGGAGATGGAACGCATCGCCCGTCCCGACGACTTCGCCGGACTGACCTCGGTGTGCTATTCGGTGAGCTACCTCGGTTTCGGTATTACCGTTCTCCTGGCATTTCTACACCAGTCTCGTGGTCTGGGGTATCCGATGATGTTCGCGGTCGCTGGTCCGGGGGCGATGGGATGCCTGGCGCTCGTGGCGCGCAACGATCGCGCCTGACAGGCGCTTTCGGCTTCGGTGAATGCAGCGGCGGAGAAGATGCCGATCAATTCGCTGATCGGCATCCTGGTCGCGGCTGCGGTCAGGCGTTCTTCGGCCGATAGTGCAGCTCGGTCACTCCGCACTCGAATCCGGTGGCGCAGACGAGGTCGAGTCGGGTGATACCACGGAAGACCGGCAGGCCCGCGCCGATCGCGTTCGGGTTGACGAACAGGTGCAGATCATGGTTGTCGCGGTCCGTCCGGCCCGCTGTTGTCGATGTCTTCAGCTTGGCCGAACCCGTTTCCGCAATGTTTTACGGTCTCCTGCGCAACCGGATCAGCGCTGGTAGCGGCGCGAAGTGTAGACCCTGGTGCCCTGGTCGGACTCGATGACGGCGGTGGTCGACGCACCGATGATCAGTAGTGTGCGCATATCGACCTCGACCGGATCCAACTCGGCGAGGGTGACCACACGGACCGATTCGGTGGGGCCGCCGACATCGCGACCGAGCACCACCGGGGTATGGGGCTTGCGATGCTCGAGCAGCACATCGCGCATCGCCGCGACCTGCCAGGTGCGCTGACTCGAGGCCGGGTTGTAGATCGCGATCGCCATATCGGCCGCGGCGACAGCCGAAAGCCGTTGCGCGACAACTTCCCAGGGCTTGAGTCGATCCGAGAGCGAAATCATCGCGTAATCGTGGCCGAGCGGCGCGCCGACCCGGCTGGCGACGGCATTGGCCGCGGTGAGCCCGGGCAGCACCCGCACCGGCACCCCGTGCCACTGTGGATCGGCGGATTCCTCGAGCACCGCCGCCGCCATCGCGAAAACCCCGGGATCACCCGAGGATACGACAACCACCTTCGCCCCGTGCTTCGCGAGGTCCAATGCCATGGCGGCGCGTTCGGATTCCACTCGGTTGTCACTGGCATGCCTGCGTTGACCGGGATGCGCGGGCACCCGATTGATGTAGGTCGTGTAGCCGACCAGGTCGGTGGCATCGGCGAGCGCGCGTGTGACCTCCGGCGTCGTCCAGTCGGGGGAGCCCGGGCCGAGCCCGACCACGACGACTTCGCCATGACTTCGCGCCGGATTCGGGCGGGACAGGGGAGCTGTCGGCTGCGGTCCGGCGACGAGGGCGCGGTCCGCCGCGGATCCGCCGCTCGCGTCGATGGTTGCGTTCGGGATCGGGGTGGTCGTCGGATCGACGGTGGGCTGCTGATTTTGCGTCGAATTCGCAAGGCGCAGTGAGGTTGTGGGCTGGGGGCCGGGGACGAGGGTGATCGAGAAGTACGGCACGTCCGCGTCGTCGACGTCGGCGGCGGCGAGCACCCGCTCGCGGGTACTGCTCGCGCGTTCGATGTAGTAGGCGTCGGTGAGGCGGCCGGAGTCCGAGAGGGCTTGTCGCACGCCGGGATAGGTGCGGCCGAGCTTCATGATGGCGGCCGCGTCGGTATCGCGGAGGCGACGGGTGAGTTCATCGGTGGGCATGGTGCCCGGTAGGACGGTCAGCACCTGCTCACCCTCGACGAGCGGGGTGCCGAGGGCGGCCGAGGCCGCGCTCACCGAGGTGATGCCGGGGATGATCTCGGCCTCGAACCGGTCGGCCAGCCGACGGTGCATATGCATATACGAGCTGTAGAACAGCGGATCGCCCGCAGCGAGCAACGCCACGGACCGGCCCGCCGCCAGATGGGTGGCCAGGCGTTCGGCGGCCTGTTCATAGAACTCGTCGATGGCGCCCTGATAGCCACCGGGGTGGTCGGTCGTCTCGGTGGTCACCGGGTAGATCAGGTGTTCTTCGAGTTGGCCCGCGCGCATATACGGTGCGGCGATGCCCCGTGAGATGCTGCGGCCGTGGCGGGCGCTGTGGAAGGCGATGACCTCGGCCTCGGCGATCACCCGCGCCGCCTTCACCGTCACCAGCTCCGGATCACCGGGGCCGAGTCCGACCCCCCACAATTTCCCGTTGCTCATTCCTGTTCGCTCGCAATCGCATTCAGTGCCGACGCGGTAATCGCGCTGCCACCACGTCGCCCACGTACCGTCAGATATTCGACCCCGCCGAATTCGGTCAGCGCATCCTTGGATTCGGCGGCGCCCACGAAGCCGACCGGAATACCCAGGATGGCGGCCGGTCGCGGCGCACCCGCATCGAGCATGTCGAGCAGATGGAACAGTGCCGTCGGTGCGTTCCCGATGGCGACCACCGCGCCCTCGAGGCGGTCACGCCACAACTCCAGCGCGGCGGCCGAGCGCGTATTGCCCATTGCCGCAGCCAGTTCCGGTACCCGCGGATCGGCGAGGGTGCAGATCACGTCGTTGTTTGCGGGCAGCCGCTTGCGCGTCACGCCGGACGCGACCATCTGCGCATCACACAGAATCGGAGCCCCCGCCCGCAGCGCTCCCCGCGCCGCCGCCACCACGCCCTCCGAAAACGCCACATCTTCGGCCAGATCCACCTGCCCACAACCGTGGATCATCCGCACCACCACCTGGGCCACATCCTGCGGAAACCTACCCAGATCCGCCTCCGCCCGAATCATCGCGAACGATCGCCGGTAAATCTCGGCCCCATCAGTGACATAAACGGACATGCGCACCACCATATGAGCCCTGCTTCCCCTTCCTCGGCGCGGGTCGAGAATGCGATGGTGGCGGTGAACCCCGACCGAGAGGCCACCTGCATCTATGCGTCTCCGGCGGATCAGGTTCGGGGGCGCTCGAGGATTCGGGACATGACGATGGAGCTGCGGGTGCGGCCTACTCGGGTGTTTTCGCGGATGCGTTCGACGGTGGATTCGATTTCGGCCATGTCGGTTGCCATGACGTGGACCAGGGCGTCGGCTTCGCCTGCGATGGTCCAGACGCCGACAACCTGGGGGATCGGTTCGAGGCTGCGGCGGAGTTCGGCGGGGGTGATGTTGTCGCGGTAGTAGACCTCGACGTAGGCCTCGGTGGTCCAGCCGAGGGCGGCGGGGTTGACCAGAGCGGTGAATCCGGTGATCTGGCGGCTGACGACCATCTTGTCGACGCGGCGCTTCACCGCGGGCGCGGACAGTCCGACGTTCGCACCGATCTCCTGAAACGAGGCACGCGCCGATCTGAGCAGATACCCAAGGATCTGCCGGTCGATGTCGTCCACGCCGCACCCGCCCTCGATCAACGCAATGATTCGCCGAATTCAGTCGATCATGCGCAATGAATCGTTATTTCTGACGCAATACTAGGCGAATTACCTTCGTGTCAGGGGAACGATCCGCGCCTACCTCCGGGAGACACGTTGAACTTTGTGACCACCCTCCGAATCGCGCCCGCGCGGCAGCCATCACCACGCCGGTTCGTGATGTGTCGTCCCGACCACTTCGATGTCTGCTACTCGATCAATCCGTGGATGAATCCGCGGGAGCCTGTCGATCGCGCGCTGGCGCTGGCGCAGTGGGAGACGTTGCGCGCGACTTTCGAGCACTACGGCCATCGCGTCGACGTGGTGCCGGGGGAGCCCGGTCTGCCCGATATGGTTTTCGCCGCGAACAGCGGCCTGATCGTGGGTGATCGGGCGATGTCGGCGCGGTTCACCCACGCCGAGCGGGCTGCGGAAGGTCCGGCGTATCACCGCTGGTTCGCGCAGCAGGGTCTGGTGGAGTTGGTCGGAGCGCAGGAAACCAATGAGGGCGAAGGCGATTTCCTCCTCGTCGGTGAGCGGATGCTGGCCGCGACCGGATTCCGGAGTTCGATTGCCGCGCACCGCGAAGTCGAGCGGTACTTCGAGCTGCCGGTGGTTTCGCTCGAACTGGTCGATCCGCGCTTCTATCACTTGGATACGGCGCTGATGGTCCTCGATGACACCAACGTCGCGTACTTCGCGCCGGCCTTCAGCGCGGCGAGTCAGGCAATTCTGGCCGAGTTCTATCCAGACGCGATCCTCGCCACCGATGCCGACGCGGTGGTTCTCGGGCTGAATGGTGTTTCCGATGGGCTGAATGTCTTCATCAGTAGTAGGGCCGACAACCTCGCTTCGGAGTTGCGTGCGCAGGGATACAACCCGGTGGGCGTCGATCTGTCGGAGTTGTTGAAGGCCGGTGGTGGGGTGAAGTGCTGCACGTTGGAGTTGCATGAGGATCCGCGGAGGGCACCGACGGCGGTGGCTTCCTGAGTTCGTGCGCGCTGCAGGAGGATTCGGTCGGAATGGGAGTTCGGTGCGCCAGCCGCAGCGACCCGGCTCGGCCGAATCGCCTCGATCTCCTCAGCGCGCGAGCTGCCCGGCCGTCATCGGAACGCTTCTCCTGAGTCGGGCGCTGTCCTCGCCGTGCCACGTGCCGCACAAAGGCGCCAGATCAGTGGCGATTTGGGCAGTGCTTGCCGGGGATGTCAGCTGATGCGGTAGCCGTTCTCGGTGGCGACGATGTCGGTCACCCGGCCGCGAGGACGTCCGCAGCGGCGGTCACAGCCAGACCAGTGTTGGCGGCCGGCGACTACGACATCGTCGGCGCTGCGGAGTTCGATGGTCGCGCCCGGGGCCGCTACCGCGCTGGGGGCCGATACCCGAGCGGACTCTACGGCCGCGGTGACGTCGGCGCGCACATCGGTGAGCGCCTTCGCGCAGCCTGGTTGGCCTGCGCAGGCGCTGACCAGGAGCCAGGGGGAGCTGGCGTCGAAGATCAGGCCCATCGGGGCGAGGACACGGACGACCTGTTCGGCGGGCCATTCCTCGAGATCGGTGATCACCAGGCTGCGCCAAGGGGTGATGAAGATAGCGCGTTCGATGGCGGCGATGAATTCGGCGATGCGGGCGGGCAAGGAGCCGAGGCGAACGGCCGCGCCGAGGCTCACCAGGCCATTGTCCTGGCCGAGCCAGCCGATCGGAATGTCATGGGCGGCATCGAATTCCAGGCGTTCGGGGCCGGGGGACAGGCCGAGGATGTCGATCACGCGTCGCGCACCTTCGTCGACTTCGTACAGTCGCCATCGACCCGAGCCCACATCGAGGAAGGCGTGTGCGGCGGCCAACATCACCTGCACCGCGTCGGACCGGGACACTCGGATGCCCGAATCACTACCCGCCAGCACGAGCGCGAATTCGCCAGAGTCCGTGGCATGCACACCGATATCGCCACCGAGTCGGCTGATATCGCCGCGGCCGTCGTCGAGGGTGAACAGCACGCGGCCGGGCAGTTCGGCCAACCGCGGTGCGGCGCGCAAACCCGTGTCGAGCGCCGCAACGAGCTCGTGCACGTCGGCCCAACCACCGATCCGACCCGAGAGCGGTGAGGCGACAATATTGCGCACCCGCTCATGCGTATCGCTCGGCAACAGCCCGGCGTCCGCCAACCGCTCACTCAGCGCGGCCGCATCACGCACCTGTCGCAACTGCACATTGCCCCGCGAGGTGAGCTCGATATTCCCGTCGCCGAGTTCGACGGCAGCCTCGGCCAAAATCAGCAACTGCCCCGGCTCCAACCGCCCACCGGGCAGCCGAATCCGGGCCAACGGCCCATCGGCGGCCTGATGCAGCCGCCGCACACCGGGACAGGAATCAGGATTCGAACGCGTCATGACCCACCCAGCCTACGACCCCGAGGCAATGCACCGGGCACGGCCGCGAGGTCCGAGCCGCCGAGTCACGGTCCAGTCCGAGCACGTCGCGGGCACCATGCCCCTCCGCGCCGATCGCTCCCCGCCCGAGCGGCGCGGCTGCGGCTTGGTTGGGTGCGGGGAAGACGTCCCGGACGATGCGGAAACCCATACCCGAGAAGGGGGATGTCACCGAATCATCGGATTGGAGGTCACGCGGTAGCATCTGGGTTGCTCGGCGGGCGATGAGGAAACCGGTGGAACTCCGGTGCGGTCGCGCCACTGTCGAAAGCCAGACCCTCTCCGGCGAGCACTGTAACCGATGGGCGCGTCACCCGAGGAAGGGCTGCCACCTGTGATTTTGCTGCTGTCGACATCTGACACCGACCTGTTGAGCGCGCGTGCGAGCGGTGCGGAATATCGGTGGGGGAATCCGGCTCGGCTATTGGTCGACGACCTGCCCGCGCTGCTCGACGGCGTCGATCTGGTGATCGTGCGGATCCTCGGCGGCAAGCGTGCCTGGGAGGACGGGCTCGCGGCGGTGCGCGACAGCGGGGTGCCGATGGTGGCGCTCGGCGGTGAGATCGCACCTGACGCCGAGCTGATGGAATGTTCGACGGTGCCCGGTGGTGTCGCCGCCGACGCGCACAACTACCTCGCCGCGGGTGGTGCGGAAAACCTCCGTCAACTGCACAACTTCCTCTCGGATACGGTGCTGCTCACCGGTCACGGCTTCGCACCGCCGGCGCAACTGCCGAGCTGGGGCCGGTTGGAGCGCACACCAAGCGTGCATCCAGCCGCCGAGCATCCGCCGACGGTCGCCGTAATCTATTACCGCGCACAGCATCTCGCCGGAAACACCGCCTACATCGAAGCCCTCTGCGCGGCAATCGAAAACGCGGGCGCTAAGGCCCTGCCGCTGTACTGTGCATCCCTGCGCACCGCCGAGCCGGAACTCCTCGCTACGTTGCGCACCGCGGACGCACTGGTGGTAACCGTGCTCGCGGCGGGCGGCACCAAGCCCGCCAACGCATCGGCCGGTGGCGATGACGAGGCCTGGGATGTCGCGGCTCTGGCCGAGCTGGATGTACCGATTCTGCAGGGTCTGTGCCTCACCAGCGGCCGCGCCCAATGGGCGGCCAACGATGACGGGCTCTCTCCACTGGACGTCGCCACCCAGGTGGCGGTCCCGGAATTCGACGGCCGCATCATCACGGTTCCGTTCTCCTTCAAGGAGTTCGACGCCGACGGACTGTCCACCTATGTGCCCGATCCCGAGCGCGCGGCCCGGGTTGCCGGTATCGCTGTTCGGCACGCCCGGCTGCGCCACATCCCGGCCGAACGGCGCCGCATCGCCATCATGATGTCGGCTTACCCGACCAAGCATGCGCGCATCGGCAACGCCGTCGGCCTGGACACCCCGGCCAGCGCGATCCGGCTCCTCACCGAGATGCGCATGGCCGGTTACGATCTCGGCGACGAGAGCGAGGTTCCTGGACTCGCGGAACGCGATGGCGACGCACTGATTCACGCGTTGATCGCCGCGGGCGGTCAAGATCGCGACTGGCTCACCGCCGAACAGCTCGAAGGCAACCCGATCCGCATCGGCGCCGACCGGTACGCCAGCTGGTTCGACACCCTGCCCGAGGATCTGCGGGCGGCCGTCATCGAAGCGTGGGGCCCGCCGCCCGGCGAACTCTACGTCGATCGCTGCGCCGATCCCGAGGGCGAAATCGTCATCGCCGCACTGCGTTTCGGCAATATCGTGCTGATGGTGCAGCCGCCGCGCGGCTTCGGTGAGAACCCGGTCGCCATTTACCACGACCCGGATCTGCCCCCCAGCCACCACTACCTCGCCGCCTATCGGTGGATCGCCGCGCCGGACGGTTTCGCCGCCGACGCCATGGTGCACCTCGGCAAACACGGCAACCTGGAATGGCTGCCCGGTAAGACCCTCGGCATGTCCGCCTCCTGCGGCACCGACGCCGCCCTCGGTGAGCTGCCGCTGATCTATCCGTTCCTGGTCAACGACCCGGGCGAGGGCACCCAGGCCAAGCGCCGCGCCCACGCCACCCTCGTCGACCACCTCATCCCGCCCATGGCCCGTGCCGAAAGCTACGGCGATATCTCGCGTTTGGAGCAGCTGCTCGACGAACACGCCAATATCTCCACCCTCGATCCGGCCAAACTGCCTGCCATCCGCCAGCAGATCTGGACGCTCATGCGCGCGGCCAAAATGGACCACGACCTCGGCTTGGCCGAACGCCCCGACGAGGATGTCTTCGACGACATGCTGCTGCACGTCGACGGCTGGCTGTGCGAGATCAAGGATGTGCAGATCCGCGACGGACTGCACGTCCTCGGACAGGCGCCGGCGGGGCAGACCGAACTCGACCTGGTCCTCGCGATGCTGCGCGCGCGCCAACTGTGGGGCGGTGAACGGAATGTGCCCGGTCTGCGGGAAGCCTTGGGACTGAACGAGTCCGGTGTCGAGGTGCGCGAGCGGGTCGACGCGGTGGAGACCCAGGCCCGTGAGCTGCTCGCCGCATTGCAAGCCGCCGACTGGTCGGCGGACGCCGTCGACGGCATTGTCGACACATTGAGGCCGTCCGCGACCGACCCGACGTTCGCCGCGGTGCGAACCGTACTACGCTTCGCCGCGACCGAAGTCGTGCCCCGCCTGCGTCAGACCGGCATCGAGATCGAGCGAATCCTGCACGCGCTCAACGGCGGTTTCATCCCGGCCGGGCCGAGTGGGTCCCCGCTGCGCGGCCTGATCAATGTGCTGCCGACCGGTCGGAACTTCTATTCGGTCGACCCGAAGGCGGTCCCGTCCCGACTGGCTTGGGAAACCGGGCAGGCCATGGCGGATTCTCTACTCGATCGATACCGGGCCGATCACGGTGAATACCCGCGCTCGGTCGGGTTGTCGGTGTGGGGCACCTCCGCGATGCGCACCTCCGGCGACGACATCGCGGAAGTCCTTGCGCTGCTGGGCGTCCGCCCGGTCTGGGATGAGGCGAGCCGGCGCATCACCACTGTGGAGGTGATATCGCTCGCGGAGCTGGGCCGTCCGCGCATCGACGTCACGGTCCGTATCAGCGGCTTCTTCCGCGATGCGTTTCCGCATGTGCTCGCGCTGCTCGATGACGCGGTCCGCCTGGTCGCCGACCTCGACGAGCCCGCCGAGTCGAATTACGTTCGCGCACACGCTCAGCGCGATCTCGCCGAACACGGCGACAAGCGCCGCGCCACCACCCGCATCTTCGGCTCCCAGCCCGGCACCTACGGCGCGGGCCTTTTGCAATTGATCGACTCCAAGAGCTGGCGCACCGATGACGACCTCGCGCAGGTCTACACCGCGTGGGGCGGCTTCGCCTACGGTCGCGACCTCGACGGCGTACCCGCCGCCGACGATATGCGCACTGCATACCGCCGGATCACGGTGGCCGCCAAGAATACCGACACCCGCGAACACGACATCGCCGACTCCGACGACTACTTCCAATACCACGGTGGCATGGTCGCCACCGTGCGCGCGCTGACCGGCAAGAATCCGGAGGCCTACATCGGCGACAGCACCCGTCCCGACGCCGTGCGCACCCGCACGCTCTCGGAGGAGACCTCCCGCGTCTTCCGTGCCCGAGTGGTGAATCCGCGCTGGCTCGAGGCGATGCGCCGCCACGGCTATAAGGGCGCTTTCGAAATGGCGGCCACCGTCGACTACCTGTTCGGCTACGACGCCACCACCAATGTCGTGGCCGACTGGATGTACGAACAGCTCGCGGAGAGTTATGTTTTCGACGACGTGAACCGCAAGTTCATGGAGCAGTCCAACCCGTGGGCGCTGCACGGCATTGCCGAGCGGCTGCTGGAGGCAGCGCAACGGGAGTTGTGGGAGCATCCGGAGCAGGTAACACTGGACCGATTGCGGCAGATCTACCTGGAGACCGAGGGCGAACTGGAATAGCCGGAAAGCAATACCGCAGTTCCTTGGTATTTCGAATTATTTGATCTTGCAACGTACCCCGGCTATCGGTTGGCCTCTGTCCAGGTGTGGGTCTGCTGGTGGGCAATGTCGATGAGCCGGTCGTATCCGTAGTTGATGTCGAGCAGGTGGGTGTTCAGCAGCGGGAGTTCGTTGATCGCTTCGGGGACGGTCATGGTGATGCGGTATCGGCGGAATCCGTTGGTGTCGACGCAGCGCCCGGTGCCGCGGCCCTTGCCGATGGTCCAGGTCGATGATGAGGTGGGCATCGGTTGGGGGAAGGTGCTGTATCCCAGCAGCACGGAGACGATGCCGAAGGAGAACGGCTCGCTGGGTACGGTGATGCCGACCGGGCGGTCGTCACCGGCAAGGACAGCCGGATCAGTGCAGGCTACTTCGTAGTCCGGGCCGTGCGGCAGCCCGGTCGCTGCCGAGACCAGATCCACCGAGCTGTTGCCGAACAACGACGGTACTCCGAGCAATTCCGTGGAATAGGCGGTGACGCAGCCATCTTCACCCTGTTGGGTGCACACGGGGATATGGGCGAAGTCGCCGCCGGTGGCCGAGCCGCGGGCAGTGGTGACGTTTCCGCCCATCATGAACGCGCCCACCATTCGATCTCGCAGTTGCGGGTTCGGGTCGATCTGTTCGCGCAACAGTTTGCGCAGCATCGCGGTGCCTTGGGAGTGGCCGATGAAGATCACGCCACGGCCGTTGTTGTCATGAGCCAGGTAGTCGTCCCATGCGGCAAGCACGTCGCCGTAGCCGGTGTCGAAAAGATTGTGTTCCAGCATCGCCGGCACCAGGCCCAGCAACGACACCTGCCGATATAACGGCGCGAACACCCGGCACACGCTGGAGAATCGGGCTGCCTGGAACCGGGCGATCGACCGCACCTCGGGCGAGGCGACCGGGTCGGCGTTGAGCGCGATCTGGTTGCTGACGGTGGGATAGACGTAGAAGCAGTCCACCGGCTGGTCGGCCTCGGTTACCGGCGTGGCAGGCGTGGTTTGCCCGGTCGCGAGATCAGTGGTGTCGGACGCAAGATCACACGGATCGGCGCTCATGTCCGGGTGGCACAGCCATACCGGGCTGGGGGGCTGCGCATGGGCGGGAATGCCGACCGCAACCACGGCGATCGACGCTGCGATGACGAGCAGGCTACGAGCCAGGGGCTGTACATACGGCAGGTGTCGGCTCGCAATCTGGCGCACCGTCGACATCTTCACCACAAACCTCCGATTCGAAATGCTTCTTGATTCCCGCATGTTGGGGGCTGCGATCCGTTTGACCTGGTGAACAGTGGGTTTCGAGTGAACCAGAAATCCGCGGGTTGCACGGTACCAGGGCGCGTGACGAGTCAGTGTGGTTCAAGTCGTGTCGGTCGAGGGAAGTGTCGGAACAAGGACCGGCGAACCTGGTTGCCCCGAGCATTGAGCCGACGCATCTGCACCGACTGGGATGCTGTCCGTGCTGGTGCCCGCATTCTGTCGGGTCGAGGCGCAGGTTGAATCGGGGGCTGTCGAGCACCGGGAGCGTTGCCAACCATCCACACGCGGTGGCCGTGTTCCGAAGACGCGGTCGTATGATCGAATTCGTAGCCAGCTCTACCCATCGACAGCAGCACATTTGCCACGCCGGCAAGAGGGCTCCCGCTTCCTCGCTCGAGCGCAATCCCGGACTCCGACTTATCGGCCACGGCAATCAGGACACTTCGAGGGGACAGCGATTATGCGTACTGAAGGCGATAGCTGGGACATTGTGAGCAGCGTCGGCATGACCGCACTCGGCGTCGCGGCCGCACGCGCTATCGAGACGAAACGGCCCGATGCCCTCGTCCATGACGAGTACGCCGCCCAGTTCGTGGTGGCATCAGGCGATTCGGATATGCAGCGACTGATCGCCGATCCGACGCTGTGGGCGCAGATCCCGTTCACTTCCGGGTTCATCGGATATCGAAGCAGGTTCTTCGACGAATTCTTCCTGTGCGCGGCGGCGGCCGGGGTGACCCAGGCGGTGATCCTGGCTGCCGGGCTCGATGCCAGGGCCCACCGGCTGGATTGGCCGGCGGGCGAGGTCGTGTTCGAGATCGACCAGCCCAAAGTGCTGGAGTTCAAACGTCAGGTGCTCACCGAATCCGGCACCGCGCCGAGGTCGGACCGACGCGAGGTGGCCGTCGATCTGCGCTACGACTGGCCCGCGGCACTTGTCGAGGCAGGCTTCGATCCGACCTCGCCCACCGCGTGGTCGGCGGAAGGGCTGCTGCCATACCTACCAGGCGCCGCGCAGGATGCCTTGTTCGAGCGGATCGGTCAGCTTTCGGCACCAGGTAGCCGGCTGGCGGCAGAGACCATCGGCGCGGGCGTCGATATCGTCGGCATCGCCGACCAGGAGGCGGAGATCCTGAAAGACACCCCGTTCGGCAAGGTCGACCTCGCGTCACTGTTCTACACCGACCAACGCACCGATCCGGCTGAGTTGCTCACCGCCCTCGGCTGGACCACCTCCTCCCTGGGCATGCAGGAACTGGCCACACGCTACGACCGTCCTATGGCACCGGTCGCGGAGCCGCTGGCGAAAATGTTCGACGGCACGCGATATCTGACAGCCGTCAAGCCGATCTGATCCGGATGGGCGTGCCTGCGGCGCGCCCCCGTTTCGGTTCGGTACATCACCAGGCGTGGGAGCGAGTCTGTCGGCATACGGATGTCGCCGACATCGCCCCGACCTACCGTTTTCGGTATGACTTGGAACGAAGTGAGCACCAGCAGTTTCGTCCTGCTGACCACCTACAAGAAGGATGGCACCCGGTCGGCACCCCGGTATGGGTGCCTCCGGACGGCGAACAGATCGTCGTGTGGACCAACTCGAAGATCTGGAAGGTCAAGCGGATTCGCCGCAATCCGGCGGTGACCCTGCAGATATCCGACGGCCGTGGCCGCCCGAAGAGCGAGGAGAAGTTCGCGGGCAAGACCGAGGTGTTGGATGCGGCGCGGACGCAGCGGGTGCGTGACCTCGTCTCGCGCAAGTACGGGATCATCGGCACCGTGCTGATTCGCCTGCACACGCTGTTCAAGGGCGCGGACGGATCGGTCGGGTTGGCGATTACTCGCGTGTAGGTCAGGCGGATTCCGCGAGGCCTGCCGAGCGCCAGGTATCGGCGAGTTCCTGGAGCGGAATCTCCAGGGCCGCCGCGAGCGACACGATCGTCCCGAAGGCGGGCGTTGGCAGCCGTCCGGTCTCGATCTTGCGCAGCGTCTCCGGTGAAATTCCGGCGGCCCGGGCGATCCGGGCTGGGTCGCGATCGGCGCGCGCGGCCCGTAGTCGGGCTCCGAGGCGGCGACCGGCCTCGACCTGGGCGGGAGTCAGCGGAAGTCGGACCATTCGACCAGACTATGGGCGGTATTTAAATACCGCAAGCTCATCCGTAGTACTTCACCCGGAAGGGGCCGCCGACGCTGTTGAACAGCAGATCCCCATTCGGGAGGAATTGGACCATCGCGTAGGCGCCATTGCCCAGATTGCTCTGGCCGAAGATGGTGCGGTGCACCTGCCTTCCCGATTTCCAGTCCAGGCCGGTCACCTCCCAGCCGTCGGCCTTGGTGTAGCCGTTGACGAAAACCACGCCGGACTTGCTGCTCTCGCTGGGCACCATGCTGGTCGAAACCACATCGGGCCGTGACCATACCGATGACCAACTGTGGTTGGCCGGATCCCATTGGAATCGCTCGATACCCGACGGCGGTGCGAATACCGGACCGCCCGCCAGTACATCGACGAGCCGGTCCGGCGCACCTTGCGGCCGGGCATTGTTGACCACGAATGCGCCGTAGCCGTCCACCACGACCGACTGTTCGCTCTGGATGAACTCGGGCGGCGGATTCAGACCGGCCGTCACCGGGATCTGGTCGGCGATCCGATGGGATTTCGTACCCGGCTTCGGTTGGAACCCGTCGGGAATGGCGTCGCGCCAGAATGCGACCAGTTTCATCCGGTCGGCACCGTCGGTGATCACCACGAGGCGGTCGTCCTTGCCGTAACCCATGAGTGTGGGTGTCGAGCCGGTGCCGATGCCGAACTTCACCGCGGGCGGCTGCTGTCCGAAATCATAGGGTGCGGCCCATGCGCCATCGGTGGCGTCGGTCGAGAGTTCGGATCCCGTCCACACGAGTTTGCGCATGATCTTGTCGGACGCGGCGTAGATCCCGCCATTCTCATCCACGGCCATCGCATTGGAGACCACCTCGTCGGCGCCGAAGTGAACCTGGTGCGGTTCGCCCTGCAGGCTGCGGTCGATGATCGATAACCCGCGCGTGCTGAGTACGGCCAATTTGCCGTCATAGGTCATATTCAGGCCGACAATGGACTCGGGTTGGCCGCCGAGACCGGGACCGGTGCCGAGCCAGGGTTTGAAATCGAGAGTGCGCAGAATCCGCACGCCCGCCTCGGGGTTATTCGAATTCGTCAAACCGAACACGACGATCTGCGCATTCTGTGTGACGTAGTAGACCCGGTTGTCCTTGTCTACCAGGCTGTAGACGCCATTGGTGATGCGCGTCCAATCGAGGCCCCAGTCGTTATGTACGGCGGCCTCGACCTGGCCGACGTCGGTGAAGTTCTGGTCGAGCACCTCGTTCAACGCCTGCGGCGCCAGCGGTGTCACCCCCGGTGCGTCCGCGCGTGCGATTTCGTGGAACATGCCATTGCCGATCTGCACATAGACCACGCCCTGAGTGGAGGAGATCCACATGTGGTCCGGATCGGTGGCGGCGAGCGTCATGATGTTGACCGGCCCCGCGGCGATGCGCTGCTGCTGCTTCGGATCGATATGGAATTCGCCCGATGGCGTTTGGTAGGGGAAGGTGTCGGACTGGCCCGGATCGCTATGGGTGAGCCCGTAGGTCGCGGCGGCGAGATAGGGGTTGCGCGCGGGGCCCGCAGCGGTGCCCGACTGGTTCGCGTTCTTGGTCGACTCATTGCCGCAGGCGGGGATGGCCAGGGCCACGGCCAGGGCGACGGCGGCGACGAGTGCTTTGTGGCGCAGGCTCATCGCTTGCTCCTCTACGTTCGCTATCGGGCAGTCGATCGGGCGGAACGCATGCCGCTCGGGGCGGCGAACAACGAATCAAACCAGGGCTCTCTCGCGTTCGCGAACATAACACATCGCCTGGTCAGCGGGGTAGCTGGTATTTTAATACCGATCACGGTTATGCTCGGTATTAAAATACCGACATGGAGGTTGGGCATGGTGGAGTTGAAATCGCCGGGGGAGATCGAACGCATGCGGGTGGCGGGCCGCTTCGTCGCCGAGATACTGGCGCAACTGCGTGTACTTGCTCGAGTCGGAGTGAATCTGCTGGAACTGGAAGAGTATGTGCGGCAGCGGATTCGGGAGCGCGGCGCGGAGTCGTGCTACTGGGACTACGCGCCCTCGTTCGGTCGCGGTCCGTTCCGGAATACGGTCTGCCTGTCGGTGAATGATGCTGTCCTGCACGGACTTCCGTTCGATTACGAGCTGCGCGACGGTGACGTGCTGAGCATGGATCTGGCGCTGAGCATCGATGGGTGGGTCGCCGATTCGGCCACCAGCATGATCGTCGGCACCGCCGATGCGGAGGATCTGCGGCTGATCAAGGCCACCGAGGACGCGCTGGCGGCCGCGATCGCGGTCGCGTTGCCCGGCAATCGGATCGGCGATATCTCCGCCGCCATCGCGGAGGTCGCGCGGGCGAACGGCTATCCGGTGAATACCGAATTCGGCGGGCACGGGCTCGGGCGGACGATGCACGAGGATCCGCACGTACCGAATACGGGCCGTGCCGGTCGCGGATATCTGCTGCGGCCCGGTTTGACCATTGCGATCGAGCCATGGTTCGCGCGCACGACCGACCGCATCTATACGGATCCGGATGGTTGGACGATCCGCGCAGCGGATGGTTCGCGGACCGCGCACTCCGAACATACGGTCGCGATCACAGCGGAGGGGCCGCAGGTTTTGACCGCCGTCGCATAACCTGCCGCAATCGGTTTCGGAGGGCTGATCCGCGAGGATCAGTGGCGGCGCGCAACTCGGCTGCGAGGCTCGCGCGTTCGGCTACCGAGAGCGACATGGTCCGGCGCTCGGCGAGTAAGGTCTCGGCCCGCTCCCGCAAACTCATGGATGCGGCGCTGGTCAGCGTCGATATGGAGGACCTCGGTGCGGTTTCGTGTTCATGGACGTGTCGCCTCGCGCGTACGTCATCGAGCAGTTGCGCGAACAACGCCGCAATGCCGCGACGATCTGCACGCCATGATCCCGACCTTCCCCGGCCGGAACCAGCCGCCACATGCGACCGATCTGCTCGAGCTGTGGAGCGGCGTATTCGACAACTTGTCGCTATGGACCGGTGGCGTACTCGAGCGCCTCGAGGCGGGTGAATACCGGATGTCGCACTGATGCGGGCCGCGCGGGGGGGTCCGATGGCGGATAGGCTGGCCGCATGACGAACACACTGGGTGCGGTCGCCAAGGCCGACTACGTGCTGCTGACGACCTTTCGCAAGGACGGCACACCGGTCGGCACCGCGGTCTGGGCCGCTGAGGACAACGGCAAGCTGTATGTGTGGACCGAGACCAACAGTTGGAAGGTCAAGCGGCTGCGCAACAATCCCGCCGTCACCCTCCAGCCGTGCAACCCGTCGGGTAAGCCGCGTGGTGACGTCATCGAAGGCACCGGCCGGGTGCTCGATGCCGCAGAAACCGAACGGGTGCGCAAGCTGATCAAGAAGAAGTACTGGCTTCTCGGCCCGATTCTGGTGACCGCGAGCAGTATTCGCCGCGGTAAGTCCGGCAGCATCGGCCTCGAGATCACCCCGGCCGCGTAGTCTGCGGGCTCCCGCGACGGGAGCCCGCCACCGGTCAGGTCGCCTGGCTTACCGAGGACATGTGGAAGTCCGGGATTCGCAAGGGCGGCATTGCGGTTCGGGTGAACCAGTCCTTCCATTCGCGGGGGAGAGTGTTTTCGGTGGCACCGGCTTCGGTGGTGCGACGCAGCAGATCGATGGGGCTTTCGTTGAAGCGGAAATTATTGACTGCGGCGGTGACTTCGCCGTCTTCGACGAGGTAGACGCCGTCGCGGGTCAGTCCGGTGAGCAGCAGCGTGGCGGGATCGACCTCGCGGAGGTACCAGAGCGTGGTGAGTAGTAGGCCGCGCTCGGTCTCGGCGATCATCGCATCGATGCTCGCGTCCGAGCCGCCGGTGAGCAGCAGATTGTCACCAGGAACCGTTGGGGAAGTGTCGAATTCGGCGGCGGTGGCACGCGGGTAGATCAGCGATGCGATGACGCCGTCGCGTAGCCAGTCCACGCGCCGGACCGGTAAGCCGTTGTCGAAGACCGACAGCGATTCCGAGGACGACGACGTCGCGACGAACGGACGGTATTCGAGGCCGCCCGCACTCGGATCGCTGTAGAGCGTCAAGGGAATATCGCTGAGCCGCTCACCGATTCGGGTGCCGCCCGCCTTCGTGAAGGCACTGTGCCCCTCATGTGCGCCACGGCCCTCCATGGACCAGGCCAGGTAGATCATCAGGTCGGCGACCGCCGAGGGCGGCAGCAGGGTTTCATAACGACCCGCCGGCAGCTCGACCCGGCGCTTGGACCAATCCAACCGCCGCGACAATTCGGTGAGCAGCCCGGGTACGTCGACATCGGTGAAGTCGGCGGTGCCGACCCCGACCCACGCACTCGCGAGACCCGTGCCCTCGCCGCGCTTTCCATTGATCTCCACCGAACCGGTGGGCTGTACGAAGCGGCGGCGAATACCTGTGGAGGTACCCAGCCACGTCGTCTGCATCTGGTGGTGCGCGAAACCGTAGAGCCGATCGGCGCCGTCGAATCCGCCCGCCAGATCGCGGGCGAAATCGGTGAAGACCTCGATCCCGGTGCTGCCCGGTGCGGACGCCCATTCGCTCCCGGCGTCCGGCAGACCATCCGATTCCGGCGTGAGCAGCGGCATCGCATCCTTCGCTGATTCGGCGGTGCGGGCCGCCGTCTCGCTGGCGCGGACCACCGCCTCGATCTCGGCCGGGTCTACGCTGGTGGAGCCCACACTGCCGACGCGCGCGGAGTTCGGACCGTCGCGGAAGATGGAAACGACCACCCAGTCCCGGGAAATCGAGGAGCCATTGGTGGTCATAGAGTTGCCCGCCCAGCGCAGTGACGCCTCGTGCGCATCGGTGACGATGACCATCGCCTCATCCGCATGCGACAACGCGAGCGCCTGCTCTACGACCGCACCAGCGGGTATCACCACCTCGGTCACTGGCCCGCCTCCGTCCGAGTATTCAGAATGTTGATGCCGCGCACCAGGATCGACGGGCAGCCGTGACTGACCGCGGCGACCTGGCCGGGTTGCGCCTTACCGCAGTTGAACGCGCCACCGAGGCGCCAGGTGGACGGTCCGCCGACTGCTTCCATGGCACCCCAGAAGTCTGTGGTAGTGGCCTGGTACGCGACATCACGCAGCTGGCCGTCGAGCTTGCCGTCGCGGATGCGGAAGAACCGCTGGCCGGTGAACTGGAAGTTGTAGCGCTGCATATCGATCGACCACGACTTATCACCGACGATATAGATGCCGTTGTCCACCCGGGAGATGAGTTCGGCAGTGGTGGTGTCGTTTTCCGGATCCGGTTGCAGCGACACATTGGCCATGCGCTGGATCGGCACATGGTGCGCCGAGTCCGCGTAGGAGCACCCGTTGGAGCGTTCCAGGCCCAGACGCGGGGCGAAAACGCGGTCGAGTTGATACCCGACCAGAATGCCGTCGCGCACCAGATCCCAGCGTTGTCCGGCGACGCCCTCGTCGTCATAGCCGACCGAGGCCAGACCGTGCACCTCGGTGCGGTCACCGGTGACGTGCATGATCGGCGTGCCATACTTCAGGGAACCGAGCTTGTCCGGGGTCGCGAACGAGGTACCCGCGTAGGCCGATTCATAGCCGATGGCGCGATCGTATTCGGTGGCGTGGCCGATGGATTCGTGGATGGTCAGCCACAGGTTGGTCGGGTCGATCACCAGGTCGGTCGGACCCGCCTCGACACTCGGCGCCTTCACCTTCTCGGCCAGCCAACCCGGGATGCGCGCGAGTTCATCGCTCCAGTCCCAGACTCCGTCCGCACCGGTGACGTACTCCCACCCGCGTCCGGCCGGGGCGGCGAGGGTGCGCATGGTCTCGAAGACACCCGCCGCCGCGTCCACGGTGATCGCCTCGAGTTGCGGGTGCAGGCGCACCCGCTGCTGCGTGATCGCGGAGCCCGCGGTGTCGGCGTAGAAAGTCTGCTCCTTGACCTGCAGCACCGAGGCGGTGACGTGATCGACGCCATCGGCGGCGGACAGGCGGCCCGAATAGTCCTGCAGCACAGCGACCTTGTCGGAGGTCGGCACCGTGAACGGGTCCACCTCGTAGGCCGAAACCCAGTGCGCCTCGTCGTATCGCGGCTCGTCGGCGAGTTCGACGCGCTCACGATTGAGGGCGCGCAGGGTCGTCGCCACCGTGACCGCGCGCCGTGCCACCTCGACCGCGGTTTCCGGGGTGAGCGCGGCGTGCGAGGCGAAACCCCAGGTGCCGTCGACGATCACGCGCACGGCGAAGCCGAGGTCGGTGGCATTGCTGATCGCCTCGACCCGGCCGTCGCGCAGGCGGATCGACTGGGTGACCAGCCGATGCACCCGCAGATCGGCGTGCTGCGCGCCCGCCGCGCGCGCCGCGGACAGCGCGGCGTCGGCGAGCGCGTGCAGTGGTAACGCGAGGAACTCGGCGTCCACATCTTTGGAAGTCGCGATGCTCACTCGATCAAACCTAGTCGGTCGGGTCAGTACGCGCCGCTTCCGCCGCGCTGTCGCAGACCTTGCGGACATGCATCGACTGCAATGTCGCGCGAAATGTCCATCGGTGCGGGGTTGGACCAGGCCCGCCGGGATCAGTCGGGCACCACCCGAATTCGATCACGGTTCGCCAGCACGGCACGCGCGAAACTCGTGGTTACCGTACCCAAGTCGGCTTATGCCGTACTGTGCCCGCGTGCCGCCATCCGCCCTCCGCGATCGCAAACGAGAACGTACCCGCCGTGCCCTCCTCGAAGCAGCCGCCGAACTTTTCGAGAGCAGAGGCTATGAGGAAACCACGGTGGCCGATATCGCCGCCGCGGCCGAGGTCGGCACCCGAACGTTCTTCAACTACTTCGCAAGCAAGGAAGAGTTGCTGTTCCCGGAACAGGACGAACGGGTACGCGCCGCGGTGGCGGCGATTGCGAGTCGCCGGCCTGGTGAACGGCCGGTGGAGGTGCTGCTGCGCGCGTTGCGGGCGGCTGGTGACAATCCGGGCGAACACCTCGTCGATGATCTGAGTGCGCGCATTGCCGCACTGCGCGCACAGGTTTCGCGCACGGTGCCCGCAGTGAGCGGGCGGGCCGCGCACGCACAGCTGGTCGCGCAGCGCGAAATCGCGCGGCAGTTGCACGTGGCATTTCCCGCCGAATTGGACGAGGTCGGCGCCGCCGCACTGGTCGGCGCCGTGGTCGGCGCCGTCTCCGGTGCGCTGACGGTACTGTTCCAGAGTCCGGTGGCCGGAGTCGATGGCGAGCGGCTGCACCGCGAGATCCACGAAGCGACCTCACGCGTACTGCAGCCCTGGCTCGCATCGAATACCAAGATGCATGCCGGGCCCGTGCACTGATCGGTCAGCCGAATTGCTGCCAGCCCAGACGGATCACCATGCCGATAACCACCACCAGCAGGACGACGCGTACGAATTTCGCGCCGTTGCGTAATGCCATATGCGAGCCGATGACCGCGCCCGCGATATTGCCGACCGCCATGGCCGCGCCCAGTGCGAACATGATGTGGCCGGTGACGCCGAAGTAAATCAGCGCACCGAAATTGGATCCGCAGTTGATCACCTTCGCCATCGCGGCCGCGCGCACGAATTCGGTGCCGAGCAGGGTGGCGAAGGTGATGATCAGGAAGGTGCCGGTGCCGGGGCCGAGCAGTCCGTCGTAGAACCCGATTACCCCGGCAGCCAGCGCGAGCACGAGCACGAACTTGCGCCGACTCGGTGCGTGTGTGGCCAGGGTAACGCCGATCGACGGGCGCAGCGTAACGAAGACAGCGACGCCGACCAGCACGACCAGCACGACCGGGATGAACAGATCACGATCGATGAGCGACACCGCTGCCGCACCGGTCGCGGCGGTGATCGCCGCGATCGCCGCCGCGGGCAGCAACGTGCGCCACCGCAGGGGGACTTTGCGCGCGAACGTCACGACCGATGCGCTGGTACCCGCGACCGCGGCGAGTTTATTGGTGCCGAGTGCGGTCTGGGGGGCAATGCCCGGTGCGACCAGGAACAGCGTCGGGAGGATGATCAATCCGCCACCGCCGACCACCGCATCCACCCAGCCCCCGGCGGTCGCGGCTGTCAGTAAGGCCGCCCAATCTGCAAAATCCACCGGGTCAGCCAACCAGACGGTTGGATCACGCTCGTCCGTACCTAGGCTGACGTTCGTGCGCCGGTTCAGTCTGTGGCTTCGTGGCAAGCCCCTCATCTCGGATTCGATACTGGCCGCAACGCTGCTGCTGCTCGAAATTCTCGGCGCGAGCAATTCTGATAGCACGCTGGCCTACCTGGGAATCGGTGTGCTGCTACCGGGACCTGTGGCGCTTCGGCGGCTGTACCCGCGGGCGATGGCGGCCGCGATGCTCGGACTCTCGATCGCCTCGACGCTGGTGAGCTACGGGACCCAGGACCAGGCCGACCATATCGCGCTGCTCGGGCTCGGCGTCATGCTGTACACGCTGGTCGCGTATGTCGGTCGCAAGCAAGGACTCTGGTACGCGCTCGGACTGATCGCCGATTGCAGCAGCTCATTTCTCTTGCTGCACAAGCCGGCCGGTTCGGATCTGATCTTCACCGCGATGTTCTACGCGCTGTGCTGGACGCTGGCGGAGTTCATCGGTGCGCGCCACGCTTACGACCGAGAGGTGGCGGCGCGGCTCGCGGTCGCCGACTACGACCGGGAACGCCGCGCGCACGATGCCGTCGCCGCCGAACGTACCCGCATCGCGCGCGAACTGCATGATGTGGTCGCCCATGCGGTGAGCGTGATCATTGTGCAGGCCGACGGTGCGAAGTACGCGCTGCGCCGCGATCCGGATGCGGCCGAACGGGCGTTGACCACGATCGCGGGTACCGGTCGCGAGGCCCTGCGGGAATTGCGCCGAACCGTCGCGCTGCTGCGCATCGAACACGCACCGGATCAGTTGCCGCAGCACGGAACGGCGGGGCTTGCGAAGGTCGTCGAGATAATGCGCGATACCGGCCTCGCGGTGGAACTCGAAATGACCGGGGAACTCGACGATATCGCCCCCGAGGTGAGTCTCGGTATCCACCGCATCGTGCAGGAATCGCTGACCAATACGCTCCGGCACGCGGGCTCGCACCCGAAGGCATGGGTGCGGGCGCAACGCCGCGCTGCGGATGTGGTTGTCGAAGTCACCGATTCCGGCGGGGTTTCGGTGCGGGAGCAGGCCGCGAGCCCGATCGTCGGCGGCGGTATGGGATTGGTCGGCATGCGCGAACGCATTGCCGTACTCGGCGGCACCTTGGACGCGGGCCGCACATCCGATGGCTCGTGGCGGGTATACGCGACCATCCCACTGGCGCGCGGCAACGAAAACGGTTAGCCCCGGGCTGGTTTCGAGGACGCGCTGTTCGAAACTGGGTGGACGGGGCCGATAGATTGGGGATGTGCCGATCACCGTTCTCGTTGTCGACGATCAGGAACTCATGCGCATGGGATTGAAGATGGTGCTCGGTGCGCACCCGGACATCGAGGTAATCGGAGAGGCCGAGAACGGGGCCGCCGCGATATCGCGGGCCGGCGAGTTGCGCCCGGATGTGGTGCTGATGGATGTGCGGATGCCGATCGTCGACGGGGTATCGGCCACGCAGCGCATCGTCGAGTCGGGTGACGGCTGCAAGGTGCTGGTGATGACGACCTTCGATCTCGACGAACACGTACTGGGTGCGTTGCGCGCGGGCGCGAGCGGATTCCTGTTGAAGGACACGCCACCGGAGGATCTGGCATCGGCGATCCGGAGTGTCGCGGGTGGCGACGCGGTGGTGTCGCCGAAGGTGACCAAGCGGCTGCTGGACCGGATGATCGCCGATGACCCGGGCGGTATGCGGGATCCGGCGGTACTCGACGTACTGACCGCCCGTGAGCGTGAGGTGCTGGAGCATATCGCGGTCGGGCGTTCGAACGCCGAGATCGCCGAGCAGTTGTACCTGTCCGAGGCCACCGTCAAGACGCACGTCGGGCGGGTGCTGACGAAGCTCGGTCTGCGCGACCGGGTTCAAGCGGTAGTGCTGGCCTACGAGACCGGGTTGGTGCGACCGGGCGGCTGAGATCTCAGCCCACTATCAGCGGCGATCGGGAGAAAAATCGGACTCTGCCACGTTGAACCCGGTAGATCGTCCGAAAGGATTGCCATGCCCGCCGTATTGTTCGTGCTCTATGTCATCGTCGAGATCGCCGCGCTGATCGGCGTCGGCCACCTCATCGGGGTGATGCCGACCATCCTGCTGCTCATCGCCGGGTCCGCTGCGGGCATGCTGCTCATCGGCTCCCAGGGCCGTCGCGTCTTCGAACAGTTCCGGCGGGCCGGACGAGGGGAGATCAATCCGGGTACCGCGGTCGCGGACGGCGCGCTCGTCGCAGCGGGCGGGTTCCTGATGTTCATCCCGGGCCTGGTCACCTCGTTGTTCGGGCTGCTCCTGCTGCTGCCGCCGACCAGGTTCCTGGTTCGTCCGCTGGTCGCCGCGTTCGCGGCGCGGCGGTTCAGCCGTCTGGCCGCGGCGATGCCGTATCGCGGCGTGATCATCGACGGTGACGATGTGGTCGACGGCGTGGTTGTCACCGAGTGGTACGACGACCCGCGCCCCTCGACTCGCCCCGTGCTTCCGTAGCGACTGCCTACGGGTCGAGACGCGGCCGATCGGCCTTACACCGGACTGCTTCCATAAACCGTGCCGACAATCACCCTCGCGCCCATTTCGTGCGACGGCGCAAAGGACTAAGGTGGCCGGATGGCGACCGAAGAGCTCACCGTCACGGTGAGTGAGGAGCTGGCAGCGGCGGTTCGGCAGGCTGCGGCGGCTGTGGGACAGTCGATTTCCGGATTCACGGCTGCGGCATTGCGGCTGGAACTGATCGCGGCGGAGGCTGGTATGCGGGCCGCACCCGGTACCGCCCCGCCGAAATACCCGGAGGTCATGGCAGTGCTCGCACAACCCGCGGACGCTTCGCCGCGGGGCAGGCTGTCCGACTCGACGGACTGAATCAGCCATACGGCAGACTGGTGTCTCGTGAGTACCCAGTTGCTGATCGGCGGTCGTTTCTACAGTTCGAGTTCACCCGACGCGACGGCAATGGCGGTGACCGATGGCACCGTGGTGTGGCTGGGTGCGGAACAACCGGGACGCGCGCTACATCCGAATGCGGAGATCATCGACCTGGATGGCGCTTTCGTGGCACCGGCGTTCGTCGACCCGCACGTGCACGTGACGGCGCTGGGCTTGAAGCTGACCGGACTCGATCTGTCGACGGCACGCTCACTCGAGCACTGCCTGGAACTGTTGCGCGCGTTCGCGGCGTCGCATCCCGACGGCGCCATCCTCGGTGACGGCTGGGACGAGACCGGTTGGCCGGGAGGTCGCCCGCCGACAGTCGAAGAGATCGACGCTGCCGTGCAGCCGGGGCGACCGGTGTATCTGTCACGGGTGGACGCGCATTCGGCGGTGGTGTCGTCGGCGCTGTTGACGGCAGCAGTCACCGCCGCGGCGGGTTTCACCCGTGGTGCGCCCCTGCGCGCCGACGCGCATCATCTGGTGCGCACCGCGGTCCTGTCGGGATTGGATCGCGCACAACGAGATCGGGCGCGCAAAGCGGCGCTGGACGCGGCGGCCGCACGCGGTGTCGTGGCCGTACACGAATGCGGGGGACCGGATATCGCCGGGCGCACCGATATTCGTGAGTTGCTCGAATTCGACCATGGTGTGGCGGTCCGCGCCTATTGGGGTGAGGCGGTGCGCACCGTTGACGAGGCGCGGGCGCTGGTTGCCGAACTCGGGGTGGACGCGCTCGGCGGCGATCTGTTCGTGGACGGTTCGATCGGCTCGCGCACCGCCCGATTGCGTGCGCCGTACGCCGATGACGCCGGAACCGGCCTCGGCTACCTCGACGCCGACACGATCGCCGCGCATGTGCGCGCCTGCACGGAGGCGGGCATCCAAGCCGGATTCCACGTCATCGGTGATGCTGCGATGGATGCTGTGGTCGCCGGATTCGAACAGGTGGTCGCCGAACTCGGCGGCCCCGCCGTCGCGTCCCGCGCGCACCGCGTCGAACATGCGGAGATGATCGATGCCGAGCAGATCGCGAAACTGGCCGCGTGGGGCGTAATCGCCAGTGTCCAACCGGGTTTCGACGCGACCTGGGGTGGTCCAGATGGTATGTACGCCACCCGTCTGGGCGCCGAACGGGCCGCCACCCTGAATCCCTTCGCGGCCATGGCCGCGGCGGGCATCACCCTCGCTATCGGCTCGGACGCACCGGTTACCGCACTCGACCCCTGGTCGGCGGTCCGCGCCGCGGTCAACCACCGCACCCCCGGCCACGGCCTCTCACCCCGTGCCGCCTTCGCCGCCGCCACCCGCGGTGCCTGGCGTGCGGGCGGGGTCGGTGACGGTGTCGCGGGTACGTTGGTACCGGGAGCCCCCGCCTCCTACGCGATCTGGGACGCCGGCGACACCGTCGTGGCCGCGCCCGCCGATACCGTCCAACGGTGGTCCACCGATCCGCGTTCGCGCGTCCCCGGCCTACCGCCACTCGACGCCGACGCGTCCCTGCCCATCTGCCTGCGTACCGTCCACCGCGGAGTCACCATCCATGAGGCCTGAAGCACCCGGTGTGGGTCGCGTGAGCGCCGTGCTCGGGCGGTACCCGGTGCTGGTTCGTTCGGTGGCGGCGCTGGTTTCGGGGCTGCTCATCTTCGGGAGCTTTCCGCCACGGCCGTTCTGGTTCCTTGCTCCGATCGGGATCGTGGTGCTCACCCTGAGCGTGCGCGGCGCCACGCGGTTGCCTGGGGGGTTCGGTTACGGGTTCCTGGCGGGGCTGGGTTTCTTCGTGCCGCTGTTGCCGTGGACCGGGATTTACGTGGGGCCGGTGCCGTGGCTCGCGTTGTCGGCAGTGTGTTCCCTGTATATAGGACTATTCGGGCTCTCGACGCGGTTGTTGTTCTCGCTGCCGGGGTGGCCGGTGTGGGTGGCGTTGACATGGACAGCCACCGAGTGGCTGCGATCGAGTTTTCCGTTCGGCGGATTTCCCTGGGGGCGTTTGGCGTTCGGGCAGGCCGACGGGTGGTATCTCTCGCTGGCCATGGTCGGTGGCGCACCGCTCGTCGGATTCGCGGTGGCGCTCACTGGAACCACCGCGGCGGCACTGCTGGTGCATTTGTGGACCCGCATCACGGTCGCGCCGACGGATGGTTCGTCGACCGCCGAGCCGGGCCGCGCCGGTACCACGACCCGCCTCGGGATTATCGCCGCGGCGGCGGGTCTGGTTATCATCCCGGCTACCGGAGCGATTCTGCGGACCGCGCTGCCCGGCCCGCAAGAGGGTGACCGGACGATCACGGTCGCCGCCATCCAGGGCAGCGTGCCGCGGCTCGGCCTGGACTTCAATGCCCAGCGGCGTGCGGTGCTGGACAACCATGTCCGGCGCACCGAGGAATTGGCTCGGGCGGTCGCGGCGGGCACCGCGCGCAGGCCGGACGTGGTGATCTGGCCGGAGAACTCATCCGATATCGACCCGCTGCGCAATGCCGACGCGGCCGCCGAGATCACCGAGGCGTCCGAGCGGATCGGAGCGCCGATCCTGGTCGGCGCGGTGCTGGTGAACGGCGATCGCACGACAACGAATTCGGTCATCGTCTGGAACGGTGCGGCCGGTCCGGGGGAGCGCCACGATAAGAAGATCATCCAGCCGTTCGGCGAATACCTGCCCATGCGCGGCTTCTTCCGCCTGTTCTCCGACTACGCCGACCGTGCCGGATACTTCGTTCCGGGGAATGGCACCGGCACCGTACACGCCGAACCTTTCGAGCGACCGGCAAGCAGTCGCTACGGCGGTGGCATCGATATCGGCGTCGCGACCTGCTACGAGGTCGCCTTCGACCGCGCCTTCCGCGATTCCATGCACGCGGGCGCGCAACTACTGACCGTGCCCACCAACAACGCCACCTTCGGCGACAGCGAAATGACCTATCAGCAGCTGGCCATGTCCCGGATCCGCGCCGTCGAACACGGCCGCGCCCTCGTGGTCGCCGCCACCTCCGGTGTCAGCGCCATCATCACCGCGGACGGCACGGTCCAGCAGCAGACACCGAAGTTCCTACCCGCCGCCCTGGTTGCCGAGCTGCCGCTGCGGAGCAGCACGACACTGGCGACCCGGTTCGGCCCGCAACCGGAACTTCTCTCGGTTATTCTGTCCGCTACCACCGTCGTGGTAGCGGCTATCCGGCGGCGAAAATTTCGCGGCACGTACGTGAAAGACCAGGCCACCATGGACCAGCCGGTTGGCTGAGCCGGCGAGATCTGCCGAGCGCGTCGTGTAGGGCTTCCCCTAACCGAGCAGTTGGATTGTTTCGGGCCGACAAAACCGTCCACCGGTCCGTCCCGATCGTTCGCTTGTAGTTAGCTATGTCGCAATAGATCGCTTATGGCTTGTTAATTTCTCGGTATTTCTGCTGTTGACTACCAAATCTGGCTAGTTTGCGGAAAAATAGCTGATGAAAGTGCCTTGCTGCCAACGTCGTTCGAAGTGAAACAAATCCGCAACGCTGGCCATCCGCTGCATTCGATGCTCCGAATCTATGGGCGTGGATCACGTCCTACGGCTGGCGCGTGCGCGCCTGCGGTGACGGTGCTCGGGAGTTGTGCATCAACAGCGGCAGAAGGAGTGATTGATGAAGTCATTGGCCACCGATCGCGTCGACCAATGCTCTTCCGGTGAATCCTCGGCACAACCATTCGCCCTGTCGCCTGCGCAAACCGCCCTCTGGTACGCCCAACGAATCCGCCCGGATGTCCCGCTGACCATCGCGCAATATGTCGAGATCCACGGAGACCTGGATGTCGGACGCCTGCTGTACTCGATCGAACGCTTCGGTTTCGAAACGCAGGTCGGACATGTGCGTCTGGCCGAGATCGACGGTGTCCCGCATCAGGTGATCGACCACACGCGCCGCCCGGGCTGGGCCCGCATCGATCTGCGCGACGAGCCCGATCCACAAGCTGCCGCGCTGCGCTGGATGAACGAGCACGCCAGCTCCCCGATCGATTTCGAGCACGATCCGCTGACCACGAACATCGTGCTGCGGACCGGCGATTTCGACTACATCTGGTATGCGCGCGGCCATCACATCGTGATCGACGGCTACGGCGCGATGAACGCACTGACCCGCACCGCGGAGATCTATACTGCGCTGGAGAACCGCACCGAACCCGCGGTATCCCGAGCCACACCGCTGGCCACCATCTATGCGGACGAATCCACTTACCGTGACTCCAGCCGGTTCCGCAACGACCGCGACTATTGGCTCGAGCAATTGGCGGGCGCGGGCGGACCGATGACTCTGTCCAGCGTGAACGGCCTCACCGCCGCCCCCGACGCGGGGCGGCGGCGTGCTTGCGCGGTCCTGGACGCACGCGCCGAGGCTGCTATGACCGCGGCCACCGCCGAATTCGAGACCCACAGCTCGACCATGTTCGTTGCCGCACTGGCCGCCTATGTGCGGTCGGTGACCGGCAATCCCGACGTGGTGCTGAGCCTGCCGGTGTCGGCGCGGACCACGGTCGCGCTGCGCCGCTCGGCAGGCGTGGTCTCGAACGTGGTGCCGATCCGGGTGCGCTTCGATCCCGATAGCACCGTGCGCGATGTGGTGCGCGCCGCCGAATTGCAGATCACCGGTGCGCTGCGCCACCAGCTTTACCGGCACGACGACATCCGCCGCGATTGCGGTTACTCCCGCGATGCGCGCGGGTTCTTCGGCCCGATGGTCAACATCATGCTGTTCCACGACGAGCTGAAGTTCGGCAGTCTGCTCGGCTCGCTGCATGTGCTGGCCACCGGCCCGGTCGAGGACCTGTCCATCAATTTGTACAACGGCGAGGGCGATCGCATCCATCTCGACTTCGAGGCCAATCCACACCTCTACTCGGAGTCCGAGGTCACCGCACACCACAGCCGGTTCCTCGACTTCCTGACCCGATTCCTCACCGCCGACCCCGATGTGCGCGCCGAGAGTCTCATCGCGATTACCGATGACGAACACGAGCGCGTGGTGCGCACCTGGAACGCCACCGAGACCGCGCCGCAGCGGGGGACACTGTCCGGTCTGTTCGCCGAGCGCGCGATCATCTGCGCGGATGTGGTCGCGCTCGAATTCGGTAACGAGACAATGACTTACCGCGAACTCGATGAGCGTGCCAATCAGCTGGCTCGACTGCTCATCGCGCGCGGCGCCGGCCCGGAGACGGTGGTTGGCCTGTACCTGAGACGCAGCCTCGAACTGGTCGTCGGCATGTACGCGATCATTAAGGCGGGCGCGGCGTACCTGCCGTTGGATACCGATCACCCGGTCGAGCGAATCGAGCAGATCCTCGAACAAGCCGACCCGGTCTGCGTGTTGACCACGGCCCGAGACGAGCTCGCGCTGCCGGCGGACGCCGACGTGATCGCGATCGACACGGTCGACCTCGCGGATTTCGATGCCCATCCGATCACCGACACCGACCGTCTCGCGCCGCTGCTTGCCGATCATCTCGCGTACATCATCTTCACCTCCGGCTCGACCGGAAAACCCAAGGGCGTCGGCGTAACCCACGCCGCGATCGTGAACCGGTTGCGCTGGATGCAGCACGAATATCGCCTCGATGCCACCGATGCGGTGCTGCAGAAGACCCCGGCCACCTTCGACGTCTCGGTCTGGGAATTCTTCTGGCCCTTGCAGATCGGTGCGCGACTGGTCATCGCGACGCCCGACGGCCATCGCGATCCCGCCTACCTGGCCCGGACAATCGCCGAAAAGTCCATTACCGTAGCCCATTTCGTGCCGTCCATGCTTTCGGTATTCGTCACCGATACCGATGTGCGCGGCTGCACCACATTGCGCCGGGTGTTCTGCAGCGGTGAAGGATTGCCTGCGGCCACCGTTCGTGATTTCCACAAAGCTCTGCACGGGCCGGAACTGCACAATCTGTACGGGCCGACCGAGGCCGCCGTGGATGTCACCTACTGGCCCTGCCCGGCCGATCCGGATACCGTGCCGATCGGCTCGCCGGTGTGGAACACCCAGACCTACGTCCTGGACACCCGCCTGCAGCCGGTGCCGCCGGGGGTCACCGGCGAGCTGTACCTTGCGGGTGTCCAGCTGGCGCGCGGTTACCTCGGCCAATCCCGGTTGACCGCTGATCGTTTCGTGGCCAACCCGTTCACACCGGGCGCCCGGATGTACCGCACCGGCGATCTGGCGCGCTGGCAGGGCGATCCGGATCTCGGTGGTCACCAAGGGAATTCGGGGCGCGGTGTGCTCGAATACCTGGGCCGCAGCGACTTCCAGGTCAAGATCCGCGGGCTGCGCATCGAACTCGGCGAGATCGAGGCCGCACTGCTGGCCGACGAGCGGGTCGCGCGCGCGGTCTGCGTGGCCCATCGCGGCCGCACCGGCGACGAACTCGTCGCCTATATTGTTGCTGCCCAAGGCTTTTCGGAAGAACTGGACCGGAATGCGCTGCTGAACGCATTGCGTCGGACGCTGCCCAGCTACCTGGTGCCCTCGGTACTGATGGTGCTGGACGAACTACCGCTGAGCCCGAACGGAAAGATCGATCGCAAGGCGCTGCCGGAACCCACCGCCGCTCGTCCGTCCGGCCAGCTCACCGTCGAACCCCGCACCGAGGTAGAGCGGGCGCTCGCCGGGATCTTCGCCGAAGTTCTCGGCCTCGACGGAATCGGTATCGAGGACGGCTTTTTCGATCTCGGCGGAAATTCGCTGATCGCCGCTCGCGCGGTCGCGCGGATCAATGCCGCCCTCGGTACCGGACTGACCATCCGCGACCTGTTCGAGGCCTCGACCATCGCCGCGTTGATCGAGCGCTTCGCAACGCACAATCCGGACGCGTCTTCCCCGAAGCTGGTGCCGGCCGCACGGCCGCAGCGGATTCCGCTGTCGCTGGCTCAGCAGCGGCTGTGGATCCTCAACCGCTTCGCCGAGCATGCCGCCGCCTACAATATGCCGCTGGCAGTGGAGATCGATGGACCGCTCGATCGCATTGCGCTGCGTGCCGGACTCGTCGACGTGATCGAACGGCACGAATCCCTGCGCACCACCTTCCCGGATACGCCTGAAGGTCCGTATCAGCTCGTGCATCCGGCCACCGATATCCCACTCACCTTGGATCCGATCGACGCCACCGGCGCCGACGCGCGCGCACTCGCCGAAGAGTTCGCCGGGTACGGCTTCGATCTGCGCAGCCAGGCACCGATCCGGGTAGCCCTGTGGAGCACCGGACCGGATCGGCACGTATTCCTCATCGTCCTGCACCACATCTGCGGTGACGGCTGGTCGATCGCACCACTGGCCAGAGATCTGATGTCGGCGGTGGCCGCGCGTGCGAAGGGCACGGCACCGCAGTGGATCCCGCTGCCGGTGCAGTACGCCGATTTCGCCCTGTGGCAGCGTGAACTGCTCGGCGAGGAAGCCGATCCGGCGAGTGCGCTGAGCCGCCAGCTCGCCTACTGGCGCGCGGCCCTCATCGATCTGCCGGACCAGCTCGATCTGCCGCTGGATCGGCCGCGCCCGCTGCGCCGCTCGACCGACGGTGCCCGGGTCGCATTCACCATCGCACCCGAGATCCGCCGTGCCGCAGGCGAACTCGCGGCCAGTCGAGGTGTCAGCATGTTCATGGTGCTACATGCCACATTGGCCACCCTGCTCGCGCGGCTCTGCGCGAGCACCGATATCGCCATCGGCACCCCGATCGCGGGCCGCTCGGATCCGGCACTCGACGATCTCGTCGGCATGTTCGTCAACACACTCGTGCTGCGGACCGAGGTCGACCCGGCCGCAGGATTCGACCAGATGCTCGATGTGGTCCGCGAAACCGATCTCAATGCCTTCGCCAATGCGGATGTGCCGTTCGAACGGCTGGTCGAACTCGTCAACCCGGGGCGCTCCGCCGCCAGGCACCCACTGTTCCAAGTGATGCTGTCCTATGACCGCGCACCGGACCTGAGCATCGATTTGCCCGGTGTGCGGGCGCAGGTGCTGCCGATCGCCGCGGACATCGCCAAATTCGATCTGCAGTTGGAGCTGCACGACGGTGTCGCCGACGGTCCGATGCACGCCGAATTCGGCTATGCCACAGATATTTTCGACAAGCGTACGGTCGAATCGTTCGCCCGGCGCTTCATCGCCGTGCTCGGTGCTGTCGTCGTCGAGCCGGATCGCCCGATCGGCGACCTGAACATCCTGGACCGGCGCGAGGCCGCGAAGCTGGCACCGATTGCCGGTTCTCCCGGCGAGCCCTCGATCACCTTGGCGCGGCTGTTCACCGAGATCGCGGAGCGGCTACCGGATGCGACCGCCGTGCGCTACGAGGGTGGCGACACCAGCTACCGTGAACTCGACGAGATGTCGAACCGCCTGGCGCGCACGCTGATCGAACACGGTGCCGGACCCGAGGTCGTCGTGGCGATCGCCTTGCCGCGCAGCCTCGATTCCATCGCGGCCATCTGGGCCGTGGCGAAAACCGGTGCGGCGTATGTGCCGATCGATCCGAGCTACCCGGCTGAGCGGATCGAGCATATGATCGCCGATTCCGGTGCCATGCTCGGGTTGACCGTGCCGGAATCCCTGGCCACCATGCCTGCCTGGCCCGCCGCGGGCGGTAAGCACCGCAAGAACTATGTCGACTGGCTGGTGCTGGGCTCGGATGAACTGGCCACCGAATCCGCCTGCTACTCGACCGCCCCCGTCACCGATGCGGACCGCCACTACCCGCTGCGCTCTGGACATCCCGCCTACCTGATCTACACCTCGGGTTCCACCGGAAAGCCCAAGGCCGTGATCGTCACCCATGCCGGTATCGCATCGCTGGCACACGAGCAGATGCATCTGTTCGGTGTCACGGATTCGGCGCGAACGCTGCACTTCTCCTCGCCCAGTTTCGACGCGTCGGTGCTCGAGATGCTGCTCGGGTTCGCCGCTGGGGCCACCATCGTGGTCGCACCCGCAGGCATGTACGGCGGTAGGGAACTCGCCGATCTGCTGCGCACGGAGCGGGTTACCCACGCCTTCATCACCCCGGCCGCGCTGGCAACCGTGCCGGAGGCGGGGCTCGACGAACTCGAGGCTGTCATCGTCGGTGGTGAGGCGTGCTCGGAGGAACTGGTCGAACGCTGGTCGGCCCGGCACCGCATCCACAATATGTACGGACCTTCCGAGGCGACCGTCGCCGCGACCGCCAGCGGCCCGATGCAGGCGGGGCGCCCGGTGCCGCTCGGGATGCCGGTGCGCGGTATGCGGCTTTTCGTGCTGGATGGTCGGCTGCATCCCGTGCCACCGGGCACCCCGGGCGAGCTGTACCTGTCCGGCCCGGGTCTGGCCCGCGGCTACCTGGACCGATACGGCCTTACCGCACAGCGCTTCCCGGCCAACCCGCTCGGTCGGCGCGGTGAAAGGATGTACCGCACCGGTGATCTCGTGGTCTCGGATCCGATCGGACAGCTGCGCTTCCTCGGCCGCGCCGACGATCAGATCAAGATCCGCGGCTTCCGCATCGAACTGCGCGAAATCGACAGTGTATTGCGCGCCCATCCGGGCGTGAGCGCCGCGCTCACCGTCGTGCACACCGATGAACACGGCCAGCCCCGCCTGGTCTCCTACGTGACCGCCGACGAACCAGTCGACGCCGTCGATATCGCCGAGACCGCGCGTCAGCGGCTGCCCGGTTACATGGTGCCCGCCTCGATCGCGGTCCTCGACGAGATGCCCGTTACCCAGGCGGGCAAACTGGACCGAAAGGCCCTGCCCACACCGGTTTTCTCGGCGGTAGGTACCTCGCGTGCGCCGAGTACGGAACTGGAGCAGCGCGTCGCGGCCGCATTCGGCGAGATCCTCGGTCGCCCGATGACCGGAGCGGAGGACAGTTTCTTCGAGGTCGGTGGCAACTCGCTGCTGGCCACCCGCCTCGCCGCCGCACTGTACGCGGAATTCGGCGTCGACCTGCCGGTGCGGCTGATCTTCGAGGCGCCGACGGTGGCCGGTATCGCGGAACGGATAACGGAAGCGCCCCGGACGCAACGGTTGGCGCTGGCTGTGCACTCCCCGCGTCCGGGACGCATTCCATTGTCGCTGCCGCAGCAGCGACTGTGGTTCCTGAATCGATTCTCACCCGAATCGAGCGCCTACAACATCGCATTCGTCATTCGGATCGACGGCGATCTGGATGCGGCGGCGCTGCGCGCGGCGCTGACCGATGTGGTCGAGCGGCACGAGGTGCTGCGCACCGTGTTCCCGCAGGACAATCTCGGCGCCCAGCAGTCGGTGCTGCCGACCGCCAAGGCCATGCCGGTGGTCGAGCCCGTCGTGGCCGACGAGAGCGCCGCCGAGCAGGCACTGCGGGCCATGGCTCGCACCGGATTCGATCTCACCAAGGACACCCCACTGCGGATCACTTTGCTGCGCACCGACTCTCGGCGGCATCTGCTCGGTATCGTGGTACATCACATCGCCGCCGACGGCTGGTCACTCGGCCCGCTGACCAGGGATCTGGCCACGGCGTATCTGGCGCGGCGCGAGGGTTTCGCACCGACTTGGACACCACTTCCGGTGCAGTACGCCGATTTCGGGCTGTGGCAGCGCGCCCACCTCGGTGACGAGGCCGAGCCCGACAGCCTCGCGGGCGAGCAACTCGCGTACTGGCGCACCGCACTGGTGGATCTGCCCGACGAACTGCCGTTGCCCTACGACCGGCCGCGGCCGGCCGAGCCGACGCAGCAGGCGGGCTCGGTGTGCTTCACCGTGCCTGAGCCGATGCAGCGGGCGCTGGCCGAACTCGCCCGCGAACAGGGTGTCAGCATGTTCATGGTGCTGCGCTCGGCTCTCGCGGTCACGCTGCGGTTCATTACCGGCGGTCGGGATATCGTGATCGGCACGCCGGTCGCGGGGCGCACCGATACGCAGCTCGACGAGCTGGTCGGCATGTTCGTCAACACGCTGATACTGCGTTCGGATGTCGACCCCGATATCTCGTTCGCGGCGCTGCTGCGCGCCGATCGGGATAACGAGCTGGCCGCCATGGCGCATGCCGACATTCCATTCGAACGCATCGTCGAGGAGTTGGGGCGCGATGCGCGCGGCAGCACTCGCCATCAGCTGTTCCAGGTGGCGCTGACGGTGCAGGATGGCCCGGTCCCGTTGCTCGAACTGCCCGACCTCGCGTTGCGTGCCGAGGAATTGGATATCGCGCTGGCCAAATTCGATCTGGAGTTGCGGGTCGCTGCCCGCGTCGCCGAACCGGACGCGCCGGAGCGTGCCTTCGAATTCGTTTATGCTGCGGAGCTTTTCGACGAAGTGACCGTCAAGGCCTTGGCCGATCGCTTCCTGGCGGTGTTGGCGGCCATTACCGCTGGGCCGAAGGTGCTGGTCCGGGATATCGATGTGCGCACCGAATTCGAGCGTCGACAGCTCACCCCCGCCATCGGCGGCCCGACCACGCCGCAGTGCACGCTGGCGGCGTACTTCACGGCCACCGCGCATATGCATCCGCAGCGCACCGCGATTCGCGCGAACGGCACCTCGCTGACCTACGCCGAGGTCGACGCGCGCTCGAATCGATTGGCACGGGCGCTGATCGAGCGCGAGCTCGGACCGGGGGACCGGGTGGCACTCGGCCTGACCCGCTCGGTCGACTCGGTCGTCACGATGCTCGCGGTCGCCAAGTCCGGTGCCGCCTTCGTACCGGTGGATCCGAACTATCCGGCCGAGCGGGTGCGGCATATGCTGGTCGATTCCGGGTGCCGGGTGGGTGTCACACTGGCCGAGCACGCCGATCGGCTGCCCGCGACCGCGGGCACCGACTGGCTGCTGCTGGACGCTCCCGAATTCGTCGAAGAACTGGATGAACTCGAAGACTGCCTGGTCGACGACTATGAACGCTTGCGGCCCGTCGAAATCGCCGATCTCGCCTACGTGATCTACACCTCGGGCTCGACCGGCAAACCCAAAGGGGTGGCCGTCACGCACAGTGGCCTGTCGAACCTCGGCGACGAGCTCCGCGAGCGTATGCGGGTCGACAAGGATTCGCGCACGCTGCATTTCTCGTCCCCGAGCTTCGACGCGGCCATCTTTGATCTGCTGGTCGCGATCGGATCCGGTGCGACGATGGTGATCGTCCCGACCGATGTCTACGGCGGTGACGAACTGGCCGAGGTGATGGAGCGCGAGCGTGTCACTCACACATTCATCACACCGGCCGCGCTGGCCACCATCGATCGGGAACGGTGGTCATTGCCGCATCTGCGTGCGCTGATGGTGGGCGGCGAGGCCTTGGGGGCCGAGCTGGTGCTCCGCTGGGCGCCGGGACGGCAGATGCACAACGTATACGGCCCGACCGAAACCACCGTCATCATCACGATCTCCGAGCCGATGACGATCGGCGGACCGATCACCATCGGCACCCCGCTACGCGGTGCGCGGGCGCTGGTGCTCGACGAGCGGCTGCGCCCCGTGCCGGTCGGCGTGCCCGGCGATCTGTACCTCGGCGGATTCGGTGTCACGCGTGGGTATCTCGACCGGTTCGAGCTCACCGCGACGCGATTCGTCGCCGACCCCTTCGGATCGCCCGGGTCGCGGATGTATCGCAGCGGTGACGTGGTGCGCTGGAATGCGGCGGGTGAGATCGTCTACCTCGGGCGCAGCGACCATCAGGTCAAGGTGCGCGGCTTCCGCATCGAACTCGGCGAGATCACCGATGCGCTCGTCGCACACGAGCAGGTACGGTTCGCGCACACCGAGGTGCGCCACATCGCGGGTGCGGATCGGATCGTTTCGTTCATCCAGCCCACCGACGGGATAACCCCGGATATCGACGCGGTGCGCGCCCGGGTCGCCGGACAGCTTCCCGCACATATGGTTCCGGCGAGTATTACGGTGCTGGACGGGATTCCGCTGACCCCGACCGGTAAGTTGGACGTCGCCGCACTGCCGGAACCGCAGCTGACGGCGCGCACGGCACAGCGCGCACCCGCGACCGACACCGAGCGGCTGGTCGCCGAGGTGATGGGCGAGTTGGTCGGCGTCGACGCCGTGAGCGCCGATGACAGCTTCTTCGATATCGGCGGAAACTCGCTGCTGGCAACGCAACTGGTGGCCAGGCTGACCGCGGCGACCAATACCCGGCTGGAGGTGCGCACCGTCTTCACCACGCCGACGGTCGCCGAGCTCGCGGCGCTGCTCGATGCCGGATCCGATGCGGACGCCCGGCCGGAGCTGGTGCGCCGCGATCGGCCGCAGCGGATCCCATTGTCGGCGGCGCAGCATCGACTGTGGTTCTTGAACCGGTTCAACCAGGTCGGGGACAGTGCGGGTAACGCCGACGGGGCCTACAACATCCCCGTGGTGCTGCGGTTGCGCGGCGAGCTCGATGTCGATGCGCTCGAGCGGGCCTTGCGCGCGGTGCAGCAGCGGCACGAGACGCTGCGGACGGTGTTCCCGGAAGTCGATGGGGAACCCGCGCAGCGGATTCTCGACCCGGCCGATGCCGCGGTTACGCTGTCCGTCGCGGCGCTGCCGAGGTCCGAAATATCCGGCGCGGTACAGAGTTTCGCGGCTCCGGGATTCGATCTGGCGTCGACGGTGCCGTTGCGCGCGGCACTCATCGCCGTCGATGATGCGGACCGATCCACCGACCGGGGCGCGGGGGAGTCGACCGAGCACGTGCTGGTGCTCGTCGTGCACCACATCGCGATGGACGGCTGGTCGCTGGCACCGTTGGCCGCCGATGTGGCCGCAGCCTATGCGGCCGCGTGCGACGGGACGACGCCGGACTGGCCGGAATCGGAGATCCAGTACGCGGATTACACGCTCTGGCAACAGGACACGCTCGGCGCCGAGGACGATCCCGATTCGGTGGTGTGCCGCCAGCTCGACTACTGGCGGGGCACCCTGGACGGAATTCCGGAGCTGCTGAACTTGCCCGCGGACCGGCCGCGCCCGCCCGTGCCGACCTATCGTGGCGGCGATGTCGAGTGCGCGATCGACGCCTTGACCCACCGGGAACTGCGCACGATTGCCACCGCCAACAACGTCAGCATGTTCATGTTGCTGCACGCCGCGCTCGCGGTACTGCTGCACCGGATGACCGCGACCGACGATATCACCGTCGGCACACCGATCGCGGGCCGCGGTGGCCACCCCGAGCTGGACCGGATGGTCGGCATGTTCGTCAACACCCTGGTGCTGCGCACCCGGATCGATCCGGATGCCAGGTTCACCGACCTGCTACACGCCGTGCGCGATGGCGATCTGGACGCGTTCGCGCACGCGGATCTGCCGTTCGAGCGCCTCGTAGAGGTGCTCAATCCGGTCCGCTCACAGGCCCATCACCCGATGTTCCAGGTGATGCTCTCGGTGCAGAACCATCCGCTGCGGGTGCTCGAGCTGCTCGGACTGCGCATCGAGGCGCAGGATATCGACACCGGTATCGCGAAGTTCGATCTGCAGTTCACGCTGACCGAATCCCAGACCGACACAAAGGAACCCGGCGGTATCACCCTGTCGGTCAACTACGCGAGCGATCTGTTCGACGAGGAGACCGCACAGCGGCTCGGCAAGCGACTGATCCGGCTCCTCACCGGCGTCGCCGCGAATCCGACCACCGCTGTAGGTGATCTCGAGCTCCTCGATCCCGCCGAATGGTCCGGGCTGGCCCCGGTGCGCGGTGCCGAAGCGGACCGGCCGGTCACCTTCCCGGAGGTGTTCGAGACCGCGGTGAATATCGACCGCAAGGCCATCGCACTGCGCTCGGGCGATACCGAGGTGAGCTACGAGGCGCTCGACCGCTGGACCAACCGGCTGGCACGGGTGCTCGTCGAACGCGGAGTCGGCCCGGAAAGGCTGGTGGCACTGGGGATTCCGCGTTCGATCGAATCGGTGGCGACAATGCTCGCGGTGGCCAAGGCGGGTGCGGCATTCGTGCCGGTCGATCCGCTGTATCCGGCGCAACGGATCTCCCATATGCTCACCGATTCCGGCGCGGCACTGGGCATCACGCTGGCCGAGCACCGCGATCAGATGCCCGGTGATGCCGAGTGGATCGTGCTCGACGATCCCGAAATCCGCACGCGAGTGTTGGATACCTCCGATGCGCCGATCAGTGTGGGCGAGCGGACCAGTGTGCTGCGGGTGGATAATCCGGCCTACGTCATCTACACCTCCGGCTCGACCGGCACACCAAAAGGCGTCGTAGTCACCCATGGTGGCCTGTCGAACTTCGCCGCCGAGACCGCGCAGCGCTTCGAGGTGCATCCGGGTTGCCGGGTCCTGCATTTCGCGACGCCGAGCTTCGACGCCGCCATGCTCGATCTGCTGTTCGCACTGGGCGGTGCGGCGACGCTGGTGATCACGCCACCGGGTGTGGTCGGCGGGGCAGAACTGGGCCGGGTGTTCATCGAGGAGGCGATCACGCACGCCTTCATCACCACATCGGCACTCGGCACGGTAGATCCGACCGGGGTCACCGAATTGGCGCATGTACTGGTGGGTGGTGAGGCGTTGCCGCCGGAGCTGGTGACCCGCTGGGCGCCCGGACGCAATCTGTACAACGTGTACGGGCCGACCGAGACCACCATTGTCACGGTGATCTCCCAGCCCCTGACACCGGATGGGCCGATCACGATCGGCGGGCCGATCCGCGGCGTCAACGCGACCATCCTCGATGGCCGGCTGCATCCGGCACCGGTCGGGGTGACCGGTGAACTGCACCTGGCGGGCAGTGCGCTGGCACGGGGCTATCTGAACCGTCCGGGTCTGACCGCGCAGCGGTTCATCGCCAATCCCTACGGCAAGCCGGGTGAAAGGATGTATCGCACCGGCGATCTGGTGCGCTGGTTCGGACACAGCCGTGACTCGGCCCGGGAAATCGAATACCTCGGCCGCACCGACCATCAGGTGAAGATCCGCGGCTTCCGCATCGAACTCGGCGAGATCGATACCGCGCTCGCGCGGCACGCGGCGGTGGAGTTCTCGACGACCATCGGTTATCGGACCCCCGCCGGTGCGACGGCATTGGTGTCGTATGTGAAGCCGTACCATGGAATGGCGCCGAGTGCGGCCGAGCTCACCGAACATCTCGCCGAGCGGGTGCCGAATTATATGGTGCCGCAATCGATCATGCTGATCGAGGAGGTTCCGCTCAGCCCGGTCGGTAAGCTCGACCGAAACGCGTTGCCGGAACCGGTCTTCAGCGCGAGTGAGGGCTATCGGGCGCCGACCACCCCGATCGAGGAGCAGCTGTGTGCCGCCTTCGCGACGGTGCTCGGTGTCGAAACGGTGGGTGTCGACGATGGATTCTTCGAACTCGGCGGCAACTCGCTGCTGGCCACCAAGGTCGTAGCGCAGCTGCGCGCCAACGGGATCGATCTCCCGGTGCAGCTGATGTTCGGCGATTCGACTCCGGCCGCCATCGCGGCGCGGCTGGACGGAACCGGTAACACCGGCGCGGCCGTCGCCACGTCGCTGGATCCGGTGCTGCCGATCCGCGCCCGCACTGCCGCGAGCCGGGCCCCACTGTTCTGCATCCATCCCGCGATCGGGCTTTCCTGGTGCTACTCGGGCCTGCTCGCACATCTGCCCGCCGACCGTCCGGTGTACGGATTGCAGGCACCGCATGTCGCGGGCGAGGACGGGTTCGATTCGATCGGTGCGGCTGCGGAAAGCTATGTGGCGCATATCAAGTCGATCCAGCCCGAAGGGCCATACCACCTGCTCGGCTGGTCGCTGGGCGGTCTGATCGCGCATGAGATGGCGGTCCAGCTGCAGGAGGCGGGCGAGCAGGTCGCGCTGCTGTCGATGATGGACAGCTACCAGCTCACCGACGAATGGCTCGAGCATGCGATCCCCACGGTGGCCGAGATCATCGGTGAATTCGGCAGCGCCGCCGATGCCGCCGATCTCGACCCGCATATGACCCTGCGCGATGCCGCCGAACTGCTACGCTCGCGTCCCGGACCGTTCGCCGCCCTGACGGTCGAACACCTGGAGCACCTCTACGCGGGCTACACCAATGGCACTGTCTTGGCCCACGGCTTCCGCCCCCGGCCCTTCGACGGTGACTTGCTCTTCTTCACTGCGGCCGATGACGAGATCAACCACACCGACCCGACCCGCTGCGCCGCGGCGTGGGCACCATTCGTCACCGGCACCATTCACAACCACGACGTGCCGTGCCGGCACTCGGCCATGACGACACCGGAATCATTGGCCGTCATCGGTCCGGTGCTCAACGAGCATCTGGACGGCGCACCGGGGCCGGAGGCGCGGTCGTGAGCGAGCGTTTCGAACAGCCCATAAGCCAGCACCCCTGTGCATCGACGAAACCTGGTGTCACCGAGTCGGATCCAGGCGAGATATCGCCGACGACCACGCGGGCCGGGACGCCGGTGCCGAGAGCGGAGGAGGAGCGAATCTTGAGCGAATGCGGAGAATTGACAGGCCGTACACAGTCCGTGGCAGGCCCGGCGAGAATGCGGGCACCGGGGGCGATGGCGTGGCGGGTGGCGTCGTGAGTCTCGCGGTGGAGGTGCTCGGCCTGGTCAAGAATTACGGCCGAGTCCGCGTGCTGGATGAGGTGGACCTGCAGATTCCGGCGGGCACGGTGATGGCGCTGCTCGGGCCGAACGGCGCGGGTAAGACGACGACGGTGCGCATCGTGACCACCCTGCTGCGGCCCTGTGCCGGATCGGTGCGAGTGGCGGGTATCGACGTCTTGCGCGATCCGGCGGCCGCGCGACGGCGCATCGGGCTGTCCGGTCAGTACGCGGCCGTCGATGCCAACCTGACCGGATACGAGAACCTGCGCATGGTGGCGCGGCTGTACGGAATGTCACAGCGGCAGGCCACCTCTCGCGCCGCGGAGTTGCTGAGCTCTTTCGGCTTGGACCACGCCGCGCACCGGCGGGCGGGTACCTATTCCGGCGGTATGGCGCGGCGGCTCGATCTGGCCGGGGCCTTGGTGGCGCGGCCCGCGGTGGTGGTGCTAGACGAGCCGACCACCGGGCTGGATCCGCGTGGCCGTCTCGATATGTGGGGCGTCATCGGCGATCTCGTCGACGACGGCACCACGGTGCTGCTCACCACCCAGTATCTGGAAGAAGCCGACCAACTCGCCGACCGCATCACGGTCATCGATCGCGGGCGGGTCATCGCCAAAGGTTCGGCCGACGAGCTCAAGACCTCCATCGGCGGCGACCGGCTTACCGTCACACTGGCCCCGGGCCAGGACATCCTCCCGGCGCTGACGATCCTCGCGCAGGTCGGTATCGGTGAGCCGGCCCACGATCGCGGCGCGGACGAAGTCTCCATCGTGGTGGCCGACGGCTCCCGCACCATGGTCGAAGCGCTGCGCAGGCTCGACGATGCCGGAGTGTGCGTGGTCGACGCCGGCGTGCACCGGCCCACTCTGGACGACGTTTTCCTGTCGCTCACCGGCACCGCTGCGCACGAACCCGAGCTGGAAACCGACGATGTACAAGAGGAGATCTTGTCTTGATGAGTACCGCAGTCGCGCGCGCAGAAGCGGAACCGACCGCGAAAACCGAATCACCGCAGGAGATTCCGCAGCCACGCGCCCGGATCATCCGGGATAGCGCCATAGTTGCCTACCGGAATCTGCTGACCATCCTGCGGGTTCCGACCTTCTTGGTGACCGCGACGATCCAGCCGCTGATGTTCGTCTTCCTGTTCGCCTACATCTTTGGTGCCTCACTCGGCGGCGGCCAATATCGCGAGTTCCTGCTCGCTGGAATCTTCACCCAGACAGTCGCTTTCAATGCCGCCTTCACCACTGTCGGCCTCGCGGGTGATCTGGAGAAGGGCATCATCGACCGCATGCGCACGCTGCCGATGTCGCGGCTGGCGGTGCTGATGGGGCGCACACTGTCGGATCTGGTGGTGAATATCCTGAGCGTGGCCGTCATGGTCGTCTGCGGTTATATCGTCGGCTGGCGCATCAATGGCGGGATCGCCGATGCCGTACTGGCTTTCGCGATAATCCTGCTGTTCGCTTTCGCTATGTCCTGGGTCGGGGCGATCACCGGTCTGTTCTCACCCACCGTCGAAGTCGCGCAAAGCGCGGGCCTGATCTGGCTGTTTCCGCTGACCTTCATCTCCTCTGCCTTCATTTCCGCGGAATCGCTGCCCGGCCCGCTGCGCACCGTCGCGGAATGGAATCCCATCACGGCGGTTTCCGCCGCCGGTCGCAAGCTCTTCGACAACAGCGCACCTCCCACCTTCGGCACGCCAACCGGCTGGCCCGCCGACCACTGCATCGAATACGCGGTGACGTGTTCTCTCGCCATTCTGGTGGTTGTCGTGCCGTTGGCTCTGCTGCGCTACCGCAAGGTCGCCAGCAAGTAGCAGACACGAACGCGGGTACGACAAAGGCCGCTGGCACCAGTTTGGTGCGAGCGGCCTTACACCGTCTTCGAAGGTCTTTCCGGTGGCGTTCTGTCCTCGACCGCCGCCTGGGAGGCCTCGGGACCTAGACCCGACGCCGAGTCTTCAGCAGATCCAGCCGCTCTTTCAGCAGCTCCTCGAGCTCCTCCTTGCTGCGGCGCTCCAGCAGCATGTCCCAGTGCGTGCGCGGCGGCTTGGCCTTCTTGGTCTCCTGGGTGCTGCCCTCCATGAGGGCGCCCTCCTGGCCGTTGCGGCAGAGCCAGGTCGGCGGGATCTCGGCGTCATCGGCGAATGGCACGTCGAACTCTTCGCCGTTATCGGTCCGGTACCGAGCAATCCGCCGCGGGGCCAGGTCGTGGTCGCGATCGGTTTCGTAGCTCACCGCTCCGAGCCGACTGCCCCGGAGTACGCGATCTGCCATGGTGTGCCTCTCCCTGTGCTCGAGTCTTGTTGCGCTGCGGCCGCGGCCTTCATCGGACTGCCGGACGAACGCGTGCCGCTCGCTGGACCTTAGATGTAACGATCGTGCCTGCGCCAATAGTTCCCCATCGGCACTGACCCTTTCGAGCGACCCGCAAGCAGTCGCCAGCGCCGGGCCAACCGTTCCATTGTAGTCGGTGCCCGGGCTGGACTCCGCCACGCCCGCGCCGCGCCGATAAACCAGGGTCGGGAGCCCCATGCGGTCGGTAACCATTAGGGTTCTGCCTCATGTCGCGCCGCTTGCTGTCCTGCTGCCTGTGGTGTGGGCGGGAGATCGTCGAATCGGAAGCCGGGCGTCGTCGCCGGTACTGCCGTCAGTCCTGTCGCCAACGCGCCTACGAACACCGCAACAGCCTGAAGGGAACCGGAATTCCGGGGGATTCGGTGGTACTGAGCGCCCAGGAAGCGGCCGATCTGGCCGACCGCTGGTTCGCCGCCCGCTGTGCCGCCGAGGACGTCGCCACCGCTATCGGTGAGGGCGCCGACAACGAGGAGTTGACAGCCCTCAGCGCCACGCTGTTGACCCTCACCCGCGAGGCCGAGCGGCTGCGTTGACCGTCGACCGCTAGGCGAGCCTGCGCTCGTCGACCGATGTGCGCATGCCCATGCCATTGAGATCCAGGTACAGCAGACGTTCGGTAATAGATAGCGACATGGTGTTGCGGCGTTCGATCACCGCCACCGCGGCATCGATGAATTCACGATCGAAGCTGTACAGCGGGATCGTTTCGGCGCGGTGGATCCGCTTCCCGGTGAGCTGCGCGAGCACCTTGGCCGGGTCGCGATGGGTGTAGATTGCAACGCGCTCAGCCGATTTGCTGCCGCGGTGTACGCGATCTGCGTCGGGTGCGCCGACCTCGATCCAAGCGGTGAGCTGTCCGGTGAGATCGCGCACCAACACCGCGGGCTCGTCGGTCGACGAAACACCGCCGTCGCTGAAGGCAATGCCCTGCTCGTATTCGAGGCAATAGGCGAGCACTCGCGTCAGCATGAATTCGGCGGTTTCGGACGGGTGGCGCGCAACCCGCAGCTCCAACTCCTGGTAGACCGCACGGTCGACGTCGGCGAGTTGGACGGTGAAGTTGTGCAGTGTCGCGCTGAGGGCCATAGGAGCAGAAGCTTAATGGTGGGTCTACGGCGCGGGCTGGATGCGGCCCACGAACCCCTCGATGGCGCTCCACATCTGAGGGTTGAGTTCGGTGTGCTTGCCGGTGCCCAGAACGGTGTCGAAGTCGACGCCGGCGGCGGCGAACTGGGCGACGAGGGCGCCGTGCAGTGGGGAGGGAACCGTGGTATCGGTGACGTTGATACACAACAGGATCGGTGCGTCGTAGCCACTGGTGGGAACGGTCATATAAGTGTCTACGGCGGCGGGCATGGGCGCGACGGACAGGGGCTTCGCCAGCACGTCGCCGATGCTGAGGCCACGGACGCGATCCAGGATCTGGGGCGTGCACATCGTGCCGACGCTGTCGAGCACGGAGCGGCCCTCGGCGGTCAGGTATTGATCGACGTCCACCTCCGGTCGGGAGGCGCGGAGTCCGGCCAATACGCTGACGAACAGATCCATGAAATCGTCCGCGATCGCGGGTGGGGTGGGCGTGCCGGGGCCGAACAGTCGCGTGAGCTTCTCCACGTCGGACTCGGGGTCGATCGCGATGGTGCCGCGGAAGTCCAGGTCGGGGGTATCGCTGACCTGCAGGCGGGCGGTGCCGAGCGCGGCCTGCCCACCCTGTGACGTACCCATGACCGCCCATGTGCGCGATAGTTCCGGGTGCGCGGACCGAACGGCGCGCACGATGTCGATCGTGGCAGTCGCCTCGGTTTCGATCCCCAGGTATGGGTGTATTCCGGTGTCGAAGACGCCCAGACCGAGGTAGTCGGGCGCGACCACGGCGAATCCCCGCGACGTCAGATACCGCAGCAGCGCATCTTCATCTCCCGCAATCGTCTGGGCGGGATACGCGAGCGGATCGGACTGGCCGCCACAGCCCCGTCCGAGCCCGCTGGTGCCGTGGTCGAAGGCGATGATCGGCCAGCCGGACGACGGCGGGGTACCGGCAGGGATGTACAGCGCTCCGCTGGCCGGTTGTGTCGTCCTGCCCGAACCGCGCATCCAATACTCGATCACCGAGCCGGCGGCAGCGGATATCCCGCGCGTGCCTTCGGGGAGTGGGTACTCCGTGATCAGGGTTCCCGGGGTCGCCGCGTGCGCCGGAGCGGCATGTATCGAGAGCGCGACGCCGACCGACAACGTGACCGCCGCCACCGCTTGCCGATATGTACGGACAACTCGCATCGAACACCTCATATCCGATCCGACACCGTCACAACCGTGCATGAGCGTATAGATCGGGACGTGACAGCCCGCTTCAACACGCTGTTCAGCCGAAATCGCGCCGCGGGAAAGGGGCGCAAGTCGGCGGCGTGGCATTCGCGAGGAGATTCGTGGCCGCTCAGAAATGTGGTGTCAGACCATTGCGCGCGATCACGTCGCGGTACCAGAATGCGCTCTGCTTCGGTGTCACCTGTTGACTGACGAAGTCGGTCCAGGCGAGGCCGAACTTGATCGAGTAGCCGTTGGTAGAGGCGAAGTTGTCCTGGAAGCACCAGACGATCAGCCCGCGTAGGTCCACGCCGTCGGCGATCGCATCGTGGGCGGCGCGTAGGTACGCATCGAGGAACGCGACACGGGCGCCGTCGCGGATATCGCCGGCGGGCCCGACATAGTCGTGGTAGGCGACGCCGATCTCGGTGAGGTAGAGCGGGATCTTGGTGTACTCGTCGCGGACCCGGCGTAGCACCGAGGTCAATCCCTGCGGAGCGACTTTCCACCCCATCGCGGTGATGTCGGGTCCGTTCGACCCGAAGCCGTTCTGCGACTGCGAGGAGACCGGCGGGACGATTCGATAACCGGGCGGTTCGGGGTCCGCGGCGACAGCGCTACTGGTGTAGTAGTTGACGCCGAGGAAATCCAATGGACTGCTGATCGTCGCGAGGTCGTTTGCCTCGATCACCTTGGTGGTGTCGCCGATCCTGCCGTAGTAGTCCAGTACGTCGGAGGGGTAGGCGCCCTGGAACATCGGCGCGAGATATGTTCGGTTCCAGATGCCGTCGAACAGTTTCGCGGCCGCGGTGTCGGCAGAGCTGCCGCTCGCCGCAAAGATATCGACGATGTTGAGCGTGGTCCCGATCGAGGCGTTCGGGTGGTTGACCGCCCGCATGGCCTGCACCGCCAGTCCCTGGCCCAGCAGCTGGTGATGAGCCGCGGGAAAGATCGCGCGCGGGTCGGCGATTCCCGGTGCGATCTGCCCGGTGCCGTAGCCGAGCAGCGCCTGCGAGTTCGGTTCGTTGAGACAGAGGAAATGCGGCACCCGATCGCCGAGCGCATCGTAGACCGCGGCCGCGAAATCGGCGTAGCGCTGGGCGGTGTCGCGCACCGTCCAGCCGCCGGCGTCCTGCAGTGCCTGCGGCAGATCCCAGTGATAGATCGTGATGAACGGCGATACACCGCGCACCAGCAAGGCATCGACAACGCGCTGGTAGTGATCGAGCCCAGCGGGGTTGATGGGCCCTGTGCCGGTCGGCATGATGCGCGACCAGGAGATCGAGAAACGATAGGCGCCCAAGCCCAGGGCGGCCATGAGATCGAAATGCTGCTCGAACCTGGCGTATTCGTCGCAGGCGATGTCGCCGGTGTCGCCGTTGACGGTCTTACCGGGGGTGTGGCTGAAGGTGTCCCAGATCGATGGTCCGCGCCCGTCCTCGGTGATCGCTCCCTCGACCGATTCGGCCGATGAGGAGGTTCCCCAGAGGAAGCCATCGGGAAACCGAACCGACCCCGCAGGGCCGCCGGGTACGCCCGATGGTGCGGCGACGGGCTCAGCGGCGATCGGTCCGCCGAAACCGAGCGCCGCGGCCAATGCGCCTGCCGCCACACCCAATCCGCGCCGCGACAAGTGGGGCATCGCATCGTCGGCCGCGGGCGAAGCGCCATCCTCACTCATCGCCCGCGCCTTGGTCTCGGTTCAGCGTTTCCACCACATCCCAACCCTTCCGGGACGGTTCGGGCAGGCGATTGCCGCGATGACCATCCCGTTTGGTGCCGTTGTGTGAGTCAGCGGACGCGGGGCGCGCCGGTCGAGCGCCTGGAGGTCTGGGGGCCTTGTTGATCAGCACGCCTCCCAGGGGCAGGTTAGCGCGAGTGCGTCTCGGTGACTGCCGGTTCGCCCGAAATGCGGTTCCGAACGGCAGCTCTCGAACGGCGGATGCGATTATCGGCCTGGCTGGCGCTAATCGTGCCAGCGGGGTGTGCGCTTCTCGAGGAAGGCCGCCATGCCTTCGCGGGCGCCGGGAAGTTGGGCAGCGGCGGCCATGACCTCCAGGGCGAGAGCGTAGGCATCCGCTTCGGGTCGGTCGAGTTGGCGGTAGAGAGTGCGTTTGCCGAGTGCCTTGCTGGCCCGGCTGCCTCGGGTAGCGCGGGCGAGCAACTCGGCTACGGCGATGTCGAGCTCGGCGTCTGGCACGGCGCGGTTGATCAGGCCCCACTGTTCGGCGGTGCGGGCATCGATCGGGTCGCCGGTGAGGGCCAGTTCCATCAGCCGTTTACGTCCGACGGCGCGGGCCACCGGCACCGCGGGGGTGTGGCAGAACCAGCCACCCTTACCTCCGGGGAGCGCGAAGCCGGCCGATTCGGCGGCGACGGCCAGATCACACGAGGCCACCAGCTGGCAGCCCGCGGCCGTGGCCAGACCGTGCACGCGGGCAACCACCACCTGCGGCACCGACTGGATCGTCGACATGAGCTCGGTGCACAGTGTGAGCATTTCCCGCACGCCCAGCAGGTCGCGCGCGGATACGTCGGCGAAATCATGTCCGGCGCAGAACACCGGCCCGTGCGCCCCGAGCACGATCCCGGTGGCGTCGGTCTCGCCCGCGGCCCGGAACGAGGCAAGCAGTTCAGCCAGATGCTCGCCCGACAGCGCATTACGCCGGTCCGGCCGGTTCATGGTGATACGCACGGTATCGCCATCCTGTGTGACCCGTACATGCCGATACTCCAAGGCGGTCATACCTCCACCGTAGGTCTACCGGTGACGACACGACACCACTGCGCGCTTGTCGACATGGAATCACCAATCTCGGGCGGACGAGCTCAACACCCTGCCGTGGCTCAGGCTCTACCGGTGCTCGGTGGTCCGACCGAACCATCGTCTTCGACCGGGAAGTAGACGCCCTGCTCGGCCGAATCATCGAAAATGTGCGTGGTCGACCGTGTGCACCGGAAGGTCCGGCGTTGGCCGATCAACGTCCTTGTGGCTTTGTGAACGTCGCTGCTACCTTCGGGTGTGCGCCCGCAGCGACCAGACGCGCCGCGCTCGGGGCGTTGCGGCTGCCGATTGTCGCAGTGCGCGCCCGCCAGTAGACGGCCAGGGTCAGTAGCGCAACCACCCACATCAACGCGCCGACGGCGAACAGCGTTGGACCGTCCGGATGCATGAGTGACTGGGCTCGCATCGCTTGCCAGAACATGATCGCGAGCAGTCCGGCATAGCCCGATGCGAGCACACCGATCAGTGCGGCGCGCGTGCGTTCGGCTCGCAGCCACGGGTAGCGCGGGGCCAACCAGGCCAACGCGACAACCGCGAACAGCAATAGCTGAATGGCGTGTAGCCCGAGGAAATGTGGGATGCGCAGATCGCCGCCGATGGTGCTCCAGTGCGTGATCGGCATACCGCCCACACCGTCGCGCGCGTCCAGCGACGGGGTGTCCAGCACGGTATGTCCGGCCATCAGCTCGACCACATTGCCGTCGGCGTCGCGCACCAGCTGTTTTCCGGTGAACCCCATGAGGTACCCGAGTGCCATTCCGACGACAGCGAGACCGAGTCCGGCGTGAATGGCCCGCGCGGTCGGCCGGTCGACCAGCCGCTGCCATGAAAGCGTGAGCACGATAACGAGATTCGCGAAGAACAAGCCCGGCACGCCGGACGCGAATACCAGCTGGCCGATCGAATTCACCGCATCGGACTCGTTGTTGAAATGGCTGTAGGTACCGCGCGCGGCCTGCACCACGATGAATCCGACATCCACGAATCCGGTGACCGCGAACATCGTTCCCATCCACCAGGTGACGCGGCTTCCCTTGTGCGGCAACGACAGTAGCCACGCCAGCGTGATGCCGTAGAGCACGAATGCGAGCCCGAACTTCAACGGCTTGAGCCACACGGATTCGTCGAGCAGCATTCGGTCGTCGAACACCATGCCACCGGCGCAGAACAGGACCAGCCCAGCCATGGTGGCCACCATCCACAGCAGTGGGCGATGGAGGCGACCGCCGCGCGGCAGGTCGGGTACGACGGCGGGGAGGCGGTGGCGCGCGGAATCGCCGTGGGTGGAAAGAGTATCGATCGTCGGCATGATCCGACGGTAGGAATCGACGACACTCGGCCACGTCCCACCGCGGCGCCATTCGCGGCTGATACCGAGGTACTACGAATCGACCACCGGATGCATTCTCGATCCCCTCATCGAATCACGAATGCGCCGGTGGGCGAGATGGTTACGTCAGCGGTGGGCGAGGCGCCTATTCCGCCGCGATGCCGACGGCGATACCGCGCGCGCCGAGCCAGGGCATCGGATCGATCGGCGAGCCGTCGTCCGCGTGGACTTCGTAGTGCAGGTGCGGGCCGGTGGAGAAGCCGCGATTGCCGACGGTGGCGATGATATCGCCCGCGCGCACCTGCTGACCGACGGAGGCGAGAATGTCGTTCACGTGGCCGTAGATGCCGATGGTGCCGTCATCCTGACGCACCCGCACCCACAGACCGAAACCGGAGGCCGGACCCGCGTCGATAACGGTGCCGTCGGTGACCGCCGCGATCGGGGTCCCGATAGGGTCGGCGAAATCGAGACCCGCGTGCAGTGCACCCCAGCGCATACCGAAGTTGGATGTCAGCACGCCATCGATGGGACGAACGGTGCGCGGCCGGGCCGCCTCGGCGGCCGAGCGGTGCTGCTCCCATGCCACGGCCTCGGGAACGATCTGCGGCATCTGGGCCTCGCGCGGGGTGACAGCGGTGAAGGCATCGGTGCCACTGGTCCGGTCGGCCTGCTCGGTCTTTCCGGCCGCCGCGTCGGGCTTCACGGCGGCCATGACGCCGAGTGAGGCGGTGACAACTGCGGCTGCGGCAACCACCCGGGTTACGGCTCCGCTGCGGCGTGCGCGGGTCGGGCCGAGACGATTAGATAACGGTACGGTCACGGGCATTGCTCGAAAGTACGGGACCGTCTTGGGAGTTCCGCAATTGTGTGGCAACGGTCACTGGCCGAAAAACCCCAGTTGGTTTAGCACAGCCGAATAACGGCACGAGGTGGATGTGTGGTCGACCTGGTGGAACGTCGTAGCGCGTGCAATTGACCAGCAATACGTCGGCGGCTCACACTATTTTAGTGGCGACTAATGGAGTACGTGCCCTCGGTGCGCTCGCCGACCCGACCCGCCGGGCTATTTTCGAGGCGTTGCCGACCGCTCCGCTGTCTGTCGGCGACCTCGCGAAGCTCGTCGGCGTGAGCAGCTCGGCGGCCTCCCAGCATCTGCGCGTACTGCGCGAGGCGCGGCTGGTGATGATGCGCCCGGAAGGTAATCGGCGGTTGTACTTCCTGGATCCCCGCGGACTCGGCGATGCGCGCGACTATCTCGATCAGTTCTGGCCCAGCGCACTGGCGGCCTATGCCGCTGCCCTGAGCGATGCCCGCGCCGCGGAAACGGGCAGCTGAGCGCGCAGATCAGCGAGTACAGAGAACGGTCAACCCACGCGGCGATACGCCGTTCGTCCGCGATTGTTGTTTGCGTTCCACGCTCGCTTGGCCAGCTGCTTGTCGACCGCGCTGATCACCTCGGTGACGCCGATCCGCAGCAATCCCGGATCGGGCGCGTCGGCCATCGGATCGCCGAGCTGACCGGCCCACAGCACCGCATGCCTGCCGAGGAGATGTGGAGGCGGCCCACCCCAGCGCGGCGGTGTCGGACCGAACAGCAATACGGTGCGGGTTCCGAAGGCGGTGGCCAGATGCGCGACCCCGGTATCGCCACAGATGACGAGTGCGGCCTCGGCCACCGTGGCGGCGAGTTCGATGAGGTTCTGCTCGCCCGCGAGCACCCGGCCCACGGGCAGACCCGCGCGGGCCGCGATATTCAGCGCGATATCGCGCTCGGACTCGTCACCGGTGAGCACCACCTCGCGATCGAGCACGAGCAGATGCCGCACGACCGCGGCAAACCGATCCGGTGGCCACCGGCGGGCCGGTGCGCCCGCACCGACGTGCACCACGACGCAATCGCGGCGGCTGGTGGTCGCGACCGGCGGAACGAGTCCCAGATTGCGGCGATCGGCGACAATGCCGTCGGATTCGAGCAGATGGCACCAGCGTTCGACGTAATGCGTATCCGCAGGCCATTCCGGGCCCTCGAGCTCCGGAAAGGCCGGATTGCGGTAGGAGAGGATGCGCCCGGGATCGGTCTTGGTGAGCGCGACGATGCTCTCGGCGCTCGGTCCGTGCAGATTCACCGCGAGTGCGGGTTGAGGAGCGTCCCAGCGCAGGTTGGTGAGATCCGCGGTGGGGATCATGGAGTCGACGGAGGCGACCAGGTCGACGATCGGCTTGAGACGGTGCGGCGCGGCCAGGACGATCTGATCGTGCGGTCTCGCCCGTCGCAGCGCGCGCAACGCAGGAACCGCGGTGAGCAGATCACCGAGGCCACGTGCCTGCAGCACGAGAACAACCGCCACCCTCTTCTCCTAGCCACCCGAGACTCGCGAACCCGACCCCTCGCTTCACCTCGAGGGTGCACAACGACGAGAGTCACTTACGGATGACTACCCGAGCCCTCTCGGCGATAAACGTGAGCGAGTAGCTCGTTATCGAGCCCACTGTCCGCATCGGAAGACTAGCCTCGGCGGATGGCGGCCCACTACCACCAAGGAGCGTTCCTATGACCTCCCGACTCAACCCGTACATCAGTTTTTCGGACTCGGCGCGGACCGCGTTGGAGTTCTATCGAGACGTGTTCGACGGTACGCTGAACATGCAAACTTTCCGGGATATGGGGGATAAGGACGCGCCCGGCGCGGAGCTGATCATGCACGGCATGCTGGAGACGCCGCGCGGGTTCACGCTGATGGCTTCGGATACCCCGCCAGGTATGGAATACACACCGGGAAGCAGCATTTCGATCAGTCTCAGCGGTGACGACGCCGAGGAACTGCGCGGCTACTGGGACAAGCTGTCCGATGGTGGCACTGTGACCGTGCCGTTGGAGAAGCAGGTGTGGGGCGACGAATTCGGCATGTGCCTGGACCGCTTCGGTGTCGCGTGGATGGTCAATATCTCAACGCCTGCCTAGGCCGGGCCGCCGCTCAGCGCGTTTGTCTAGCAAATACTCAGAAAACCGCTGTTATAGGGCCTAACATCACGTCATGACGACAAACAGCGTGCTAGAGGGTCCTCTGCAGTCGCTTGCACGCATGGCGTGGCAATCGATTCTGGTCACCGGCATCCTGTCGGTGGTCCTCGGTGTGATGATCCTGGTCTGGCCCGGTGTGACACTGGTGGCCGCCGGGATCATCTTCGGTATCTATCTGGTGGTGAGCGGCTTCCTGCAGCTGCTGGCCGCGTTCGGCACGCACACCAGCACTGGAATCCGGGTGCTGGCGTTCGTCAGTGGTGTGTTGTCGATCATCATCGGTGTCTTCTGCTTCCGTAACGAGCTGGAGTCGATTCTGTTGCTCGGCCTGTGGATCGGCATCGGCTGGCTGTTCCGCGGTGTTGCGCTGCTGATGGCGGCGATCTCGGAACCCGCGCTGCCGGGCCGGGGCTGGGAGGCCTTCTTCGGAATCATCACCGCGATCGCTGGTGTGGTGTTGATCGTGTGGCCGGTCGCATCGGTGGCGACACTGGCGTTGGTCGCCGGGTGGTGGCTGATCATCCTCGGCATCATGGAGATCGTCACCTCATTCGGCGTCCGCAAGGATGCGAAGAAGCTCGCCGAGGTTTGAGACCTTCGATGTGCCGGGGCCGTCGCTGCCCGCGGCGGCCACCGGCGTACTTCCGGTGGGGGACTGGTCTTTTCGCCGTCGCGGCGCTGCCGCTGGCGAGAATGGCCGCAGTGGTTGGCCTGCCGCGACGCCGATACCGCCACTGTGCCGCCGCAGTCCCCGGGATCCGGGCTCACGCCGTGGTGCTGAAGCTGACGATATGAATGGAAGCTTGTTCCGACCGGCTCCGATATATAGCGGATCTTCCCGTTGACGGGCTGCTCACGTTTGGTCGCGCGGGCGTGAACGGCCGTGCTGTACGGGCATTACCTTTGCCGTCCGGTACGGTCGGCCAGCAGGACCGCGGCGGTGATCAGCACGATGATGATCAGCTGGATCGCGGTGCCGATGGTGACCGCGGTGGTGCTGTAGGTGGGCAGGTCCACCGATTGGGTGGCCCAAACTTCGGGTCGAGTGATGACGTTCACGCCAGCCCCTCGGTAGTAGTGTTCGGGCATGTGGCCTGGCCATATGCCTTCCTGTCCTTCCAGCGTAGATCGCAGGTTATCCCGGGTCGCAGTCAAGATTTCGTGAAGAAACTGCTTGTTTCGTCGGGCTCGCCGACTGGTTTTCATTTCCGGAAAACGTAACTGTCGTCGCGCCGCATGTGTACTTCGGCGATCCGGGTGATCACTCCCCATGATCCGTACGAACGAGATCGACTTGTGAAGCGGCCCAGGGGCATTGTTGCTTTCGATCCGCACCCGCGCCCATGACTCCGGGCGCGGGTGGCCGAGATCGATGGCTTACTTGTGGCAGGCCTGACGGTAGTCGTGGATGGCCGCGCGCGCGGTCCTGAAGTCCTGTACGTCCTGCGGGTGCGCCTGGCGGTAGGACGTCCACTCCGCCTTGCGCTGATCCTTGGGCAGGCTCTTCACCTTCGCTACTTCCGCGGCGAAGTCCGGGTGACCGGCCAGGAATGCCGCGACCTTCGCAGCGCTGTCCGCCCTTGCCTGGGCCGCGGCCGCGGGGTTGCATTGCGGTCCGGGGTCGGCGGAGGCGGTCGCGGGCAGGGCGATGGCCAGACCGGTGAGGGTGGCGGCGACGAGACTGCGCTTCATTCTTACTCCAGTGGTGGGAGGGATATGTCCCCATCGAATCTGCCGACCCGACCTGCCGAGCGCACTTGTCGTGCCACGATCTTCAGGCGATCTTCAGCCGCAGCACGAAGACGGCACCGTGCTGTTCGGGCGCAGGGACGACGCAGATCAGGTCGCCGCCATGGGCTCTGGCGATGCCGCGGGCGATGGCAAGTCCCAGGCCGGAACCGTCCGCACGGCGATCGCGTGCCTGGTCGAGACGCACCAGCCGGTCGAAGATCCGTTCGCGTTCGCCGGGCGGCACCCCCGGGCCAGTGTCGCTGATCATCACCTCGGCCAGGGTGCTGCTGGTGGCGCCGACCCGCACGGTGACCGCGCCGCTACCCGGCATGGCTTGGCACGCGTTCTCGAGCAGATTCAACAGCACCTGGTTGACACGTTCGGGGTCGATGGCCGCGACCACGTGATCGCCCGCGAGTTCGAACTCGATATCGCTGTGCAGCAGCCGCATCCGATCCAACTGGGCGGCGGCGAGGTCGTAGAGATCGGTCGGTGTGTGCCGCAGCCGCAGACCAGCGTCGATACGCGCCAGATCGACGAGATCGTCGACCAGCCGGCCCGCGCGCTGGGCCTCACGGACCAACAGCAACTGCATCTGCAGGCTGGCGTCGGGATCGGCGTCGGGTGGCTGCTGCAGGACCGCTTCGGCGATCGCGCGAATTCCGGTGATCGGGGTGCGCAACTCGTGCGCGGCGTCGGCGACGAAGGTACGGAGCTGTTCCTCCGAGGCCTGCGCTCGGGCCTCGGCGCCCTCCAATGCGTCCAGCATTTCATCGAAAGCCGTTGCGGTGCGGCCCAGTTCGGTGTCAGGCCGCGATGGCGACAACCGCCGCCCGCGCCGGCCGTGGGCGATCTCGCGAGCCAGCACGGTCATCGAATCCAATGGTGCCAGGGCGCGCCGAATACCGAACGGCAACCCGATGACGATCACGAGCAGCGCGGCGGCGGTGGTGCCCGCGAGGACGCCCACCAGCTTCGACTGCGCTCCCGCCACCAGTTTGGTATCGAGCTGCAGGGTCATTCGCGCGTGGGCCAACTCGCCTTGGCCGTTGAGCAGCACGTGTCTGGTCTTCACCGTGGACTGGTCCTCGTGCTGGGCGTTCAGGCTGCCGAAGGTGCGGCCGTCGGCGAGGACGAGCCGCGCCCGTACCGAGCGCGCATCGATCCGGGTGAGCAGATCGGTGGGCGAGATGCCTTGGCCGGCAAGTTGCTGTGCTAGTTGAACGCGGTCGGCGAGCACCGCGTTCTGACCGCGATTCAGCGCCAGCGAGAACAACCCGTGCACCACCAGCGAAACGATGATCAGTACCGCACCGAGCACCGTAGCGGTGGTGAGCGTGACCCGCCTGCGTAGCGACACCGTCTTCATCGCACCCCGACCCGGTATGAGCGGTGGTGGTCACCCGGGCGGCGCTGCCAGCTCACTGGTCGCCGACTCGCAAGGTGTAGCCGAGGCCGCGCACGGTGTGCAGCAGCCGTGGTCCGTGTGCTTCCAACTTGCGTCGGACCGCGCTGACATATACCTCGACCAGGTTGGGGTCGTAATCGTCGTATCCCCATACGGCGGTCAGGATTTGGGCCTTGGTGACCACCCGGTCGCGGTGCGCGGCGAGATAGCCGAGGAGCTTGAACTCGGTGAGGGTCAGCACGATGTTCTCGCCGCCACGGTGTACCGCACCGGATTCGACGTCGATGACGAGATCGCCGATCGTGGTCTTGGTCTGGAGTCTGCCCATCCGCCGCAACAGCGCATCGACCCGGGCCACCAGCTCGGCCAGGTCGAACGGTTTGACCACATAATCATCCGAGCCGGCCCGCAGCCCGCGCAGCCGGTCCTCGATGCCGTCGCGGGCGGTGAGGATGACGACACCGGCCCCTGATCTGGCACGCACGGTTTCCAGCAGAGTGAATCCGTCGCGTCCGGGCAGCATGATGTCGAGCACGACCACATCTGGCCGGAACTGCGCGAGATCGCGCTCCAACTGCTGGCCGTGCTCACGGCTGAGCACCTCGTGTCCGGCCGTGGTCAGCCCCGATCCCACCGCGACCCGGATGGCCTCGGCGTCTTCGATGACAAGTATTCGTCCCGCCTGCACAGGTGTCATTGTTGCGCCTCGGAGCTGAAGATTGCCTGAAAGGCCGCGACGAACGAGCCGACGGACGCGGGGGCCGACGCGATACTCGAATCATGGGCAGCCAATCAGCGCAGTGGATGCGCACCGCGCGCGTGCTTCGCCGCGCCGGCTTCGGCGCGACCGGGGTCGAGATCGATGCCGCGCGTGCGCAGCAGCCCGCCGACTATCTGCGATCGGCATTGACCACCGGTCCCGATGCCGATCCCGGCGCGCGGGCGACGCCGCTGCCGGTGTTCGCCGAGACCGCCGCACCGGGCAAAAACGCGACGGCCGAGGTCCGCCGACGGTACAACGCCGAACGCAACAACGAAATCGCAATGCTGGGCGCGTGGTGGCTACGGCGCATGGCCGCCGTACATCAGCCGATCCATGAGAAGCTGACCCTCTTGTGGCACAACCATTTCGCGACATCGGCGGCCAAAGTTCGCAACGCCGCCGCCCTGGCCGCGCAGAACCAGAAGCTGCGCACTCTGGGCACCGGCGACTTCAGCGCGCTGGCCTACGCGATGCTCACCGACGCGGCCATGCTCGAATGGCTCGACGGCACCAGTAATTCGGCGAAGGCGCCCAACGAGAATCTATCGCGCGAGTTCCTGGAACTATTCGCGCTCGGGCACGGCAACGGCTACACCGAGACCGATGTGCGCGAAGGCGCGCGTGCGTTGACCGGGTGGACGATCGACGGCAGCGTCGCCACGTTGAATTCCCAGCGGCACGATCCCGGCACCAAAACCGTGCTCGGTGTGACAGGTTCGCTCGGCGCCCGCGAATTCTGCGATATCGTGCTCGGCCGGCCCGAGTCGGCGCGCTATCTGGCCGGGCGGATGTGGCAGCAGCTCGGCTCCGATACACCGCCGTCGCAACTGGCGATCGATCGTGCCGTGGCGGCCTACGGACCCAACCGCGACGCCGCCGGGATGGTGGTCGCGATCCTCACCGACGACGAATTCGCCGCCGTGCATGACTCTGTCGTGCACGGCCCGGTCGAATGGCTGATCGGCATGGTGCGGGCGCTGGCGGTGCCGATGGACAACGACGCCGACGTCAAGAAGCTGTCGGGTGTGCTACGCAATCTCGGACAGCTGCCGTTCTACCCGCCGTCGGTCGGTGGCTGGTCGCACGGCCAGGCGTGGATGTCGACAGCCGCGGCGCAGATTCGACTCACCGCGGCATCTGAGCTCGTCAAAAAGGCGGATCTGAGCGGGATTTCGTCCGCCGCGCCGGGCGATCGCCTCGATGCGGTCGGCTACCAGCTCGGCATCGGCTCCTGGTCGAACCGCAGCGCCGCCGTGCTCGCGGCGGTTCGAAACGATCCTGCCCGACTCACCGCGATCGCGGTGAACACTCCCGAGTACCTGACCAGCTGACCGGAAAGTCATCGAACCATGACTCGATTCAATCGCAGACAGTTCCTTGTCGGCAGTAGCGTATTGGGTGCGCTCGGGCTGGCCGGTGGCTCCGTGATCACCTGGGAGCAGGTGCACCGGCACGCAGCCACCGCACCCCTGGCGCCGGGCGACGGAATCCTGGTCCTGGTGACGATGTACGGCGGCAACGATGGCGTCAACACCGTGATTCCCTACGCGGACAACGCCTATCACGATGCGCGACCGGAGTTGTCGTATCAGCCGCAGGAGGTCCTGCACCTGGACGGGCAGCTCGGACTCAATCCGGCGATGAAGGGTTTCGCGGACCTGTGGGGCAACCACAATCTCGCGATCGTGCGCGGAGTCGGCTATCCGCATCCGGATCACAGCCATTTCCGCTCGATGGACATCTGGCAGACAGCCGCTCCGGACCGCCCGGTCGATACCGGATGGATCGGGCGCTGGCTGGACGCGACCGGCGACGACCCCATGCGTGCGGTCAATATCGGCCCGGTGCTGCCGCAGTTGGCGATAGGGGATAAGCGCACGGCAGCGGCGCTGGATCCCGCCTCGGCCCCGCTATCGCCGGAACTATCCGCCGCCTTGGCCGCACTCGCTGCCACCGACCCCCGCGACAGTCCCGCCCAGGCGCTTGTTTGTGCAGGCTATGACGCCGAACAGGCTGTGACGCAGACATTTTCCTCGCTCGGCGCGAAACCCGCCAGCGCTGGTGGCAATCCGCTCGCCGCCCAGCTCGCGCTCGTCGGACAGTGCATCAAAGCGGGCGTACCGACCCAGGTGTATTCGGTGAGCCTGGGCGGCTTCGATACCCATGCCGATGAACGCCGCACCCAGCAGCAACTGCTCGGACGGCTCGACGAGGCGGTGTCGGCGTTCTTGACGGATATGGCGGGGCATCCCCGTGGTCGCGACGTAGTTCTCATGGCCTACAGCGAATTCGGCCGCCGCGTCGCCGCCAACGCTTCCCAGGGCACCGACCACGGCACCGCCGGGCCGGTGTTCGTCGCGGGAGCGCGGGTCAAGGGCGGCTTCTACGGCGACGAGCCCAGCCTCACCGACCTCGACAACGGTGATCTGAAAACCACCGTCGACTTCCGTGACATCTACTCGGAATTGCTGCACCGCGTCATCGCGACCGACCCTGGTCCCGCTGTCGGTACCGCTCGGCACGACCTGGGTTTGATCGCCTGAGGGAACATCTTGTCGCTCAGGGCCTCGCGCCGCTGATTACCCTGCGACGTTCAACGTCCCATCGGCGGCGCTCGTGCTGGACATGCTGTGTCGATGGCCACCACACTCCGGCGGATGGCCGTGCCGGCGCGGGCAGCGGTCCGGGCGGTTTCCGGGGGTGGTCTCGTTCAGGACCAACGCCTACTGGCTGCATGTCGTGGATTCCGCCATCGCATCCGGGCGCGCGTGCCCGCGTGCGCTGAGTGGCGCCGAAATAGGTTTCGGGGCTCAGGCGAGGGCGAGCCGAACAGCATCGGCGGGGTTGTTGGCACGTTGCGCTGCGGGGATAAGGTTTCCGCTGGCGTCGCGAAGTTGCCAGCCGCCGAGGGAGATGACGGGAATGGTGCCGCGGTGGCGAGCGAAAGCGAGTTCGGACAGGGTCCCCCAGGAACCGCCGATCACAATTACCGCGTCGGCCGAGTGAATGAGAATAGCGTTTCGCGCCTCACCCATATTGGTGTAGAGAACGGCGGACAGACCGCGACAGGCGGCCGACCGGTCCGTATCAGGCCGCAATCCGATGACAAGACCGCCCGCGCGGGAAGCCCCCGCGGCGACCGCGGCCATGACGCCGGTCCCGCCGCCGCACAAAACGGTGGCACCGGCAGCCGCGAGCAGTCGCCCCACCTCCGCAGCCCATTCGGCCTCGGTGTTCGTGCAATCACGCGGTCCACACACCGCGACCTGCAGGGGTATGTCCCGAGCCATGGAGTCGACGATATCTGCCGAGCGAGATGGCTGGTTCGAGCATCGCATCGCGCCGGGGCGATCTCTACGCGCGTTTAGCGAGCAACGTATCGAGTTGAGCGGCGAATTCCTCGGTGGCGCTTCGGTATCCGACGTGGTCGCCGGCGAATTGGAACCGGTATCGCGCGTGTTGGGGCGTGACGGCCGAACCAGCGCGGTGGTCCGGCGACTACGCGGACTTGCGCAGCGTCGAAAGACGCCCTACACCCCACGCGACCACGACCGCCGCCAGGAACGACAGCAGCGACGCGCTCATCCACGCCTGCTTGGTGAAGTGCAGCTTTTCCTGCACGTCCACCCAGAATTCGGTCCACACTCCGGCGGCGCCCGGGTTGATCAGCTGGTAGACCGAAAGTCCTCCCAGCCAGGCGAAAACCATGCCCCACCGTGATGGCGCGGCCGCCGCGGTATCCCAGTGGTCGCGCACCCGCAGGAAGAAGTCCGCGACGAGTACGCCGAGCAGCGGCACGAAAACCGAACCGATCAGGCCGAGGAAGCCGAAGTAGTTCGCCATATTCAGCCGCAGTGCGAGCAAAGTGATCAGTACGCCGAGACCGATCGAGAGCACCCGGCGGTCGACCCGAGGTGTGAGATTCTGAATCGACACAGCCGTCGAATACACATTCGCGAATGACTGATCGGCCTCACGGAAGACGAAGACGAAGAAGAACACCGCGCCGAGGGTGACCTTGAGGAACGGCGAATAGACCCCGCCGTCGCCGGACGCGAGCGCCAACGCGAACAACCCGAGCACATAGGCGATGATCTGGGTGAACGCATAGGCTGCACTGGCCGCGCCGAATGCCGCGCCAGTGCTGCGGGAGTGCCGGGTATAGTCGGCCGCCACCGGCACCCAGGAGATCGAAACCGCAAGTGCCGCATCGGTGGCGATCCAGAAGAGATTCCAATCCACGCCGAACGGGCCGCCGCCCTTCGGCCCCGGACTGGCGGTGAGATCCGGCAGACCCGCGCGGACGAACTGGACGTAGAACCAGATCAACGCGATCACCACGCCGACGGTCACGAACCGCCGCAGCATCCGCACCGAACCGAGTGGCCAGATCGTCAATACCGTCGTCAGCACACCCGCGGCGACCACATAAACCCAGTGCGGCCCACCGTCGAACAACTCCTCGGCCGCATCGCCGATCACGATGAGTTCGAAGGTGCCCCAACCGATCAGCTGCGCGATGTTGAGCACTGTCGGCAGGTAGCTGAGCTTCGCGCCGAACAGTCCACGCAGCAGCATCATCGCGGGCTTACCGGTCTCGGCACCCGGCACCGCGGCCAGTCCGAGCATGAGTCCGCCGACTATCGTTCCGATGATCATGGCGAGGATGCCTGCGGCGATGGAGATCTGCGCGACACCGTCGGTATTCGGCGCCAGTACGGTGTATGCGCCGGAGAATGCCAGCAGGCTGACCCCGAGGTTCGCCCAGAACGCGCTCTGATCCCAGAACGACAGGACCTTCGGCGCGGGTTGATCCAGGGTCAGCGGTGCTTCGCGCCGCTCGGATGGATCGAGGGTGGGTGCAGACATCCCGGTACCGCTCTCCCTACGCCGGCATTACCCGGACAGGTTCATGCGGTCGGCGAAACGTGGGGTCCGCCCTCTCAGCCCGGCCGTGCCCGAGCTCCCGCGCTGGGGTTGTTCGGGCGAAATGCTACACCCGCGCACCGGCGCGTCGGGCCGCGCTTCGGACATTCCAGACAGGTTCCGCCGAGACCGCCCCGAAAAGCGCGCCCAGCGACCATACTTGTGCGGTACCAACTTGGTTATTGCTCGGTTATCTGCCGCTCATCGCCCGCCTCAACCTGGAATGAGTACGCGCCCATGATGCTGATTACCTTGCACGAGACTGTCCTTGCTCAAATCGGGGATCCGACGCCCGAGGCGCCGCCCAATTCGGAGAAGATCCTGCAGATGGTCCGTTACCTGACTTGGTTTGTCATGCTGTCGGGTGTCTGCGGAATCACTTACGCCGGAGGCAGGTTCGCCTGGGAGAAGTGGAGCGGCGGCACCCTGGACTCGCCGAAGATGCTCGCCGGCGCCATGCTCGGTGGCGTCATCGCGTCCAGCGCCGGCACCATAATGAACGCTATCGTCGGCTGAAATCCGTTGCGGGAGTTCGGCTGACGGTGGCTCCGGCCGCGGCGGCGATGCGCGCGAAGACGATCGCGTCGCGGACCGCCGCACCGCCGGGATCATTGTTGAAATAGACGAACACCTCCGCATGATCCGGCCAGGTGTCGGCCAGCCGTCGCGCCCAACTGGTCAGTGCCGTGCGTCCATAGCGCGGTGCCGGTGTCGCACGTCCGGAATGCAGTCGCAGATAACCCCAATCCGTCGTCCGCCATAGCGGGGCGACCGGGCGGGACCGGACATCGGCCCAACACAGCGCCGCACCGCATTCGGTCAGCACAGCACGAACTTCGGGAACCCACCAGGAATCGTGCCGGGGTTCGACCGCGATCCGGACCTCTTGCGGAAAACAGCGTAGGCAGGCGTCGAGCAGTGCCGGATCCGCCCGCAGAGTCGGCGGAAGTTGCAGGAGCACCGGTCCCAGCTTGTCGCCCAGTGCGCAGGCGTGCGCCATCAACCGCGCGACTGGCTCTTCGGGTTCGCGCAGCCGCTTGATGTGGGTAAGGAATCGGCTTGCCTTGACCGCGAAACAGAAGTCCGGCGGTGTTCGATCCCGCCATGCCGCGAAGGTCTCGACGCTGGGCAGTCGATAGAAGGCATTGTTGCTCTCGACCGTCGAGAAGCCCGCTGCGTAGGTTTCGAGCCACGCGCGCTGCGCAACGTTTCCCGGATACAACACATCGCGCCAGTCCCGGTACTGCCAACCCGACGTGCCGACGAGCAGGGCCATACCACCATGGAACCAGGTTCCTGTCACAGCCGTATCAACTATGCTGCGTAGTAGAATGAACAAGCTCTCGTCGCCGCACAGGCCGTGCTTGTCCGGTCAATAGCACCCTTCGAGGGTCGCGGCGGCGACAACATCGATGACATCGTTGACATCGTTGTGCGCGGACAACGCGGTGCGTTGGCGCCGAGCGCCGTTGCCACGTGCGAGCACCGCATCGACGGTTTCGGCGACGAACTGCTGGTCACCCAGCTGCTCGAGCGCGGGAGTGAGGTGGTCGACCAGCCTGCCGAGCAGGGTGTGGGCCGGAAACGCGCGGCCGCTGAGCGTGTCGAGCCCATCGCCGTCCAACCCGGATCGGGCGGCCTTCCAATACGCGGCCCGCAAAACCTCCGCGGGCACCGGCGGCGGTGGCAGCCCATTCTGCAGCGCGGCGTTCGCCATGACGACAGCGGCGCGAATCAGTGTGGCCAGCAACGCCGTTTCCTCGACCGTCGCCGGTACATCACTGACGCGCACCTCGACAGTCGGATACGAGGCCGAGGGCCGCACATCCCAATACACCATCGCCTTATCGAGAATGCTGCCGCTGGCGAGCATCATCCGCACCATATCGTCGTAATCGGCTTCGGAATCGAAGAACGGTGGCGGTCCGGCACTCGGCCACCGCCGCCACTGAATACTGCGCCAACTGGCGTATCCGGTATCGGTGGCGCGGTAGACCGCGGAATTTGCGGTCAACGCCAACAGTACCGGTAGCCAGGGCCGCAGATAATTCCCCACCCGCACCGCGGTTTCCCGTGACGGCACCCCGACATGGACATGGCAGCCACACAAACCCTGCTCATGGGCGAGCATCCCGAAATTGCGTTCGATGCGCTGATAGCGCGGGGTATCGGTGACCGGAAACGTCTTCGGTACCGCGGGCGGAACAGCCACCGCAAGCAGCCGTGCGCCGTGCTTCTCCGCGCAATTGGCCACACTGCGTCGCAATCGACGCAGGTCATCGAGTAAATCGGGGGTCCGGGTGTGCACGCCGGTATTTATCTCGACCTGACAGCGCGTCAACTCCAACTGCAGATCGATGCCGACATCGGCCGCCGCCGCCGCGACTTCGACATTCCGCGGACTCGGCGCACCTGTGATCGGATCCGCCAGAAGGAACTCCTCTTCCACGCCGACGGTGGGCAGGGCCACGGCCATTACTGGATTTTACTGCGCAAATCGCTGGTCCGGACCGATGCCGGAATCGTTTGAGTCGCCCGCGCGCGGGTAGGTCGACCTTGGTGAAAGATCGGCGAGAAAGGGGTCCCGGTCATGTCCGAGGAATTGCGCGGTGTGCGCGCATTGGTCATCACCGCGAATACCGGCGTCGAACACGACGAGTTGCTGATGCCGTTGGACTGGTTGCGCGAACACGGCGCCGTCGCGGTGCACGCGACCCCCGAACGCGGCGAGGTCCAGACTTTTCGACACGATGTCGACAAGGATGAGGTCGTGCAGCCGGATGCGGCACTCAACGATCTCGAGGTCGACGATTTCGACCTGCTCGTCGTGCCGGGTGGCACGGTGAACGCGGACAAACTGCGTGTCTGCGAGCGCGCCGTGGAAGTCGCACAGCAGTTCGTGCGCGCGGGTAAGCCCGTCGCGGCGATCTGTCACGGTCCCTGGCTGCTCGTGGAGGCCGGCGTCCTCGCGGGCAAGACGTTGACGTCCTACCACTCGCTGCGCACCGATATCGTCAACGCGCAGGGGCGCTGGATCGATCGTGCGGTGGTGCGCTCCGATGAGAACGGCTGGCCGCTGATCACCTCCCGCAGTCCCGGCGATCTCACCGAATTCACCGACGCGATCGCCGCCGAGCTCACCGCGGCTCAGTCGGCCCAGGCCTTCGTCGGCGATGAAATCTTCTGACACCGGCGAGTTCCGCCGACCCGAATCGTCAGGCCGATATGGACACCATCAACCTCGCCGACCGCTACGAGCGGCCGCCCATCGATCGGGACAGCATTCGCAAACGGCTCGACGCGGGCATCGAAGAAGATTCCGGCACCGGCGGCCTCGACCGGAACACCCGTGGCTGACCACCATCAATCCGGACAGCAGCCCGCACGTCACCGCCGTCGGCGCACTGTGGGTGGATAGCGCCTCCGCGTTCACCGCCACGCTCTCGACCGTGGAACCCGCTGGTCGGACCCGCTGGCGGTTCTGAGTCGCACATCGATTACCTGTCAGGTAATCGTGTCGGAGCCGTGCGCTTCGTAGGATCGGCACAGTGAGTACGCAGACAGCCGGTGACCTGCTGCGCCATTGGCGGCTCGAGCGCAGGCTCAGCCAGCTGGAATTGGCTGGGCGCGCCGAAACTTCCGCGCGGCATCTGAGCTTCATCGAAACGGGTCGCGCGAATCCGAGCCGCACCATGGTCGTACATCTGTGCGAGCAGTTGGAGATTCCGTTGCGGGAGCGCAATCGGCTGCTACTCGCGGCCGGATTCGCACCCGCCTACGCCGAACCGTCGCTCGATACACCCGCGATGGATGCGGTGCGCGGTGCGATGCGCCAGATCCTCGCGGGGCACGACCCCTACCCCGCGCTGGCTATCGACCAGAGCTGGAACATGATCGACGCCAATTCCGGTGTGGCACTGCTGTTGACGGGCATCAATCCGAAACTGCTGACCGCACCGGTGAATGCGTTGCGACTGAGCCTGCACCCCGACGGTATGGCGAGCCGCATCGTCAATCTGGCCGAATGGCGTGGCCATATCTTCGAGCGCCTGTCGCGCCAGATCGACGTCACCGGCTCGTCCGAACTACTCGAGCTCCGCGAAGAACTACGCGAATATCCCGGTGGCACAGTCGATCTCACCCTCCCAGAACCCGACCAGGCGATCGTTCCGCTACGCCTGCGCCGTGACGACCACGAACTGTCGTTCATCAGCGTCACCACGGTGTTCGGTACACCGATGAACGTGACCGTCGCCGAACTCGCCATCGAATCGTTCTTCCCGGCCGATGCGGAGACGAAGAGGCGCCTCAATGGTGTGTCGTGATCAGTGGCATCATGGCCCGCACCCCATCTCACCGCAGGCCTGGCAGCGGTTCAGCTCGTCTTCGCGATGACCTTCTCCGCGAACCGGGACAGGTGCGCGATCTTGGTGTCCAGCGATTCGGTATCGGGTTCGGTGGTGTACGGGTAGCGGAAGCCGACGATCACATCGGTGACGCCCTTGTCCTCCAACCGCTTCACACCGTCGACAGTGAACCCGTCGAGCGAGATGACGTGGATCTCGAAATCCTCGCGGGAACCGTATTCGGCGCGCAGGACATCGAGTTTCGCGAGCAGGCGGTCCAATTCGGCCGGATCGCCACCGGCGTGCATCCAGCCGTCGCCACGCTGAGCCGCGCGCCGTAATGCCGGTCCGCTGTGTCCGCCGATGAGGATCGGAATCGACTCGGTCGGCACCGGGCTGATCTTGATGGGCGACAGATCGTAGAACTCGCCGTGGAATTCGAAATAGCCTCCCGCGGTGAGCCCGCGCACGATATCGATGCACTCGTCCATCCGGGCGCCGCGACGTTCGAACGGCACACCCATGATGTCGAAATCATCCGGCCACGGACTGATCCCGACACCGAATCCGAACCGATTCCCGCTCAACGCCGCGACCGAGGCGGCCTGCTTGGCCACCAATACCGGTGGGCGGATGGGCAGCTTCACCACGAAGGGTGTCAGCCGGAGCGTAGTCGTGGCCGCCGCGATGGCCGCTGAGAGCACGAAGGCCTCGATGAACGGCTTGTCCTCCAGGAACTCCCGCTTGCCGTCGGGGGTGTATGGGTAGGTGGCGTCGGATTCCTTCGGATAGGCCACACTGTCGGCGATCGTGATCGAGGTGTACCCGGCTGCCTCCGCGGCCTGCGCCAGCGGCAGATAGAAGCTCGGATCCGTCATCGTTTCGGCATAGGTGAATCGCATCTCGATCGCCCTTCATATTTCGGTCCTGTGCGCGTGTTCGGCTGCCGCCCGCCCGCATATCCCGATGCCACGGTGACCATGTAATTCGCGGGCGCGCCACGCGATTCGCACAACCGCGGCCCGAACTGCATGTCGGGGATGGTGAACCACTTCGTGACGCCGTATCGCTGAGTGAACTCGCGCGCGGTCTCGATATCGCGTACCACCCAGCACAGCTGGTAGATCGGGCCCCGCGCGATGGTCATCGGATCACCTCGAGTCTGCTGCACGAAGGCCGCTCGCGGCACGGCCGAGCATCCGTTCCGTCCGGCCCCAATTAAGCACCTATGCCTAATATCGTCAATACTCGGATTCAGTACAGTGCTGGTATGGCCGCCGAGGATCCGCGTGCCGCACTGCTCGATGCGGGTGAACGACTCATCGCCGAGCGCGGCGTGGATGTCCCGCTGCGCGATATCGCCGCGGCCGCGGGCCAGCGCAACAACTCAGCAGTGCACTACTACTTCGACTCCCGCGCTGGTCTGCTCGAGGCCATCGTCGACCGCCGCATGAACTGGCTCGAAGATCGCCGAATGGGCCTGCTCGCCCGATGAGTCCGACGGCACCGCATATGAGATCCGCGCACTGGTCGCGATGCTCGCCGCTCCCATCCTCGAACTCATCTCCACCGCACAGGTCACCCATTACGGCCGCTTCCTCGAGGTGGTGCGCGCCCACCCGGTAATCGCCGACGCGCGCCGCCTCGCCGGCGCCGACCGCGCCGCCGTCCGCATCATCGCCACCCGCCTGGACGCGGCCCTCCCGCAACTCCCCTCCCGCCGACGCCGCCAGCGACTGGAAACCATGGCGACCATTATGTTCGCCCTGATCGCCGACTACGAACGTGCCCTGGAAGCGGGGGTACGCATCGCGGATCCCGACAGCGATACCGGCGAGATCGTCGACATGATCGTCGCCATGCTGACCGTTCCGGTGCGCGAGGCGACTTCGGGTGGTGGGTAGGGATGTTCGTTTCTGTAGGTCAAGGGGTAGCCGTTCGATACCGCCCCTGGCCTGACGCCGTCTCCCCCAAACCGTGGGAACATCAACGGGCTCGGGGGCAGGGTCCACGTGAGTGGTTATTGCGTGAGTTCGGCGAGCGCGTCTTGTAAGTATGTGGCGATGTTCCAGACGTCGGGGATGGTGTCGGTATCGGCGAGGATGCCGAAGTCGAGGTGGCCGTTGTAGGACATGACGGTGATGTTGAGTGGGCCTGATAGGTCGGTGAGTACAGAGATGGGATAGCAGCCGGCTACCTGGACTCCTGCGGTGTACAAGGGTATCTGCGGACCGGGGACATTGGAGACGATCATGTTGGCCAGTGGGAGTGCGGGGGCGGCGACGCGCAGCAGTAGGCGGGTGGCCAGTCCGTGCAGGATCTGGGGGAGTGCCGCGGTGGCATAGTGCAGCAGGGCCGGTGGGGTGGTGTGGAAGCGGTCTTTGGCGGCGAGCATTGCGGCGTGGGTGAGTTTCATGCGGTGCTGTGGGTCGGTTTCGCCGATGGGTAGTTCGGACAGCATGATGGAGAACTGGTTGCCCGCGGTGCCGAGTTGCTCGGGGGTGCGCACCGATACCGGGATCGCGGCCACGGCCGGCTCGTCGGCCAGTGCGTCGTGGTCCTGTAGCCAACGGCGGAGTGCGCTGGTGCACAATGTCATCACCACGTCGTTGACGGTGCCGCCGAAGCTGTTCTTGACCTGTTTGACGGTGTCGAGCGATAGCGAGACGAAGGCGAAGGACCGGCCGGTGCCATTGGGGCCGTTGCCCGGCAGCGTGGGGTTGGCTTTGGGCAGGTCGGTGAGTGCGTTCGGCAGCATCGGTCCCAGGCGTAGCGGCAGGCGTACTCGTTCGGCTTGGCGGGCCATGGTGTGTGCGATGCCGCGGCCGAGTATTTCGGCGGGGTTGGGTGTTCGTGCCAGTCGGAGGCCGTCGGGGGGTAGCGGCACGGGCCGGGATTCGGGCGCGATGTCGAACACCGCGGCCATGACTTCGGCTCCGGACACACCATCGATGAGTGCGTGGTGCACTTTGGTGTAGATGGCTTGGCGGCCTTCGGCCAGCCCCGAGATGAGGTGGCATTCCCACAGTGGTCGAGTTCGGTCGAGTGGTTGGGCGTGCAGGCGGGCGGCGAGTTCGGCGAGCGCCTCGTCGGTGGAACCTTCGGGCAGGCGTGTATCGCGCACGTGATATCCGAGGTCGATGGTGTCGCTGTCTTCCCAGTAGGGGAGGTCGAGACCCAATGGGACGGTGTGTAATCGCCACCTCAGGGGTGCGATCAGATGTAGTCGGCTCGCGATCAAGCGGCGCAGGACCGTGACGTCCAGCGCGCCGCCACTGGTGGGTGGCTCCAGCAGTGTGACCGATCCGACGTGGAGCAGCATGGTCGGTGATTCGGCGTCGAGTAGCAGGACATCGAGTGAGCTGAGTTGCCGGGATGGCCCGTTGTCGGGCGAGAGCGGAATGTTGTGCGAGGGTGTCGCGCGGGCAGCCGATGTGCAGGTGGCGAGCTGACCAGGGGTAACGATGCGGGCGTTCAGGTGGCGGGCGGTTTTCACGTCGGCGTGGGGCATGGGGTCTCCGCGTTGTCGCTGGGTTCGGGACAGACTGCCGATTCAGTTCAGCCGGCATCTGTGGGCGCTGGGAACCGTTCGAGCCGCTCCGCTCTTGCGGTGATACCGATGTGCGTGTCGAAGACGCGCCATTGAGGTTAGTTGTCGGCGAGGTGCTGTCGGCTGCGGTCATGTGCCCGCGACGTTAATTCTGCGCAAACGCGAGACCTACGCCTTATTACTCGCGGGTGTGCCGGTATTACGTTGGTTCGGCGAACTCCCAGGTATAGCCGGGGTCTCGGGTTCCCGAAAGATCTGCGACTGCTACGGAATTCGGAATCGGACGTTGATGGCAGACTCGGCACTGGTTTCGGCGACACTCGAGTGGGTAATTACGTCGGCCATGAATTGGGTGAGGCGGCCGAGAGGGCCGCTCCGACGGCGGGCAAGCGACAGTACTGTGTGCAGTAATTCAGTACTGCTATCCGTAGTCGAGGAGTCTCGTGGCCGTCGAACGCCTGCTGCCCACCGAAGAGGCCCGCGATCTCATCCAGCTCACCCGCGAGATCGCCGATAGGGTCCTCGCCCCCATTGTCGACGAGCACGAGCGAGCCGAGACCTATCCCGAGGGCGTCTTCGCCACGTTGGGTGCGGCGGGGCTGCTGAGTCTGCCGTACCCGGTCGAGTGGGGCGGTGGCGGGCAGCCGTACGAGGTGTATCTGCAGGTGCTCGAGGAAATCGCCGCTCGATGGGTCGCGGTCGCGGTCGCGGTGAGCGTGCACAGCCTGGCCTGCCACCCGCTGCTGGCGTTCGGCACCGCGGAGCAGAAGCAGCGTTGGCTACCGGATATGTTGGGCGGCAACCTCATCGGCGCCTACAGTCTGTCCGAACCGCAGGCTGGCTCCGACGCCGCGGCCGTCGCATGTAAGGCGAACCCGGCCGACGGCGGCTACCGGATCAACGGTACGAAGGCATGGATCACCCACGGCGGAATCGCCGATTTCTACAACCTCTTCGCGCGCACCGGGGACGGATCGCGCGGCATCTCTTGTTTCCTCGTACCGCGCGAGACCGCCGGGCTCACCTTCGGCAAACCCGAAGCGAAGATGGGCCTGCACGCCGTACCGACCACGACCGCCCATTACGACAACGCATTCCTCCCCGCGGAGCGCCGGATCGGCGCAGAGGGGCAAGGACTGCAAATCGCCTTGAGCGCACTGGATTCCGGTCGACTCGGGATCGCCGCGGTCGCGACCGGCCTCGCCCAGGCCGCGCTCGATGAGGCCGTCGCCTACGCGAAGGAGCGTACCGCCTTCGGTAAACCCATCATCGACCATCAGGGTCTGGGTTTCCTGCTCGCGGATATGGCCGCCGCCGTGGACTCCGCCCGCGCCACCTACCTCGACGCGGCGCGGCGCCGCGATGCCGGACTGTCGTACGCGCGGCAGGCGAGTGTGGCGAAGCTGATCGCCACCGATGCCGCCATGAAGGTCACCACCGACGCCGTACAGGTCTACGGCGGCTACGGCTACACCCGCGATTTCCGCGTCGAACGCTACATGCGCGAAGCCAAGATCACCCAGATCTTCGAGGGCACCAACCAGATCCAGCGCCTGGTCATCAGCCGCGCGCTCGCACACTGAACCCCACTCCCAGCGAGATTCCGATTCGACCACGCAGGCGCCGAGAGGGCGGACCCGTCTGCTACACCTGCCGGGAGCGCCGCGTCAATTCGACTGTCGCGGCGCGCACCTCGGCCGCCGAATCGATCGGCATCGCATAGCACACCCGGGTGCGTGCCACCCCGCGCGGCGTCACGACCCGCAGGTCAAGGCCATAGCGGTCCGCGCGTTCACAACTGGCCTCGGTCGCATCCAGGTATCCGCCCAATACCTGCGCCATCGACAACAGCGCGTCCGCATGATCGTCATTGAGATGTGTGATCGCCGGCCCCGCCACCGGAACCACCGGATCCGGCGCGGCCGCCAGATACTGTTCGGCGGTTGCGGAATCCATCCGCCCGTATCCACCGACCCATCGAACTCGCCGCACGCGCAATACCCACAGCGAGAAGTCGCTGTAATCCACGTAGTACTTCGCCGCGGGCACCGCCGCCAGATGTGCCGCCCGCGCCGCCGCGGCCTCAGCACCGACCGGGCGCTCCACCACACCGGCCAGCGTGATCCGGGTACCGGCCAGCGGATCGGCGGGCACATCGGGCGATAGCACCGACAGGCTGGCCCGCGGATCCGCAGCGAGGTTGCGCCCGTGCTCGGCCATCCGCGACACGCACAGCACCGGTTGACCATCCAGCAGCCCGTAGGTGACGAACGACGCCCACGGGCCACCGTCCTCGCTCAAACTCGCCAAGGTCGCGATATTCGTCGCCGCCGCAACGGTTCTGGCCTCCTCGGCCGCCGAGGGACGAGCGGCATTCGCTACCGGCGCGGTCGGCTGTGGAGTCGAGGGGGCGTCGCCGGGATCACCGTGATCGAGAGTCATACCGTCCATCCTCGCAGGTATCCACCGCCATTCAGCACGGCGTCCCACCCGGCGCACGAACCAAGGGACGGACGCCGATGAGCTGACATCGGACACTCGAAACGCCGACGACCGGATAGCGAAGCGATCGATCGCGCGCACAACGGCCGCTGATCGGCAAGACTGGCGTGCGTGACCAGATACGCATTCGACGCCGACCGCAACGCCCTCGTCGCCATCTGGGCGACCGGACGCGGCGATCTCGCAACCACGGTGGCCGAGCTGCCGCCGATAAACCATGATCAAGCAACGAGTTTGGCGTCTAATCTGACCACCCTGTCCCGTTTCCAGTGGCGCACATATACGCATCCGGCAAGTGCCGCGGGCGATCCCGACGTCCCCAACAGCGAGGCCTGGCGGCGCGCCGAGGAACGCCGCAACTTCAAGGAAGTCGAGGCCGGAATACGCACCCCGAACCTGCCGACCGACCACGGACTCGTCGTTTCCTACAGCGGCGTGGTCGAATCCGCGCACCGCGTCGGGCGCACCCTGCACGCCATCAACGACTCCGCCCTGCGCGACACGATCGCTGCCGAGGTCCGCACCGAACAGGCCGCCATCGAATCCGCCGAGCTCGGCGCTCTGTCCGGCCGCGCCCGCCAAGCTGTCGAACTCTCCCGCCCGGACGTCTCACCGGCCCAGGTGCAGGCCGCCGACCAACTGCTGCGCGCCGACCCCCTCGGCACCCTGGAGCTGTTCACCGAACTCGATCCCGCGTCCGCATCCGTCGCCGCCGCACACTGGCTCTACGCCGCCGCCGAGATCGCGGGCGAACTCGCGGGCGTGCCGACCGCCGATGTGGTCGTCGAGGCCGACGATATCGAAGCACTGCAAGTCGAAACCCCGACCCTGGTGCTGGAGCGCCTGATCGCTGGTGAGACCCCGACCGAGATCGTCGTCGACCTCATCGCCGAGGCCGTCGCCGTCTCCGAAGGGCACGTGCCGGCACCGTGGGCAGTGGTGGCCCGCGTCGCCGAAATCGAAGAGCAGGCGCGCAAATTCGATCTCGACAGCGCCTCGCGCGCCGCACTGCTCGACGAGTTCCGGATCAGCCGCCTCGACCCCACCCGCCCCGCCCTCGACCTGCTCGAAGACCTCCTCGACGGCATCCGCGGCTGCTTACTGCTCTACTCGGCCCACACCGAGGGCGCCGACACGGAAGTCGAAGCCCAGTTCGCCGCTGACGTCACAGGGGAAGCCGACTGCCACTCCGACCAACTATTCTGATCCGGGTGCTGACCGATCAACCGCAGCGCACCGTCTCGCGGTGTGCATCGACGGCCAGCCAGCGAAGCAGCGCCTGGTAAACGGCGTCGTGGTTGAGCAAAGTGAAATGGTTGGCTCCAGGGATATGCAGGCCGTTGGCATCGTCGAAACCGATGCGGCGGGCCCGATTTCGACCGGAGCCACTCGCCGGCAAGACCAAGCCGTCACCGATGATCAGGCCGAACGGATGGCGGGAGCTGCGGGTGACCGCGGCGGTGACGAAGTAGTGATCTGCGCAGTCGAGCAGCGGCACCTCGCGAATGACCCTGCGACGCAAGGCATCCGCGTCCAGACCTAGCCAATCCTCATCGACGAGTGTTCCCTGGCGCAGGTCACGAATGCCCGCACTGCGACGCCGCAGCAAACGGCCGAGCGGCCTGGTCTCGGGCATTTTCACCAACGCCGCGGACGCGTAATGGACCAACTGCTCCAGTGGCGCGCCCAGATGCGGTGTTCCGAGACAAACAATGTGCCGCACCCGGCGCACCCACGGCAGGTCGGCCTGATCGGCGTCATAGCAGGCACCGCGCGCGATCAGGCCGCCCATGGAATGGCCGACCAATGCGATCTGCTCGACCGCCACGGGCCAGTTCTCGACCAGGCCCTGCATCATGCCGTTCAGCAGACGGGCGTTCTCCGAGATGTGCAGACCGCTGTTGTATCGAACCATCAGGGGCGTGCAGTCGAGATCCTCTTCGAGTCGCTCGGCATAGCTGGGTCGCCCGCCGAGTCGCCAAGCATGTTCGGTTTCCACCAGACCGTGCAGGAAAACCACGATGCGCGGGCGCGGATTCGACACCACATCACCGACCCAGCCCGGTGCGATCGGTTCGCCATTGATCCGGAATGCCATCGGCCCGGTCAGAATCGGTCGCTGATCTTCGAGACTGTCCCCGATCAAGCCCTGCAGCGCCGCTAGGAATCCGGATCCGAAGACAGTGCGTGACGGCACCGCAGCGCCGGGTACATCCACGGCGCGCTCGGCCAGCACTCCCGCAGCCACTGCGGTACCGCTCACCAGTCGATACACGCCGTCGGTAATCGCATCGTGCACCACTTTGACCGGCTGCACGGCCAGCCCCACTGCCGAGAACGCCCGGTCCGAAATGGCTCGATGGACCGCGGCGACGCCGTCGATCGCACCACCCAGCTCATCGCCCGCCAACCGCGCGAGCGCCTGAATCTCCGCCTGTCGTTGCCGCTCGGGCTCGCCCATGGATTCAGTGTACAACTGTGCACTGATATTTGCGGGTCGAAGCGGTGGGTCGACCGCACATCCCGGACGGTATCCGGCTTGACGCCGACAGCGGTCTCGGTGAGACTGCCGAGATAGACGCTGTCGTCGTATTCGACGACGCCCGTGACCATCGCATAGTCCCGCAGGTCGCGCACGATCGTGCCATCGAAGTCGACGGCAGGCATCCGGGCGCTGCGTGGTGGTTTGGGCTGTACCCATTGCGGTAGCGCCCAGACGGTCCGGAGCAGTATGCCGGGCAGGGGGAGTGGTCGGTCCAGGAAAATCGCAGTCCAGAAGCGAACCATCGACTCTCGCAATGATCCGCTCCTCGGCGGTGCGCACCATGTCCTCGGATGCGGTACCGGCAGTTCCAAACGCTCGACCTGGGGAAGTGGTGTGGCACTGCGTGTTTCGGGGCCCGGGGGGTGGGTTGGGCGGTGGTGTTCAGCGGTGGGCTGCATCGTCGATCCGGCGACGATCAGCTTGTCCCGGCGCCGACAACCTATCCGCGCCGAACCGATCTGTGGCATTTGCATACGTAGATATGCGCATTTACGAATGTATTTCTCAGGTATGACCAACAGAACGGAACGTACGGCAAGCCGCACACAGCAAAGGATGGGGGACAGGGGTGTGACAGCGGTGCAGGGCGGTCGCGCGTTACCACCGCGACAGTTTCGCGGGATTGTGCACGGAGTAGAGCTTGGTGATGACGCCGTCGTCGATGCACGCTGCGATGACGACGGTGATCTTGCCGGCGAGTCGCAGGTGCAGCGCTGGGCAGCCGTTGACGAGGGCAGGTTCTACCGACCTTGTGGTGGGGTTGCCGAGTGCGGCGGAAACGGCGCGAGCTGATCGATCCGCGGACCCGGCTCAGGATATTCGGGTCGGAGGTCGCCTGCCGTTTATCCGGCGACGTGCGGGGCAACCGGGAAACGACACGTTCGTCTACCCTGGGAGGACTCGCCATGGTCGATTTGTCCGCCACAGTTGTGCGAAGCGCGTTCGCGGCCGGTGCCAGGCTCCGGCATGCGCGTGTCTTCCATCCCGACGGACTGCACCTATCCGGCCGCCTGCACGCCGAAGACGAGTTCGAGAATTTGTTCGGCAGTGGCGGACGGGCCGTCATCGCTCGCCTCTCGAAGGGCACCGGGTGGCCGGGGGCTGTACCGGATGTGCTCGGCTTCGCCTTCCGCGTGCTGGATCGCGACGACAAACCATGGGACTTCGCCCTGGCGACCACGGGCCGCGGCACGGTTGGTCGGTTCGTGTTCACTGTCGCGACGGGCTGGGCACGCGCCAGGTATGGCAGCTTGATGCCATACCGTTTCAACAATTCGACGCCTACCTGGATTTTTGCCGAACCCGTTGCGGAACAACCGAAATCGGCCTCAATCGAAGCCCTCGAAGAATATCTGCGCGAGCACGAGGTGTGTTTCGATCTGATCGGCAGCCCCCTCGGCGGCCCGTCTCGCAAACTTGCCGAAATCAGCCTGCGCCTGGCCGAGGGAGAGCAGCGGACCGACTACTTCGACCCGATACTCAATCATCCCGCCGAGGTCGAGATACTCCCCAAAGCCATCAGGCGACTGCGCGAGATCGCGTACGCGGGTAGCCGCCAGGGGCGCGGCGAGGCGCCGTGACAGGTATTGTATTGGAATATTGAGATATGCGTATTCAAATATATTACGAGAAATCCCAAAGTCACCGAACTCTGTACGGTCCAAAAAAGCACAGAGGCCCAGGCCCCGCGCCGCCGACGTATCGGACGGCGCAGCGGCGAGACCCTAGGGATTGACGGTCAAGACGTGCCAGAGCACGGCAAGCGTTGCCACCGTGAAAAGCGGTGACAGAATCCAGGTTTCGACCTTATTCCCGGTCCGTTCGATCACCGGCACGCGGGTACGCAGCGAGAACGGCCAGAACAATCGGCATCCCTTATCGGTGAGGCAATCACCGGCGAGGTGGGCCAGCGCCCCGAGTCCGACGGAGAACGGCAACCATGATGGTTTGTCAGTGATCCAGTGATCCATCGCGAACGTTCCTGCCGCCGCGAGGACTATGACCGTGCCCCATGCCTGGATGCTCTCGCCGGAGGGGCACAGATGTAGGGCCCGCACAGCCAGCGCGAGTAGGAAAAACACCAATGCCAGGGTGAAATACCTGCCGAGCCAATGCTCGCCCGCCCAAGTCCCGAAGGCGGCGGCGATCACGAAAGCGAACGAGTGCGTGGCATGCCGGTGTCCGCCGGAGATCCAGGAGATCAACCGGCACAGATGATAGGAGATCGGACCGAGCACATGCGCGATGGTGCCGTTCGGATGGTCCGCATCGGGTAGCAGCGCTGCCCCTGCTGTCAGAAAGGTACCGAGTAATATCTCGACGGCACCGAGATGGGCGTCGTCACTTGGTAATACCGGATAGACCAAGGCCGAGATGGGCAGCGTGGCCGCTGCCACCGACCAGGCGAAAGCGCCACTGGTCGCATGTGAATGTCCTAGCACCGCATGAAGGTTAGTTGACCACAACCCGTTTCAAACAAACGCGATTAACCGGTCGGCGAAATTGGGTCTGGGGGAGGGGAGTACACCGACAGCGGCCAGAGGCGGTCGGCGTACCCAGTGTGTATGGCACAGCCCGCGAACGGTCCATTGGGATCGAACAGCACATCCATATGACTGTCGGCGTGGTCGAGAAACCGACATATGCACGACGGCGCCCCCGCGAACCATCCGAGTTCGCGGGGGCGCCGCATGAGGTGGACCGGCCGGGGGCGGCCGGTCATCGCTCCTTGATCACACCAGGTCGAACCTGTCCAGGTTCGACACCTTGACCCACGCGGCGATGAAGTCGTTGACGAACTTCTCCTTCGCGTCGTCGGTCGCGTAGACCTCCGCGAGCGCGCGCAGCTGCGAGTTCGACCCGAAGACCAGATCGACGCGGCTGCCGGTCCACTTGACCGCACCGGTGGCGCGATCCTTGCCCTCGTACGTTCCGTCATCGGCGGCCGACGGCTCCCACTTCGTGCCCATATCGAGCAGGTTCACGAAGAAGTCGTTCGTCAACGATCCCGGATTCGTGGTGAAGACACCGAGCTGCGACTGCTTGTGGTTCGCGCCGAGTACGCGCAGACCACCGATGAGGACGGTCAGCTCGGGAGCGCTGAGGGTCAGCAGATTCGCCCGGTCGATCAGCGGGTACTCGGCGGGGAGCCGGTTGCCCTTGCCGAGGTAGTTGCGGAAACCATCCGCGCTGGGTTCGAGCGCGGAGAAGGACTCCACATCGGTCTGCTCCTGGCTGGCGTCCGTGCGGCCCGGGGTGAACGGCACCTCGACGTCGTAGCCGGCGTTCTTGGCGGCCTGCTCGACCGCCGCGGCGCCACCGAGCACGACGAGATCGGCGAAGGACACCCGGGTGTTGCCCGTCTGGGCGGAGTTGAAGGACTCCTGGATGCCCTCCAGGACCCGTACCACCTGGGCGAGTTCGTCGGGCTCGTTGACCTCCCAGCCGGCCTGCGGCTGCAGGCGGATCCGTCCGCCGTTGGCACCGCCGCGCTTGTCGCTGCCGCGGAACGACGCCGCGGCCGCCCATGTGGTCGAAACCAGCTGTGCGACAGTCAGATCCGAGGCGAGGATCTGGCTCTTGAGGGTGGCGATATCGGCTGCGCCGATGAGTTCGTAGTCAGCGGCCGGAACAGGGTCCTGCCACAGCAGCGTCTCTTCCGGCACCTCCGGTCCGAGGTAGCGCGTGACCGGGCCCATATCGCGGTGGGTGAGCTTGTACCAGGCCTTGGCGAACTCCTCGGTCAGCTCCTCGGGATGCTCGAGCCAGCGACGGGTGATCTGCTCGTAGATCGGGTCGATGCGGAGCGAGAGGTCCGTCGTCAGCATGACCGGGGTGTGGGTCTTCGACGGGTCGTGGGCGTCGGCCACGGTGCCCGCGCCAGCGCCATCCTTCGGGATGTACTGCCAGGCTCCCGCGGGGCTCTTGGTCTTCTCCCACTCGTACCCGTACAGGGTCTCGAGGAAGCTGTTGTCCCACTTGGTCGGGGTGGGCGTCCAGGTGCCCTCGAGCCCACTGGTGATCGCGTCCTTGCCGACACCGGTGCCGAAGGCACTCTTCCAGCCGAGGCCCTGCTCTTCGAGCGGCGCGGCCTCGGGCTCGGGACCGACAAGTGCGGCATCGCCCGCGCCGTGGGTCTTACCGAAGGTGTGGCCGCCGACGATCAGCGCAGCGGTCTCGACATCGTTCATAGCCATGCGGCGGAACGTCTCACGGATATCGACGGCTGCGGCGAGTGGATCCGGATTGCCGTTGGGGCCTTCCGGATTCACGTAGATCAGACCCATTTGGACCGCGGCCAAGGGGTTTTCGAGATCGCGGGTGCCGCTGTAGCGTTCGTCGCCGAGCCAGGTCTGCTCCGGACCCCAGTACACATCCTCCTCGGGCTCCCACTGATCGACGCGGCCGCCACCGAAGCCGAAGGTCGGGAATCCCATGTCCTCCAGCGCGACGTTGCCGGCGTAGACGATCAGGTCGGCCCACGACAGCTTGCGGCCGTATTTCTGTTTGACCGGCCACAGCAGACGCCGCGCCTTGTCCAGGCTGGCGTTGTCGGGCCAGCTGTTGAGCGGGGCGAAGCGCTGCATACCCGCACCGGCTCCGCCGCGGCCGTCATTGATCCGGTAAGTGCCCGCGGCATGCCAGGCCATGCGGATGAACAACGGGCCGTAGTGGCCGTAGTCGGCGGGCCACCATTCCTGCGAGGTGGTCATGACCTCGACGATGTCCTGCTTCACGGCAGCCAGATCGAGGGTTTTGAATTCCGCGGCGTAGTCGAATTCCGCGCCCATGGGGTTGGCTACAGCCGGGTTCTTCTGCAGGATCTTGAGATTGAGCTGGTTCGGCCACCATTCACGGTTGCTGCTTCCGCCCTCGGCTGGGGACTTGAGGCGACCGGACGTAACGGGGCAACCACCGGCGGCGGGTTCCGTATTGGCCTCTCCGATGGGCGGATGTTCCTCAGGCACGGCATTTCCTTTCGGGGGAGTGTGTGATTCGGGCTGTGATCACGGGTGTGATCCCGATATTTGTGCTGCCGAGCAATCGGGGCACAAACCCCAATAGATGACCTCGGCCTCATCGAGTACGAATCCGTTGTCGTGTGATGCGGTCAGGCACGGCGCCTCGCCGACGGCGCAGTCGACATCGGCGATGACGCCGCACGTCCGGCACACGACGTGATGATGGTTATCGCCGACCCGCGTCTCGTAGCGCGCCACCGATCCCATCGGCTGGATGCGCCGCAGCAGACCGGCGGCTGTCAGTGCGCGCAGTACGTCGTATACCGCCTGATGAGATACCGCGCCGAGCGTTTCGCGCACTTGACCGAGGATCGAGTCCGTATCGGCGTGCGGATGCTCGTGCACGGCAGTCAGCACGGCAACCCGAGGCGCGGTCACGCGCAGTGACACCCCGCGCAACATACGCTCGAATTCCGAAGTGGTGGACACATTCAAGAGTATGACTCATTCAAGTCTCTATGGGGAGGGTTTCGGAAAACTTTCGAGACAATCCGGAACCGACAGCACTCGCCGGGCCTGCCGCATCTGGCGAACCCACGATCCGCCGCCGGTCCGAGCTGGTGGTTATTCGAAGGGGAGCGGCGGATGAACTATGAGCGACGGTCGGGGACGGCCATTACTTAACATAATGTCGATTATCGGCGTTGCAACCGGGGTGCCGGAGCGGGCGGCGCTCGCCGTGTGAGGTTGGCGGATGTGGGGTTTTCGGGATTTGGGTTGCCGAGCGGGCTGGCTGGGGCTCACGGCGTTCTGTGTGTGGGAATGTGTGTTGCGGTTGCGTGGCCTACGCTCAACCCCTAGCCCTGCCTGTGTAAATTTTCCGTCTATTTGTCCATTTTAATGGATAAATGTCGGATGACGCTGGGCTCTTGGGATTAGGCCGCTCGGGCGCTACTTCCCTTGCGCCCGATGTCTACCACCCCTAAATCGTCACTGTGACGTTTTAGGGGTGGTAGCGGAAGAAAGGGTGGAATCTGGATTCGTTTCTGGCTGTGCGGCCACTGATTGGTGATTGGCTCTGTTTTGGGGGTCCAGTTGGCGGCAGGCTGTGGTGATGTTGGTTCGGCGGCTGGTGGCGCTTTATGTCGGGTTGTGGTTGTACGGGTTTTCGATGGCGGTGATGATTCGCGCCGGCCTCGGGTTGGATCCGTGGGATGTGTTTCATCAAGGGGTGGCCGCGCATGTGCCGATCAGTTTCGGCGCGGTGACGGCTCTTACCGGAGCCGCGGTATTGCTGGCGTGGATTCCGTTGCGGCAGTGGCCAGGTCTCGGCACGGTGAGCAATGTCGTGGTGATCGGTGTATCGGTCGATATCGGGTTGTGGATGTTGCCGGACTGGGATGTGCTGCCGGTGCGGGTCGGCGCGATGGGTGCCGCGGTGGCCTTGAATGCGGTGGCCACGGTGCTGTACATCGGGGCTGGTATGGGTCCGGGGCCGCGCGATGGGCTGATGACTGGACTGGTCCGCCGGACGGGATGGTCAGTGCGGTTGGTGCGGACCGGGATCGAAGTGTCGGTATTGACGACCGGCTGGCTGTTGGGTGGCAGTGTCGGTATCGGGACGGTCGTGTATGCCTTCGGAATCGGCCCGCTGATTCAGGTGTTGATTCCGTTCGCGAACCGGTGTCTACCGGGATTCCATGCGGACCGCAAGGGTGAGCCCGATATCGTGCCGGTGACGCCGTGACCGCAGCCGGTCGAACCGCGGTGGGGCACGGCCCAGTCCGATTCCTGCGGCGAATTGTCTTGGGCTACAAGAAGGTACTGTTGGACCCCTCCCCTGGTTTCGGTGTCGCCATCAGGTGGCATTCGCCGATGCCAGGGCTTGCATGAACGCGTACATGCCCGCCAGTGTGTGCGCGGGCATCATGATGTCGCAGTACGGCAGGGCCGCCGCCATCGCCCCGGTGGTCGGCTGGAATCGGGAGTTGCCCGCACGGGGATTGAGCCAGATGACGCGCCAAGCCCGGCGTCGGATCCGGGCCATGGCATGGGCGAGAACATCGGGAGTGTCGCTGTCCCAGCCGTCGGATGCGATGACGACGACGGCGCCGCGTACCGCGTTGCCGGACGCAGTTGCGAGCAGCCTACCGAGACACCGTCCGATATGCGTGCCGCTGTAGCGGTCGACCACCTTGTCGTTGGCCCGGGCCACCGCGACATCCGGGGAACGGTGCGCCAGCACCGAGGTCAGCCTGGTCAGCGCGGTGGAGAAGGCGAACACCTCGGGGCGATCGGGCGAACGGCGCTGCATCGCGGCCCGCATCAGGTGCAGGTAGATCGCCGAATACGGCTGCATGGAGCGGCTGACATCGCAGATCATCACGATGCGGCGCGGGCGGCCACGTGGACGGGTGCGGACCAGCACCGCTGACTCCCAGCCAGTGCGGCGGGAGTTGCGCATCGTCGCCCGGAAGTCGATCCGCTTGCCGTGCGGATGGTTTTCGTAGCGTCGGCTGCTGCGCTGCGGCCAGTGTGCCGACGCCTGCTCCAGCCATGCGCCGACCGTTCGCAGATCGTCCGGATCGAAGCGGGCGAACGGTTCCTGTTCCCGTGCCGCGAACCGGCTCGGCAGCACGTCCGGCAGCACGACATCCTGCTCGGTCGAGCGATCGGCCCCCGTCGCTGATGGCAGTGTCGCCCACGGGACTTCACCGCCTTGCCGAGGCTGTCCCCGACAACCGGTGATGCCTGGTGCCGATGCGTGTTCGGCCGGCGGTCCGTGCGTTCGGCTCGGCGGGTCCACACCCAGCACCGCGTCGGCGAACACCGCCGCGAAGACCGCGTCGAAGGCGGTGAGATCCTGCATGCGGTCGACGAGGGTGAGTCGCGTAGCCCAGTAGAGTTCGGTGCGCGAGCGTGGTGCCATGCGACGCAAGGCTTGCACGTACAGCGCGGGCCCGCTCGGCGCCACCGCGACGCCACCACGGCGCAGCCGCGCGACTACCGCGACAGCGAATGCCGCCAGATCGACGCCGCGCAGCAGCGCTGCCCGCGTCATCGCTGCCCGCACATCCGCCTGCGCACCAGGATGATTCCCAGGACGAACGCGAGGATGAACACGATCGCGGGCGCATACTTCTTGATCATCGTGGGGCCGACGAGCTCGACGAGATCGAGCGGCGCGGGCTCGGTTTGCGCGACCGGTTGCGCCTGCGTCGCTCGGCTGTCCGATCCGGCTGCTGCTGCGGCCGAATCGCCCGCTGCGAGTTTCTCTTCCAGAGACGCGACGAACTGACCGATCATCTTCTCGGATACCTGCTGCAACATCCCGCTGCCGAACTGGGCGAGTTTGCCGACGATCTTGAGGTCGGTGTCCACGGTGACCCGGGTCTGGTCGCCGTCTTCGCGCAGTTGTGTGGTGATGGTCGCCGCCGCGTTTCCGGATCCGCGTGAATCTCGGCCGCTGCCGTTGATGACGGCGCGATGGTCGTGTTCGTCGCGCTCGACGAAATTCGCCTTCCCGGTGAATTCGCTGGTCACCGGGCCGACCTTGACCTTCAGTTTGCCGAGGAAGTCTTCGCCTTCCCAGCCGACCATCTGTGCGCCGGGCATGAGCGGGACCACCTGTTCGATATCGGTCAGCACCGCCCATGCCCGCTCGACGGGTGCGTGGACGGTGAACTCATTGGCGATCTTCATCGGAGTATCCCTCTCATCCGGTAGCCATGCCTTGGGTGTATTCGGTGAATGCCTCGTGGACGGTGGCGCGGTCGTCGGGGGTCTTCGCCAGTGCGCTGAGTGCGGCGATGGCTTCCGGCGCCGTGAGATCGGCGACGCCGAGTGTCACCAGCGCGGCGATCCAGTCGATGGTCTCGGCGACGCCGGGCGGCTTGTCGAGATCGAGATCGCGGGCGTGGCCGACGAATCGGGTGGCGTGTTCGATCAGCACGTCGGTGGCTCCGGGCACGGTGCGCCGCACAATCGCCACCGCGCGCGCCGGTTCCGGGTAGTCGATCCAGTGGTAGAGGCAGCGCCGCCGCAGCGCGTCGTGCAGGTCGCGGCTGCGGTTCGAGGTCAGCACCGTGAGCGGTGGGCGCTCGGCGACGAAGGTCCCGAGTTCGGGTACCGTCACCGCGGCCTCTCCGAGGAATTCGAGCAGCAGTGCTTCGAATTCGTCATCGGCACGGTCGATTTCGTCGACCAACAGCACCGGCGGTGTGGGACCGCGGTAGCGCACACAGCGCAGGATCGGGCGGTCGACCAGGAATGTCTCGGTGAACAGGTCGGCTTCGGTGAGGTCGGCGCCGCGCGCCTCGGCGAGCCGGATGCTCAGCAGCTGACGTTGGTAGTTCCAGTCGTAGAGTGCTTCGCTCACGGTGAGGCCCTCGTAGCATTGCAGGCGGATCAGTGGTGCGCCGAGCACGGTGGCCAGGGTCTTGGCCGCTGTCGTCTTGCCCACTCCCGGTTCGCCTTCCAATAGCAGCGGCCGACCCAATGTGGTGGCCAGATAGAAGGCGGCGGCGGTCCCGGTGTCGAGTAGGTAGTCGTCGGCGTCGAATCGCCGGACCACGTCCTCGATATCGTCGAACGGCGACATCATCGTGCGGCCGCGGCGCGCAGGCGCGCGTAGTCGTCCCAGGTGTCCACATCCAAGGGCGTCGGCGCGTCGATGTCGAGTCCGGACACCGGAACCCGGCCGGCCTCGATGATCTTCCACACGGCTTTGTCGCCGTGCAGTTGTGCCAATTCGCCGAATACGCTGCGACTGAGCCAGAACGGATGCCCGACACCGTCGCGGTAGCGACAGATCGTGATCGCCGTGGAGGTTGCCTCGGCGATCAGCCGGTCGACAGTCGCCGCCGACAGACCCGGTTGATCACCGAGCATCAGCACGATTCCGGCGGCGCGGGGGTTCACCGCGCGCAGGGCCGAACGCAACGACGACGAACAGCCCGAACCGAAGTCCTCGGCCACGGCCACGTCGAGCCCGGCGAGGTCGACGTGCTGGCGGACCGCTGCCGCCGCGCCGCCGAGGGTGACGATGATCTGGTCGAAAGCGCAGGAGCGCACCACCTCGAGTGTGGCGCCCAGAACCGTCGTATTCCGGTACGGCAGTAGCTGTTTCGCAGTGCCGAGACGTCGTGAGGCGCCCGCGGCGAGCACGACTCCGGTGACGAACCCGATTGTCATGAGCCCGTCTTCGCGTCGGCGAAGGTGTTGCGGCAGCCGGAGCCGCAGAACCAGTGGTCGACATCGTCGATGGTGAGATGCGGTGTGTCGGGTCCGACCGTCACGGTCATGCCGCACACCGGATCGAGTGCCTCGACCGCGACATCCACTGGGCGGGGCGTCACCAAGCCGTCTTTGCGGATCGCCTGGATCATTTGCGCGACAATGGAGACGGCGATCTCCGCAGAGGTTTTGGCACCGATCGGCAAACCGACCGGAGTGCGTACGCGTGCGCGCTCGGCGTCGGTCAACCCGAGTCCGTCGAGAATCGAGGCCCCCCGGATCCTGCTGGCCACCAACCCGATATATCCCAGACCCGCGTCGAGCGCGGCGCGGATCAGCTCGGCTTCCGGGCCACCGTGGCTGGCGATCACCATCGCCGTCGTGTCGGCCAGCGCATCCGGTGCGTCGGCTTGGGTAACATCGCGCTGCACCCCGAATCCGACTAGTTCGCACAGTGCGGCGAGGGCGTCCGCGATGGGTGTCGCGCCGCAGATGCGCACCAGTGGCGCCGGAATCTGTGGCTCGAGGAATATCTCCAACGCTCCGCCGGACAGACAGGGATTCACCACGACCGCCGCGCCGGGCGCTTCGGGAAACTGCAGATCGCCGTCGGGTAGTACGCGCAGCAGCACACTCTCGTGCGACTGCAGGGCACCCAGCGCGGCCTTGCGGACCGAGTTCTGGGCGCATTGGCCGCCGACGAATCCCTCGATCGTCCCGTCCGGCAACAGGATCGCCTCGTCCCCGGCGTGCGCGGAGGTCGGCTGCTGCGCGCGCACGACGGTCGCGTGCACGAACGGCGTGCGCGTGCGAACCAGCTGCTGTGCACGCTCGCTCATCTTCATCGGTGATCGCATCACTGGCACCTACTCAGATGGGTGGTGTGGCCCGCCCCTGCATCGCTTCCCACACCCGTGACGGGGTCAACGGCATATCGGCGTGCCGAACTCCGAACGGCGCCAATGCATCCACCACCGCGTTGACCACCGCTGGCGGTGATCCGACGGTGGCCGATTCGCCGATGCCTTTGGCGCCGATCGGGTGGTGTGGTGACGGGGTGACCGTGTATCCGGTCTCGAAATGCGGAACCTCGAGCGCGGTCGGGATGAGGTAGTCCATCAGGGATCCGCCGAGGCAGTTGCCGTCCTCGTCGAAGGCCATGATCTCCATCAGCGCCATGCCGATACCGTCGGTGAGACCGCCGTGCACCTGGCCCTCGATGATCATCGGATTGATCCGGGTGCCGCAGTCGTCGACAGCGAGGAAGCGCCGGACCTTGACCACGGCGGTCCCCGGGTCGATATCGACGACGCAGAAGTACGCGCCATACGGGAAGGTGAGATTTTCCGGGTTGTAGCAGATCTGCGCGTCGAGTCCGCCCTCGATGCCCTCGGGCAGATCACCGGCGCCGTGTGCGCGCATCGCGATCTGCTGGATTGTCACGGCAGCGGACGGATCGCCTGTGACGTGGAAGGAGCCTTTCTCCCATTCGAGGTCGGCGACGGAGACTTCGAGCATGCCCGATGCGATGATCCGCGCCTTGTCGCGCACCTTCCGCGCCACTAGTGCGGCCGCGGCGCCCGAGACCGGTGTCGACCGGGTGCCGTAGGTGCCGAGGCCGAAGGGAGTCTGATCGGTGTCGCCGTGCACGACGTCGATGTCGTCTGGTGGTATGCCGAGTTCTTCGGCGACGATCTGGGCGAACGTCGTCTCGTGCCCTTGCCCCTGGGTCTGAACCGATAGGCGCACAACGGCCTTGCCGGTTGGATGGACACGCAGCTCGCATCCGTCGGCCATCCCGAGTCCGAGAATGTCCATGTCTTTGCGCGGGCCCGCGCCGACGGCCTCGGTGAAGAAGGACATCCCGATGCCCATCAACTCGCCGCGGGCGCGCTTGTCCTGTTGTTCTTTTCGTAAGGCGTCGTAGCCGATCATGTCCATCGCCAGGCGCATGGTCTTCTCGTAGTCGCCGGAGTCGTAGACCCAGCCGGTCTTGCTCCGGTAGGGGAACTGTTCGGGGCGAAGGAGATTGCGCAGCCGGAGCTCGGCGGGATCCATCTTCAGTTCGTAGGCGAGGCAATCGACCAACCGCTCGACGAAGTACACGGCCTCGGTGATCCGGAACGAGCACGCGTAGGCGACGCCGCCGGGGGCCTTGTTCGTGTAGACCGCGGTCATCGTGCAGTAGGCGGCCTCGATGTCGTAGCTGCCGGTGAAGACGCCGAAGAAGCCGGCCGGATACTTCGACGGCGCGGCTGTGCCGTTGAAGGCGCCGTGGTCGGCGAGCACGGTCGACCGGATGGCCAGGATCTTGCCCTCGGCGGTAGCGGCGATTTCGCCGACCATGATGTAGTCGCGGGCGAATCCGGTGCTGGTGAGGTTTTCGCTGCGATCCTCCATCCACTTCACCGGTTTGCCCAGCAGCAGCGACCCGACGATGGCGCAGACGTAGCCCGGATAGATGGGCACCTTGTTGCCGAACCCGCCGCCGATATCGGGTGAGATCACCCGGATCTTGTGTTCGGGCAGTCCAGCCACCAATGCGTAGAGCGTGCGGTGGGCATGCGGCGCCTGGCTTGTCGACCACAGCGTGAGCTTTCCCGTCACAGGATCGAGATCCGCGACGGCGCCACAGGTCTCCATCGGCGCGGGATGTACTCGCGGATAGACCATCTCCTGCTTGACGACGACATCGGCGCGTGCGAACACCGCCTCGGTCGCGGCGGCGTCGCCGGTCTCCCAGTCGAAGCAGTGGTTGTCCCGCTTGCCTTCGAGATCATCGCGGATCACCGGCGTATCGGGTGCCAGTGCGGTTCGGGCATCGATGACCGGATCGAGCATTTCGTACTCGACGTTGATCAGCTCTAACGCGTCACGTGCGGAGTAGCGGTCCTCGGCGACGACGAAGGCCACTTCCTGGCCCTGGAACCGGACCTTGTCGGTGGCCAGCACCGCCTGGACATCGTTGGACAGTGTCGGCATCCAGGCCAGTCCCTTCGCCGCCAGATCCGCCCCCGTAACAACTGCCTTGACCTTCGGATGTGCCTGGGCTGCGGAGACATCGACGCTCATGATCCGCGCGTGCGCGAACGGGGAACGCAGGATCGCCATATGCAGCATGCCGGGCAACTGCACGTCGTCGACGTAGTTGCCGTGGCCGCGAATGAACCGCGGATCCTCCTTGCGCAGCATCCTGCCGTGACCGCATGGCTTGTGGTCGTTGTCGACGCGGTCTTCGGGTCGTGACTCGACGGTGGTCATGACGTGCTCCCTACCGGGGTGGGCGCGGCGGCGGGTTCGGGCTCCACCGCTTCGCCTCGTTGCTTGGCCGCGGCCCACTGGATCGACCGCACGATGGTGGTGTATCCGGTGCAGCGGCAGATCTGGCCCGAGATCGCCTCCCGGATGGTCTGTTCGTCGGGATTCGGGTTGCGGTCGAGCAGGGCGCGGGCGGTGATCATCATTGCGGGCGTGCAGAATCCGCATTGCAGTCCGTGACACTGCATGAAGCCCTCCTGCACGGGATCGAGTTGGCCGTCCACCTCGAGTCCTTCGACGGTGCGCACGGCGCGACCGGCGGCCATGACGGCCAGCATCGTGCACGACTTCACCGGTTCGCCGTCGACCTCCACCACACAGGTGCCGCAGTTGCTGGTGTCACAGCCCCAGTGGGTTCCGGTGAGCCGCAACTGATCTCGCAGGAAATGCACGAGCAGGGTACGTGGTTCGACCTGCGCGGTCACCGGTTCGCCGTTGACGGTCATGGTTACCTGCATGACTAATTCCCTTCCAGCGCAGGGTGATTCAGTACGCGCCCGACCGCGGTGCGCAGCACGCGAATGGTCAGTTCGGATGCGAGATGGCGTTTGTAGTCCGCGCTGCCGCGCGCGTCGGAGACAGGTGCGCACGCCGCGCTCGCCCGGTGGCCGGCCGCGGCGAAAACCTCCTCGGTGGGTGGCTCACCGAGGAGCACGTCCGCTGCGGCGGCCAGCGCCGCCGGATCGGGGTTGACCGCTGTCAGACCGATCCGCGCGGCCGTTATCGCCTCGTCGCGTAGGGTCACCGTCGCACCGGATGCCGCGATCGCCCAGTCGCCGACCCGGCGCTCCACCTTCGCGTAGGCGCTCGAGGTCCGATGCCGCACCGGAATTCGGATCTCGATCAGAAGTTCGTTGTGCGACATGGCGGTTTCGTAGGGACCGACCAGGAACTCGTCCATCGCGATCTCCCGGTCGCCGGACGGTCCGCGCACCAGGCAGGTGGCGCCGAGGACCGTGCAGACCGTGCAGAGATCTTCGGCGGGATCGGCCTGGCATAGCGAGCCGCCGATGGTGCCGCGGTTGCGCACGACCGGGTCGGCGATCACCCGTTCGGCGTCGCGGAAGATCGGGCACACCTCGGCGAGATCGGCGGATTCCAGTACATGCCGATGCCGGACCATCGCGCCGATACGCACCAGGGTCGGATCGGTGACGATGTATCCGAGTTCGGCAGCCAGGTCGTTGATGTCGATGAGATATTCCGGATTGGCCAGGCGCAGCTTCATCATCGGTAGCAGGCTGTGCCCGCCCGCGACGATGCGCGCCTCCGGCCCGAGTCGGTCCAGTAGTCCGATGGCGTGATCCACCCCTGTTGCGCGCTCGTATTCGAAGGGCCCAGGAACTTGCATGTGATCGACCTCACGTTTGCGGGAACAAAGGTTAGCCTCTGCCCTGCCGATGTGGCCGTCAATACCGATTCAAGTAATCACTTAATTCGCTGTTCACACTGGTCGTGTGATGGATCCGCCCGCCGGTTGTGGTCAGTGATACGCCGTGTCCGCCCCAGCGCCGCGCGATGATCTCGGCCGCGATGGAAACCGCTGTCTCTTCCGGTGTGCGCCCGCCCAGGTCCAGCCCGATCGGGCTGGCGAGTCGGGCGAGTTGCTCGTCGGTGAGACCGGCTTGTCGCAACCGGCCCAGCCGCTCGTCATGCGTGCGGCGTGACCCCATCGCGCCCACATAGCCGATCTCCGGTGCGCGCAGTGCCACCTCGAGCAGGGGAACGTCGAACTTGGGATCGTGGGTCAGCACGCAGACCACGGTCTGCGAATCGACCGCGTCGGTCGCGATCTGCGCGGCCAGATAACGGTGCGGCCAGTCGACGACCACCTCGTCCGCGGTCGGGAACCGGGCGGAGGTGGCGAAGACCGGCCGCGCGTCGCACACCGTCACCCGGTAGCCGAGGAACGATCCCTGCTGGGCGAGGGCGGCAGCGAAATCGATCGCCCCGAACACCAGCATCCGCGGCTGTCGGGCGTAGCTGGCGACGAAAACACCCATGCCCTCGCCGCGACGCTGCCCGTCCGGACCGTAGGACAGCACTTCGGTACGGCCTGCCGCGAGCAGCCCGCGTGCGTCATCGATGACCGCGTCGTCGGCGCGCGCGGACCCCAATGTGCCGTGCGCATCGCTGGGCCGGATCAGCAACCGGTGTCCCACCCGGGTGGTGTCGGGGTGCTCGATGACGGTCGCGATCGCGACCGGTCGGTGGTCGGTGATGTCCGCGGCGATCGCGGCGAGTTCCGGAAATGTTTGCCGCGAGATCGGTTCGACGAAGATGTCGATGATGCCGCCGCAGGTCAGACCGATCGCGAACGCGTCTTCATCGGAGAAGCCGTACCGCTGCAGCACCGGGCAGCCGGTTCGGATGACGTCGGTGGCGAGTTCGTAGACCGCGCCCTCCACGCAGCCACCGGAGACCGAGCCGCCGACGGTCCCGTCCGGGGCGACGACCATGGCCGCACCGGGCGGTCGCGGCGATGAACGGAAGGTCCGCACGACCGTCGCGACTCCAGCTGTGCCCCCGGTGTTCCATGTTGTCATCAGATCCGTGAGCACGTCCTGCATGATGCGTCCTCGTCCTCCAGACGCGCTGCGGTCGGCGACGCTGCGTCCACCTCCAAAGTAGACTCGGATTGTGACGCCCGCCCAGCTTCGGGCCTATTCGACCGTGGTGCGGCTCGGCTCCGTGCGTGCGGCGGCCAGAGAGCTGGGGATGTCGGATGCCGGTGTTTCGATGCATATCGCCCAGCTGCGCAAGGAACTCGACGACCCACTGTTCACCCGCGCGGCGGCGGGTCTGGCTTTCACACCCGGCGGGCTGCGCTTGGCCAGCCGGGCGATCGAGATTCTCGGACTGCAACGCCAGACCGCCATCGAGGTGAGCGAGGCGGCGCACGGTCGACGGTTGCTGCGTATCGCGGCATCGAGTGCGTTCGCCGAACATGCCGCGCCCGGCCTCATCGACCTGTTCGCGGCGCGGGCCGAGGATCTGTCGGTCGAGCTGAGTGTGCATCCCACCAGCCAGTTCCGCAGCCTGATCGAGTCCCGTGCGGTCGATATCGCGTTGGGGCCCGGACCGGTGGGTAGCGACACGACCATCACCGCCCGGCCGTTCCTGAAGTATCAGATCATTTCGGTCGCGCGACCCGACAGCCCGCTGGCCGAGGTCACACCGCATCCAGCGCTGCTGCGAGAACAGCAGTGGATGCTGGGCCCCAGCGCGGGCAGCGTCGACGGGCACATCGCGAAGATGTTGCGCGAGTTGGCGATTCCCGAATCACACCAGCGGATCTTCCAAAGCGATGCCGCCGCCCTCGAAGAGGTCCGCTGTGTCGGGGGCATCACGCCGACGATCGGCTTCGCTGTCTCCTCCGACCTCGCGACCGGCCGGTTGAGCCACATCAAAGGCCCCGGCCTTCAGATATCGGATGAATGGTGCGCGACCACCCTGCCGCCCGATACCCGCCAGCCCGCGGTGTCGGAACTGCTGCGGTTCATCACCACCCCGCGCTGCACCCAGGCGATGATCCGAGGGTCCGGCGTCGGCGTCACGCGGTTCCGCCCGAAAGTGCATGTGACGTTGTGGAGTTGACCGCGGGCACCGCGATGGAATACGGCGCGGCGAAACTCGGAGTCAGCCCCCAGATGACGATGGAGCGACACATGGACGACGACATCGAACGCACACCGCAGCTCACGGCGTTCCCACGGATCGACGACTATGGTTTCATCTCCGACTGTGAGGTCACCGCGCTGATCGCCCCCAGCGGGACCGTCGAATGGATGTGTCTGCCGCGCATGGACTCCCCCAGTGTCTTCGCAGCCGTCCTCGATCGTTCCGCCGGTTCGTTTCGGTTTGCTCCCGCGGACTTCATGGTGCCCACCGATCGCCGCTACGTCCCTGGCACGATGGTCATGGAGACGAGTTGGCGCAGTGGCGACGGGTGGGCGACGGTCCGCGATGTGCTGCTGGTCGGGCCCTGGCGACACCAGACACCCGGCCGCAGCGCCCACTGTCGAACCCCCACCGACTACGACGCCGAGCACATTCTGCTGCGGACGGTGCACTGTGAGACCGGGCAAATCCAGTTCGCGCTCGACTGCCAGCCGTCCTTCGACTACGGCAGGCATCGCGCGCATTGGGAGTACCTCGACAGCTACCACCTCGCGCAGGCCAGCGCCGACGGGATCGATCTGGAGCTCACGCTGAGCACCGATATGCGCCTGGGGCTGGAACGGACGCACGCGCTTGCCCGCACCCTGCTGAAGGCGGGTGATACCCGTTTTTGCGCGCTGTCGTGGGGAAGTTGTGCCGCGCCCCGCGCCGTCGACGAGGCCGATGAACGGCTGCTGCAGACAATCCACCACTGGCGGCACTGGCTGGCCGGCGGGCGGTTTCCGGACCATCCGTGGGCCGCCCAGCTCACCCGCAGCGCGCTGACTCTCAAGGGGCTGACCTTCGCGCCGACCGGCGCCATCAGCGCCGCCGCCACCACGTCATTGCCCGAAACGCCAGGCGGACAACGTAATTGGGACTATCGATACTCGTGGATACGCGATTCCGCGTTCGCGCTGTGGGGCCTGTACTCGCTGGGCTTCAGCTGGGAGGCCAACGACTTCTTCTCCTACATCATCAGCTTGACCGAAGACGTCCGGGACATGCAGATCGTCTACGGCATCGGTGGCGAAAGCGACCTCACCGAGCAGACCCTCAGCCATCTGCGCGGTTACGAAAATGCCGGGCCCGTGCGCATCGGCAACGACGCGTACCGGCAACGCCAGCACGATGTGTGGGGCGCTGCGTTGGACGCGGTGTATCTCTACGCGCGCAACCAGGACCAAATCGACGCGCGGTCGTGGCTGGTGCTGAGCCGAGCGGTCAAAAGCGCCCTCACCTACTGGCGCGAGCCCGACCACGGCATCTGGGAAGTACGTGGGCAGCCCCGGCACTTCACTTCCAGCAAGGTGATGTGTTGGGTTGCCGCTGATCGCGGCGCCCGGCTGGCTCGCATCCACCAGGACCTCGAACGCGCGAATCGCTGGCGGCAGGCCGCAGACGACATCCGCGCCGATATCTGCGCTCACGCCCTCGATTCCCGGCGGGTATTCACCCAGTATTACGGCAGCACGGCACTGGATGCTTCGACCCTGCTCATCCCGCTGGTTCGTTTCCTGCCCCCTGACGACGACCGGGTGCGCAACACGGTGTTGGCCATCGCCGACGAACTGACCGAAGACGGCCTCGTCTTGCGGTACCGCGTCGGTGAAACCGACGATGGCTGCGCGGGCGAGGAGGGTGCTTTCACGATCTGCTCGTTCTGGCTGGTCTCGGCGCTGTCGGAGATCGGCGAGAAGACACGAGCCAAACAGCTGTGTGAGAAACTGCTCGCCTACGCAAGCCCACTGGGCCTCTACGCCGAGGAGATCGACCCCCGGACCGGTCGGCACTGGGGAAACTTTCCCCAGGCGTTCACCCACCTCGCCCTGATCAACGCCGTGATGCACGTCATCCAGGACGAACAAACCATATTGCGGCAGGCGCTCGGCGGCGAATCGATCGCCCCACGACTGGACGACGCAGCGTTCACCCTGGGATATATGCACCGCTGATCAGTGGTCGGCAGATCCGCGCCGCCTCGCACGATACGAGTCCAGAACCGGCGATGGTGAAGGGCCGTGATCGCGGCACGGCCCTCATATATCCCGCCGACGCGGCCGAACGCGGCCCTCACCGACGGCACACCCGTCGCGGTCACCGCTGCCATGTAGCCACAGTATGGGACACCCCATGCCGCCGGGGTGCGTGTCTATCGCACGCGGCTGGTGTGGAAATCCAGTACCGCGGCCAGGGTCTCCTTCGGCGCTTCGAGCTGGGGATAATGGCCGACCTTCGGCAACTCGACTACATCCGGGTCCGGAATGAGCTCGCGATAGCGGCGCACCATATGCGCCCCCGACGCCGGGTCGAGCAGTCCATCGATGAGCCGCACCGGAACCGTCGTGTCGACCAGTGCGCCCACCCAGCGCTCCCGGTTCGCCTTACGTTCGCTCATATAGCGAATCAGCTTGTGGCCGTTGCTTTTGCCGTGCTTACTGCACCACAGGATCCAGTACTGGTCGAGCTCGTGGGCACTGGGGCGGGTGTCGGGACCGAAGACCCCGGCGAGGCTGCGGCGGAAGACCCGCTCGGCGCCGAATCCCCCGACCAGTGGTCCCAGCGGACTCGCCAGCACCTTCTGCGCTGGGCGCGCCCGGTGGGTCTCCGGAAATAGTCCGCCGTTGAGCAGGCACACCGACTCGATCACCAGGGATTCATCGCCGTCGGCGTGGCGCTGTGCGGCGCGCGCCAGCAACTCTTGGGCGACGGTATCGCCGTAATCGTGGGCCAGGATGTGAACGCGGGAAATCCCCTGCTCACGCAGCAGGTTCTCGTGGAGATCGGCCTGATCGGCGATCCGGTAGTCGTAATGGCGGGGTTTGGCCGACCAGCCGAAGCCGATCATATCCGGGGCGATGAGCCGCGCGAACCGCCCGCGCAGGCCCGGCCAAATCGCGTGCCAGTCCCAGGACGCGGTGAGGAAACCGTGGATGCAGAGCAGATTCCCGGCACCGTCACCGGTGCTGTCCTGCCAGAAGATCTGATGGCCGCGGTGGGTGTGGCGCCGGCCGTTCGCCCGCCAGGACGCAAACTCTTCCATGTCTACCTCCTTTGTGCCGACAACTATTGCGCGCGAACGCTACCGCCACCGCCGTTCCGGGGAACCGATTACGGCGTCCGTGTCACATACCGCATGGTCTTTTCGAGCCGGGTGTTTGCTCTGCGAGAATGCCACTGTGCATGTCGCGATCGGCCTCGTTGTTCTCGTCGCGTCCGCGGCGTCGCTCGCGGCGCTCGCGCGCCGCTTCGGGATATCCGAACCGCTGGTTTTGACGATGGCCGGGGTGGTTGCGTCATATGTGCCGCATGTTCCCCAGGTCCACCCGGATCCCGAGGTCATTCTGCTGGGTTTCCTGCCGCCGCTGCTCTATACCTCCGCGATCCGCACCTCCCTGGTCGATTTCCGGGCCAATGCGCGCACCATCACGCTGCTGTCGGTGGGGTTGGTGCTGTTCAGCACCTTCACGGTCGCGGCGGTGGTGTGGTGGCTGCTGCCGGTGCCTTTCGCGGTGGCGGTGGCCCTGGGCGCGGTGGTCGCGCCGACCGACGCGGTCGCCGCGACCGGGATCGCGCGGCGCATCGGCATGCCGCGGCGGATCGTCACCATCCTCGAAGACGAGTCGATGTTCAACGACGCGACCGCGCTGGTCACCGTGCGTACCGCGATCGCGGCGGCCGCGGGCACGGTGTCGGTGTGGAAGGCCGGTGGTGACTTCCTGCTCGCCGCGGGCGGTGGTGCGGCGGTGGGCATCGTGGTCGCCTATCTGCTGGCGATGCTGCGGCGGCGCATCACCGATCCGGTGCTGGACACCACGCTGTCATTCCTGGCGCCGTTCGCGGCCTATCTGCCCGCCGAGGGGATCAAGGCCTCCGGTGTGATCGCGGTGGTGACCTGTGGCATGGTGCTGGGTCATGGCGCGCCGGTGTGGCAGAGCGCGGCCTCCCGGATCGCCGAACGCATCAATTGGGGCACCATCCAATTCATCCTGGAAAGCGTCGTCTTCCTGATGATCGGGCTGCAGATGCGCGCGATCATCGAGGGCGCGTGGGGCAGTGGCCTCGACCACACCACCCTGATCGTGGCGGCGGTGGCGGTCATGCTGGCGGCGATGCTTTCGCGGCCACTGTGGGTGTTCCCGGTCGCGACGCTCTCGCGCAAGCTCGGATTGTCGAATACCGATGTGCCGCTGAGTCATCCGCTGGTGGTGTCGTGGGCGGGCATGCGCGGGGTGGTCACCCTGGCGGCGGCGCTGCTGCTGCCCGCCGACACCCCGCAACTGCCGGTGCTCAAACTGCTCGCGCTCGTCGTGGTCGCGGGAACGCTTCTGCTGCAAGGGACTTCGCTGCCGTGGGTGGTGCGGCGGCTGCATGTGCGCGGTCCGAGTCGCGCGGAAAACGCACTGCAAAAGGCGAATCTGCTGCAGCAGGCCACCGCGGCCGGACTAGCCGAACTGGACGAACACATCACCCCCGATACGCCACAGAGCGTCATCGAGTCACTGCGCGATCGGGTCACCTGGAAGACCAACGCGGCCTGGGAACGCCTGGGCCGCTCGGAAGCGGAACTGGCGACGCCGACGGCCGAATATCGTCGGCTGCGCCTGGAGATGCTGCGCGCGGAACGGGAAACGGTGCTGCGCGTACGAGATGCGGGCGGCGCGGACTACGAGATCCTGCAGTATGTGCTGTCCCAGCTCGATCTCGAGGAATCGATGATCGACCGCTATGACGAAACCGAAGAGGAGCGCATCGAACCGCTCGCCGCGCCCGCCGCAGCCGACACCTGCGCGCACCTGCAGGACGCGCCACTGGTGCGTGAGCCCGCCGAACCCGACGAATGCCGGGAATGCATCGCCGAGGGGTACACCTGGGTGCATCTGCGCATGTGCCTGACCTGCGGCCACATCGCCTGCTGTGACTCCTCGGTGGGCAATCACGCGACCAAACACTATGGCAGCACCGGACATCCGGTGATGCGCAGCGTGGAACCGGGCGAGGCATGGCGGTGGTGCTACGTCGACGAGCTACTCGGCTGACGGCGAGCGTGGGAGTAGATCAACCGCGCGTACTGGGCCAGTAACTGGTCCAGGGAAATGGTTTCCCCACCGTCGGCGATCTGCTGGTATCCGATCAGCATCGACATGCCGAGCGCGGTAACCACCGCGGTCGTCTCCTCATCGCCCACAACGCCTTTGATGGCCTTGTGTACGGTGCGGCGGCGCGATTGGTCGACCCGCTCGAGCGCCAGATTCACCGATTCGTCATTGGCGGCCCAGGCGCGGATCGCGGCCTCGGCGGCATGGTGCAGGCCCGAGGCGAGATCGGACATGGCGCGGATGTCGTCATCGGGATTGCCCTGGTTGAAGTTCAGTGTGCGCAGGATGATGACCTGACGGTTCTCCCAATGTTCGAGCAGCGCGTCCACGAAACCCCGCCAGCTGCCGAAATGGTGGTAGAACGAACCGCTGGTGACACCGAGCCGACGGCACAGCAGACCGATATTGAGGCCTTTGAAGCCGAGTTCGGCCAACACCTCCAGAGCCGTGTCGAAGTACTGCTCCTTGGTGAGCACTCGTGACATTCGCAGGTGCCGTTTCTGTTCGTGCGGGCAAAGCGCAGGACCAGACAGTACCTCATCGTATCGCCGTCGCGCTGAAACCCTGACGAAGTCCATGCGCTGGCGTCGCCGCGCCGCGCAAGCACCGGTGAACGGCGCAAACATGTAGTGCCAGCATGGGAATGGGCGGGCCGGGGTGGGCTACTTCTGCCGATCGTCGCCGGCGCGGACGCGCGCGAACGGCCGCGCGCGTTCGCCGACAAGCGTGCGCCACGGTTTCGCGGGGAATGAGCAGGCAGACGCGTTACTTCGATCCGGTGGCCGCTGTCAGGTGTTTGTCGAAGAACGCGAAGATGCGGTGCCAGGCGTCGCGGGTGGCATCGGCGTCGTAGCCGAGACCGGCAACCCGCAGGACCGGGTCGATGCCGAAGACGTTCGCGAAGCCGTGCGTGGTGCCCGGATAGGTTTTGATGTCGTGTTCGACGCCGAGATCGGTCAGCGCGCGATCGAGCTTGCGGCCGGCGCCGACGAGTGAGGGGTCGAGCGCGGCGTAGCTGGCCACCACTGGGCAGGCGCCGTCGAGTTGGGCGCGGTAGTCACCGTAGAGGCCCGGATAGAACGGTGCGGCGGCGTCGAAACCCATTGGCGCGGTGAGCAAAGCGAAGCCACCGCCCATGCAGAAGCCGATGACTGCGGTCTTGCCGGTGCAGTCGGGATCGGCGACGAGCCGGTCGCGGGCGGCGAGGATCTCCCGGATCGTCGGGCTCTCGCCGGTGAAGACGAGCGAGCGCATCACCGCACGGATACAGCGCACCCGGCCATTGGCGAACAAATTCGGGGCAATCGTGAGATAGCCGTAGTCGGTGAGCATTTCGACATTGCCGCGCAGATCCCGGCCGAAGGCGACACCATCGTGGAGCACCACGACTCCGGGCCACGGACCGTCCCCGCTCGGGTGGGCCAGGATCGCCTCGAGGGCGCCGTCTGGTGCGTCGAGTTCGATGGTGTTCATTCCCAGTAATGTAGGTCACTGTCCCAGACGTGTACAGCTATCGCCTGGCGAGTCCTATGGCGCAAGGCGGACTTCGCAGTTGATCGGATACCTGGCGTCGTGGCCGCGGCTGGTTTGCATGCCTGCACGCCTCGGCGCGGGGCTTCGACGGGGCTAGCGGTGTTCGAGCGGAACCGACTTGGCGATCACGAATGCGTAGGTCGTGCAGCCCGCCACGGACAGCACCACCCGATCGCACCGCACCGGTACCCGGATCCACGACGTCGGCCCCGCAGAACCGTACTCGCGCCGCCACGGTCCGCGGATCCGCATGCGGCGCCGAGGCCTGTAACCGCCTCGCCGCCAATGCCGTCCCAGCGCCGGGCGCGGACCACGGCCCCATCATGCCCCGTGGACAACATCACGGATCGACTGTTCGAACACGGTCCCCAGGCGCCCCTGCCGCCGCCCTGGAACCATCTCCCACCACATGCATTTTCGCCACCACGCGCCCGATCGCAGAGGATTTGGTGTCGGCCGAGGCGGGCAGGTCCAGCGCGACGCCCGTCCGGCGAATGTCACGGGTGGGACGCGGCGAGGTTCACTCCGAACCCGATCAGGTCGACAGCTGTACGCCCAGCAGAGCGTCTACGGCGGTTGCCAGCAACGCCGGGGCCGCAGGATCCTGGCCACCGTAGTTCAGGACCTGGTTAGCCCAGTTGTCCACGGCTGCAAGGGCTTTCGGGGTGTCGAGGTCGTCGGCCAGGTGTTGGCGGAGGCGGGCGACGGTGTCTTCGGCGGCGGGCCCGCGGTTGCGGGCGGTGGCTCGGCGCCACAGGTCCAAGCGCGCGGTGGCCTCGGCGAGGACAGCGTCGGTCCACATCCGGTCTTGGCGGTAGTGACCGGCCAGCAGTCCGAGGCGGATGGCGGCGGGGTCGACACCCGCTGCGCGCAGTGTGGAGACGAGCACCAAATTGCCGCGCGACTTCGACATCTTCTCGCCGTCCAGCCCGATGAGACCGGCGTGCACGTAGTGGCGGGCGAAGCGGCGACCCGCGATCACGGCCTCCGCGTGCGCGGCGGAATATTCGTGGTGCGGGTAGATCAGGTCGCTGCCGCCGCCCTGGATATCGAATTCGGGTCCGACACGGTTGAGTGCGATCGCCGCACACTCGATATGCCAGCCGGGTCGGCCCGCACCGAATGGCGCCGGCCACGACGGCTCGCCGGGACGCGCGGCGCGCCACAGCAGCGCGTCGATGGTGTCGCGTTTGCCCGGACGGTCCGGATCGCCACCGCGCTCGGCGAACAGCCGCTCCATAGTTGCCCGGTCGTAGCCGGATTCGTAGCCGAACTGTTCGGTGGCATCGGCGCGGAAATAGATATCGGGATATTCGACATCGTCGACCGTGTACGCCGCACCCGAGGCCAGCAGCTTCTGCACGAACTCGACGACCTCGTCGACCGATTCCACGGCGCCGATATAGTCGCGAGGTGGCACGATGCGCAGGGCCGACATGTCCTCGCGGAACAGATTGATCTCGCGGGTGCCCAGATCGCGCCAGTCCACACCGTCGCGGTCGGCGCGCTCGAACAGCGGATCGTCGACGTCGGTGACGTTCTGCACGTAGTGCACCTCGTGGCCCGCATCGCGCCACAACCGGTTGACCAGGTCGAAGGTCAGGTAGGTGGCGGCATGCCCGAGATGGGTGGCGTCATAGGGGGTGATCCCGCAGACGTACATGGTGGCCGTAGGGCCAGGGGTCACCGGGCGAACTTGCCGGTCGGCGGTGTCGTACAACCGCAACGGTGGCCCTGCTCCGGGAATGGTCGGTAGGGCGGTATCGGACCAGGACTGCATGATTCGAGGGTAAAGGTGTGGCGGCGGCCATTGCGCCCCGCCCCGCTCCGAACGGTCGGCCGTCGGGGCACCACCCCTGATCTGACCTGCCCCGATGTCGCAGAAACCGGAAGTCAACACTTCCCGTCTGGCGGATCGAATTGATATGAGTGGCGTAGATCACTGTCGCGGATTCTGCCGCGAGCCGCGAGTGCCCGAACTCGGCCGGGCCGAGTGGGATCGCGCTAGGTTGGTCGGATGAGTGTTCTCGGTGCGGTGTCGATGCCCCAACTTGCCCCAGAACATTTGCTCGCGGTGGCAGCCGCGGCCGAAGACAGCGGTCTCGAAGAACTGTGGTTGTGGGAGGACTGCTTCTGGGGCGGTGGGATCGCCAGTGCCGCAACGGTGTTGGCGCGGACCGAGCGGGTGCGCGTCGGGATCGGAGTCATGCCGGTGCCGCTGCGCAATGTCGCGCTCACCGCCATGGAGGTGGCGGCGCTGCTGCGGCTGCATCCGGGCCGGGTGATGCCGGGCTTCGGGCACGGCGTGCAGAACTGGATGGGACAGATCGGTGCGCGGGTCGAATCACCGATGACGCTGCTGCGGGAACAACTGGGTGCGCTGCGCGCTCTGCTGAACGGTGAGAAGGTCAGTGTCGCAGGCCGATACGTACACCTGGACAATGTCGCCCTGAACTGGCCGCCCACCGCACCCCCACCGATAACCGCCGCCGCCACCGGCCCTCAAACACTGCGACTGTCCGGTGAACTCGCCGACGCCACCATCCTCACCTCGCGAACCACCTCCGACGGTGTCCGCGCCGCCCGTGCGCGCATCGCGGAAGGCCGCGCGAAAGCCGCACGCACCGACCCACATCGGCTCGTCGTCAACCTGCTCGCGACCACCGGCCCGAATGCCGGCGAACGCCTCGCCGCCGCCCAGCAACGCAATTGCGGCGAGCACCCGCCCGAGGCAGGCGTCGCGGGCGAGGCGCAGGTCATCGCCGACGCCGTTTGCCGCTACGTCGAGGCGGGCGCCGACGCGGTAGTCCTCGAACCCACCGACGACGATCCGGATCTGATCGAATTCGTTCGCTTCGCCGGAACCGAGGTCCGTCCGCGGGTGGGCTGAGCTCGGTGCGAGCCGGAGCCTTCCGATCGCCCGAGCGTGGGACGACCGAGGGATCGCGTATCGAGCTCGCGCGGCGGGTCGTGAGCGGGATGCAGTTCACGGTCGCCCGCGGCGAGTCATGTCTCGGATCCGCAGGTCAAGGTACTCATCTGTGGTCGCCGCTCGACGCCCGTCTTCGCGTAAAGCATCCTGTGCACCTCGGCATCCGATGCAATACGGCACGGTCGGCTATCGCGGCGACACTCGCCTCAGAACGCGGGCCACGGAATCGGCCGCGAGGTCCTCGGCATCGGCATCACCGGATTGTCCAGCAACTGGTGTGCGCGGTCGCCGAGCGCCTCGATCTCGGCGTCGGTGATATGCGCAGCGAGATCATCGGCGAGCGCGCCTGGTAGCTCTTCGGCGAAGGCGGCGATATCGGCCATCAGCCCGTCGCAGATGGGTTTACCCGCCCACCCCCACAGCACTGTGCGCAACTTGTGCTCACGGTGCAGGCAGATGCCGTGGTCGACGCCGTAGACCTGCCCGTCGACACCTTCCAACGCGTGCCCGCCCTTGCGGTCGGCATTGTTGAGCAGCACATCCAGCACCGCCATCCGCTGCAGCCGCGGATCGTCGGCATGGATCAGCGACACCTCGTTACCGGCCGGATCCTCGGCGCGCAGCACCTCGCAGAACCCGTCCGGTACCGCGCCCAACGGCACCAGATCGACCAGATCGAGCCGGTCGCCCTGATCGGTGTGGTTGTCCACCGACTCCACCCACCGCTGCACCATGCCCGGCCCGTAGGGGCCATCACGCAAGATTGTCTCCGGAATCACGCCCCAGCCCAGCGCATCCGACACGCGATACGAAGCCACCTCGCGCCCGGCCAGGGTGCCGTCCGGGAAATCCCACAGCGGCTGCTCCCCGCGCACCGGCTTGTAGACCACGCGAACACCATCGGAGCTGTCCGCATCGCAGACGAGGGTGATATTGCTCGCGGTCGTCACCCGCCCGATCACCGTCAATTCCGCAGTGTGCCACCGAGGCTCGGCCACGGACTACTCCTCTAGCTCGGCCGCGCCGAAAATATCCCCGCGCTTGTATCCGTTGGTTCGCACACACATATGCCCGCGCGCTGAGAGTGGTTCCCCGCACAGCGGGCACGGCGGCCGGCCCGCAGCGATCACGCGGGTCGAGCGCAACGCGAACTCCCGCGCCTGGATCGGGGTCAGGAACACCCGAACGGCATCGGGACCCTCCTCGGTGTCGTCGAGCACCACCGATTCGTCGACCTCGGTTTCGGTGATCGCCAGCAGTTCCACCACTACCGCACCCGCGTCGGCGTCCCAGCCCAGGCCCATGGTGCCGACCCGGAACTCGGCGTCGATAGGAGTCACCAGGGGGTCGCTGTCGGAGATGTCTTCGGCCTGCGGCGGCACCTCGGCACCGAAGCGGCGCGCGACCTCGTCGAGCAGCAGACCCATCCGGTCGGCGAGCACCTTGACCTGTTGCTTCTCCAGTAACACGCTGACCACTCGCGGTTCCTGCACAGCCTGCAGGTAGAACGCGCGATCGCCCGGCTCACCGACGGTCCCGGCGACAAAACGATCGGGGGTGCGAAATACATGGATTGCGCGAGACATCTGCACCTCCTGATACGTGACCCTGATCGACTATCCGCGGCGTTGGACTCCGCAACACGCCACCTACTCGTTTACAAGGAATCTCAACGCTCCGCATTCCCATTATCCGCACTCGGGGTACCACCCAGCTCGCCACCAGGAACCGGACCGGCGTCGGGGACTGCGGCAGCCTCGGAATCCGAGGCGGGTCGCTGCGGTTTGCTTGCTAAACCGGACAAATCCGACCCGGTGTCGTTGAGTCGAACCACGTACGGCGCGGTCGGGGTGTAGCGCACGATGCTGAGCGAGGCGGGTTCCACCACGATGCGCTGGAAGCCGTCGAGGTGCAGCCCGAGCGCGTCGGCAAGCACGGATTTGATCACGTCACCGTGCGTGCACGCCACCCACAACACATCGTGACCGGCCTTTTCGGCGAACCGTCGATCGTGTTCGCGCACCGCGCCCACCGCACGGATCTGCACCTGTGCCAGCCCCTCGCCGCTGGGAAAGACCGCGCCGGAGGCATGCCGCTGCACCACGTTCCACAGCGGTTCGCTCAGCAGATCCGCGATCGCCTTGCCGGTCCAGTCGCCGTAGTCGACCTCGATCAGGCGATCCTCGGATTCCGGCTCCAGGCCGAGTTTTTCCGCGAGCGGCGCGATCGTGCGCTGACAGCGCAGCAGCGGCGAATGCACGATGTACTCGATCGGTAGGGCGGCGAGCCGTTCGGCGACCGCGCGGGCTTGGGTATTGCCTTGTTCGGTCAGATCGACGCCAGCGCTACGCCCGGCGAGGGTGCGGGCGGTGTTCGAAGTCGAAACACCGTGCCGCAGCAGGATCACGGTCATGGCACCAGCCTAACGATCATGTCGCCGACACCACTCCGCCGGCGAGCAAGCCCATGACCGTCAGCCCGAGTGCGATGCGGTAGCCGACGAACCAGTCCAAGGAGTGTTTGCCGACGAATTTCAACAGCCACGCCACCGAGGCGTACCCGACGACGAACGCCAGAATCGTCGCGACCAGCAGCTGCGCGCCGCTGGCGTTGAGGCCCTCACCCGCCGGTTCGAACGCGTCGGGCAGGCTGAACAGACCCGACGCGGTCACCGCGGGAATAGCCAGCAGAAACGAGAACCGCACGGCAGCTTCGCGCTCCAGCCCGAGGAACAGACCCGCCGTCGCGGTTGCACCCGAACGCGACACACCCGGGATCAAGGCCAGACATTGCGCGAGACCCATGATCAGACCGTCGCGGGTGCTCAGCTGCTCGATCGGACGGATCTTGCGTCCGTAGTACTCACCAGCCGCGATGACCAGCGCGAACGCGACCAGCATGAACGACACCAGCCACAGATTGCGGGCACCGGTGCGGATCTGATCCTTGAACAGCAACCCCAGCACGCCGATCGGGATCGTCGCGATGATCACATACCAGCCGATACGGTAATCGAGTTCACGCTGGGCCTGCTCGTCCAGGACGCGCGTGTGCTCGGCGGTGATGACCGGAAGGCGCATGGTTGGCTGGTCGTGCAGCGGCAGCTCCGGCTGCCTACGTTTGGTCAGCCGATCGCGCAGGCCCGCGAACCACGCCACGATGATCCGCCAGATGTCTTTGGCGAAGAACACCAGCACCGCCGCCTCGGTGCCCAGCTGGGTGACGGCGGTGAACGAGGCGCCCGCGTCGTCGCCGAAGAACACCGACGACACGATGCGCAGATGCGCCGAGGAGGAGATCGGCAGAAACTCCGTGAGACCCTGCACCAGACCAAGAACCAAGGCCTGCACCCAGGTCATCGACTCGCCGACCACGAACCAGCCTCCATTTCCGCCCGAAATGTGGATTCCTACTGGGCAATTGGTCCGGCGATCGATCGCATCGCTGCGACCACCGCCGCAATCACGCAGCGACAGTACAGTGTCGAGTCGGCGGCGGCGTGCCCGGCTCGACGGTGCGACCCACGGTGCTGGCGGGCGTCGAGTTGGGTGTCCACGCTCTAGGCTTGGCGCCGTGACGATTGCGCGGACACGGTGATGGAACAGCGGACGGTCGGCCGCAGCGGCCTACGGGTGTCCCGGATAGGACTTGCGACCCACACCTGGGGTGCGCATACCGATACCGACGATGCGGCAGTGCAGTTGGTGGCGTTCGCCGAGGCGGGCGGCACGCTGGTCGATACCTCCCCCGCCTACGCCGGTGGTGCGGCACAACGGATTCTGGCCGAATTGCTCGGCGATCTGGTCTCCCGCGACGATTTGGTACTCAGTGGCTGCGCGGGTGTCGCGCCGCGGATCACGCCCGCACCGGTCGATCCGACCGTGCCCGAGCCGGAGCCGGTGCGTCCGTCCGTGGACACCTCGCGTCGCGCGCTGCTGCGCCAGCTCGATCGGACGCTGCTCGAACTGGGCACCGACTATCTCGATATCTGGCATGTCGCGGCCTGGGATCCGGCGACCCCGCTCGACGAGGTCGCGGCCACCCTGGATTTCGCCGTGCGCTCCGGACGCGTCCGCTACGCGGGTGCGCGCGGGTTCAATGCCTGGCAGGTCGCCAGCCTCGCCGCGGTCGCGCCCATCACCGTCGCGCAGACCCCGTACTCATTGCTGACCCGTGACACCGAAACCGATTTCATTCCGGCCACCCAACATCACGGGGTGGGGCTGTTCGCCACCGCACCGCTGGCCGGGGGCATTCTCACCGGCAAATACCGCGATGGGGTGCCCGCCGATTCGCGTGGCGCGGATGAGGCGACCGCCGCCGAGATCCGGCATCGCCTCGACGATCACGCGACGCGGGTCGTCGAGGCGCTGGTGACCGCCGCCGACGGACTGGCCACCTCGCCCTTGGCCGTCGCCCTGGCCTGGATCCGGGACCGTCCTGGCATCGCGAGCATGATCGTGGGCGCGCGCGATATCGGGCAGCTCACCGGAGTGCTCGCCGCCGAAACGTTGGAATTGCCGCGTGCGATCGCGGCGGCGCTCGACGATGTCAGCGCCCGCGCGGCAGGGTGAATCGATGAGAGAGGCTAGCCTTACCTGCATGAGGTTTCTCGGCCGTGTCCGATCCGGTGGGGTGCGTTCGCTTCTGGCCGTGCTGGCACTGACCCTGGTGTTGGGTACGGCCTGCGGTACCGGCAGCGATGCCACGAGCGACAGCGGACGCGGGCCGGCCACCGCGAAACTGGAGAACCTCGATCCGGTGCCGATCGGGCCCGAACCCACGCCCACGCTGCCCGCGACCGTCCGGTCGTTCGACGGTACCGAGGTCACGGTCACCGATGCCGGCCGGATCATCGCCGCGGACCGCTTCGGCACACTCGCGCAAACGGTCTGGGCGCTGGGCATGGGCGCCAAACTGGTCGGCCGCAGCACCGCGGCCGGGTTTCCCGCGGTGGCGAATCTCCCCATCGTGACCGGTGGCAGCGGTTCGCTGAACGTGGAATCCATACTGGCACTGCGTCCTTCGGTATTTCTCACCGACAGCACCAGCGCCGCGCCGCAGGTGCGCGAACAGTTGCGCGCGGCCGGAGTGACCGTCGTCTACTTCGATCCGCAGCGCACCATGGACGGTGTGGTGCCACAGATCGAGGCCGTCGCCGCCGCGCTCGGCGTACCCGATCGCGGCCAAACCCTGGCGCAGCGCACCCGCGACGAAATCGCCGCCGCCAGTGCCGCGGTGCCCAAGCAGGACAAACCCCTCACCATCGCCTTCCTCTACCTGCGCAGCACCGCCATCACCATGCTCGCCGGACCCGGCTCCGGCGCCGACGCCCTCATCGCCGCGCTCGGCGCGCGCGATGCGGGTACGGCGGCAGGGTTGAGCGAGCCGTTCGTCTCGATCACCAGCGAGGCCATGATCGCGGCCGCCCCCGACGTTGTGCTGGTGATGTCGGACGGGCTGAAGTCGGTCGGTGGCGTCGACGGGCTGGAAAAGGTGCCCGGTATCGCGCAGACACCCGCGGGGCGCAACAAGCGCGTGGTCGATATGGCCGATTCGGTGGTGTTGAGCTTCGGCCCGAACACCGGCCGGGTGATCGCCGCCCTCAGCGCGGCCGTCTACGGTACCAAGCCCGCATGAGCGAAAAGATAACGGGGGCAACCGCGACCGACTCGGCCATGCCGCACAGTCCGCATCCGGTTTCGCCGAAATCTCGGGGTTGGTCGCGGATCACGATCGCGTTCGCGGTCGCGGTGGCCGGGTTGGTGATGTTGGCGTTGGCGTCGGCCGCGATCGGGCAGGTGCCGACGACACCTGCCGAGGTCGCAGGCAGTGTGTTGCATCGGATCGGATTGGATTGGGGACCGATGCCCGCGCATCCGGCCGGTGAAGTGACGTTGTGGCAGGTGCGGTTCCCGCGCGTAGTGCTCGCGATCCTGGTGGGCGCCGCATTGGCGACAGCGGGCGCATTGTTGCAGGGGGTGTTCGCCAATCCGCTCGCCGAGCCGGGTGTGATCGGAGTGTCGGCGGGAGCGGCGGTCGGTGCGGGCACGGTGATCGTGGTGGGCGGTGCGTTCGTGGCGGCGTGGTCGGTGGCGGCGGCCGCATTCGCGGCAGGGCTGTTGACCACATCGCTGGTATATCTGCTCTCGCGCTCGAACGGGCGCACCGAGGTGGTCACGCTGGTGCTGACCGGTGTCGCCATCAATGCCTTCGCCGGTGGATTGATCGCCTTCCTGCTGTTCATCGCGACCCCCGCGGCCCGCGATCAGATCGTGTTCTGGCAGTTGGGCAGTCTCAACGGAGCCACCTGGGATGCCGTGCGCGTCGTCGCTGCGCTGGCGGCATTCGGCATTCTCGCCGCGGTGCTCATCGCGCCCCGCCTGGATCTGCTCTCGCTCGGTGAATCCGCCGCGGCTCACCTCGGTGTCGACGTGGAACGCTTGCGGCGCAATGTCATCGTCGTGGTCGCCGTCCTCGCGACAGCGGGCGTCGCCTTCACCGGCATCGTGCTGTTCGTCGGACTGATCGTGCCGCATGTGGTCCGCATGCTGGTCGGACCTGCCCACCGCATCCTGATCCCGTTGAGCGCCATCGTCGGCGCGGTCGTACTCCTCGCCGCCGACGTCGCCGCCCGCTCCCTGGTCCACAATGCCGACCTCCCCCTCGGCATGCTCACCTCCCTCATCGGCGGCCCCTTCTTCTTCTGGCTCCTGCGCCGCACCCGCGCTCGTGCGGGAGGTTGGGCATGAGCCGCGAAATCGCTTGGGGCCCAAACGATCCGCATGGGTTCCGCAAGTGGCCTCACGATCAGTCACCCAGCGTGGTGCCGGTGTGAGCGCGGTGCTGGAGGGTTTGCGTTCGGTGTTCGCCCGGACCCACGAGATGCCGGTGGCGCCGAAGCGCGGCGCGGTGACGTTGCGGGCCAGCGGTGTCAGCGTCGACCGTCGTGGTGCTTCGGGAGCGCGTACGCGCAGGGTCCTCGAAGCCGTCGACTTCGACGTGGTGGCCGGCGAGATCGTGGCATTGGTGGGGCCGAACGGAGCGGGTAAATCGACGCTGTTGGCAGCGCTCGCGGGTGAACTGGAGCCGAGCGAGGGCACGATCGAACTGGATGGGCAGGCACTGGGCCACTGGTCGCATCTGGATATGGCGCGACGCCGGGCAGTATTGCCGCAGAGCCACACCGTCGGATTTCCGTTCACCGCTCGCGAGGTGGTCGCGATGGGGCGTGCGCCCTGGGTGCGGACCGATCAGCACACCCTCGATGACGAACGGATCGCCGCCGCCATGTCCGCCGCTGACGTGGAACACCTTGCCGCCCGGGCATTTCCCACGCTCTCCGGTGGTGAACGCGCCCGCGTGGCCCTGGCCCGCGTCCTCGCTCAGGACACCGCGACCCTGCTCCTTGACGAACCCACCGCCGCCCTGGACCTGGGCCACCAGGAATCGGTGCTGCACCTGGCCACCGCCCGCGCCACCGCGGGCACCGCCGTGGTCGTCGTCCTGCACGACCTCGGCATCGCCGCCGCCTACGCCGACCGCGTCGCCGTCCTGGAATCCGGCCGCATCGCCGCCGACGGCCCACCCCGCAAAGTTCTCACCACCGAACTCCTCACCCGTGTCTATCAGCACCCGGTCGAAGTCCTCGACCACCCGGTGACCGGCGCCCAACTTGTCCTGCCGGTCCGTCGCTGAGTCGTCACCGTACTGCGACAAGTTCTGCGGGGCCGACGACTCGTGAGCGTTCGGATTCGGCTGCGAACAGTCGGTCGATGGAGTTCACGTCGAAGGTGAAGCCCCAGAAAGCCGCTCCGGCAAGCGCTCCCAGCTCCAGCAAAAACATCAGGGCCGGATTCGCGCCTTTGCGCGCTGTCATTTTCGATCCTCTCGACCACTCAGGGAGCAGTCAGCGCCAGATCAGCTTCAACACCGCGGGCGTCAACAGCATGCGGACCACCGACGCGTCCAGGACCAGCGCCGCGATCATGCCGTAGGCGATGTACTTCATCAACACCAGATCGGAGAAGCCGAACGCGCCCGTCACCACGATGAGAATCGCTGCGGCGGAAGTGATTACACCGCCGGTGTGGGCGATACCGGACCGGATAGCCGCCGGCGGCGACGCGCCGTCCGCGCGCGCCTCGGCCATCCGCGACAGCAGGAACACCTCGTAGTCGGTGGACAGCCCGAACACCACCGTCACGATGAGCGCCAGCACCGCGAACATCAGCGGTCCGGGCGTGAAGTCGAAGATCCCGGCCCCGTGCCCCTCGACGAACACCCAGGTGAGCACGCCCACAGTGGAGGCCAAACTCAATGCGCTCATCAAAACGGCCTCGAGCGCCAAGACGATCGAACCAAATGCCAGATACAACATCACCAATGCCGCAGCCGCCAGCAGCCCGACCAGCAACGGTAGTCGCACGAGCAACCCGTTGATGCTGTCGCGCTCGAGCGCGGGCACACCGGTCACCATGACATCCACGCCGCCGGGTTCGGGAATCGCTCGCAGCGCATCGATCACCGCGTCCGCGTTGCGCTTGTCGGCGAGACCGGCATCGAGCACATTGATCCCGTCCTCGGTCGGCGCAGCGGGTTCGAAACGACCGGTCAGACCGGGAATCCGGCTGGCCTCATAGCGAATATCGCTGAGCTGCTGCGGATTCGCGCCCACCACCACCAATTTGATCGGCTCGGTGCGAAAACTCGGGAACAACGCGTCGAACCGTTCCTGCGCGACCCGCGCCGGATTGTGTTCGGACAGATACCGTTCGCTGATCCCGCCGAATTCGATACTGCGAATCGGAATGATCAACGCCAGCAGTCCGAGCACGATCGGCACCACCACCGCCCACGGCCGCCGCATCGCACGCACCGCCAACCGCGAGAAGAATCCGGCGTCGATCTGCGCCTCTGTCCTGGTGCGCGAGAAGCGATGCCAACCCCACAGGTCGATCCGCCGCCCGACAATGCTCAGCACCGCCGGCAGCGCCGTTACCGACAGCAGCGCCGCGAGCAGCACCGAACTGATGCCGCCCAAGGGCACCGATCGCAGCACCCCATTCGGGAAGATGAACAACCCCGCCAGGCTGATCGCGATGATCGCGGCCGAGAACAGTACAGTTCGCCCGGCCGTAGCGACGGTGCGCGCCGTCGCATCCTCGACGCTGTGCCCGGCGGCCAACTCCTCCCGGAACCGGGTCACGGTGAACAGCCCGTAGTCGATCGCCAACCCCAAACTCACCAGCGTGACCACCGCACTGGCGAAGACGTTGACCTCGATGTGATCGGTGAGCAGACGGATGGTGCCCTGGGTGCCGAGTACCGTCATCGCGCCGATCAGCACCGGCAGCAGCGCCCCGATCACCCCACCGAAAACGAAGTACAGCAGGATCGCCACGATCGGCAGCGCGATGATCTCGGCCCGGCGAATATCGTCCTGCATGCCCTGGTTGATGCCCTCGACAATGGGCTGCAGCCCGGCCAGCTGCACCGTGGTACCGCCGGGGCCGCCGCCCGCGCGCCCCGCGCCGAGCTCACCCTCGATCGCCGCGTAGTTCTCGACTGTCGCAGTGCCTTCACCGCGCAATCCGACGCTGGCGAAGGCATGGGTGTGCGAGGCGTCGGTGGCCTGCGCGGCGAAGGGGCTGTCCCAATAGCTGTCGATCTTCTGGATCCGGTCGGGGTGACCAATGCGCAGTTGCTTCAGCGAATTGGTCACCGCGGCGCGCACCATCGGGTCGTCGACGGTCATGCCCGCGGGCGTGGTGTAGAGCAGGATGATGTCGCTGTCGGTGTCGCGGCCGAAGGTTCGATCGGCGATCTTGGCGGCGGCCACCGATTCACTGCTCTCGTCGAACCAGCCCTCCTGGGTCAGCCGGTCCGCCAGATCTCGGCCATACCAGCCCGAAAGCAGCACCGCGACAATGGCGATGCCCAGCACCAGGTAGCGGTGACGGTGGATGAGAAGCCCCCATCGCAGCGAACCGGATTCGATCATTCAGCCGCAGGCCGGGGTGTGGTAGTCGGCCGAGCGCAAGATGCCGCACAGGTCGGTGCGCGAGATCTTCCACTTGCCGTCGAGCAGCACGAAATGCACGACGGTGGTGCGGACCGCGGTGCCGGTGCCGTCCTTGTCCAGCCGCATGGTCGCGGTCAGTGTGCCGTCTCGGTTGTCAAAGACCGGATCGGTGACGCCGTAGATGGCGCGCGGATTGTCCTGCAGTGCCTTGTACATATCCGGGATGGCGTCGCGGAAGGCGTCGCCGTCCTCGATGAGGTCGGTGCGTTCGGAGTCGGGCAGTGCGGGATCAAGGGCACGTTTGATCTGCGCATCCAGTTCGGCGGCCGTCGGCAGCGGTCGGTGCGCGGCGCTCGAGGACGCCGCGATCGAGGACGACAGCGAGGCATTGGCCGAGGAACGCGCGGCATCGACCGCGGCTTCGTCAGGTCCCGTGCTGCACGCTGCGGCCACCGCGACGAGGGTGGCCGCGGTGAGCGCGGAGCGGGCGAATCGTGTCGTTGCCATCACCATCTACATACCATCGATGACCGAACTGATCCGGCCCAGCAGGGCCCGCACGGTTGTCATATCACGATCCGGGGCCGGCGCCACCGGCTCGGCATCCGGAATCATGTCGCGCACCAGCGCGATGACGCTGCGTTCGTCGTCGAGGTCGATATCGGTGACGCGGGCCTGGGCGACCGCGACCACATCCTCCGGTCCGGGAACATCACTGTCGAGGTCGGCGCGGTAGATCTCCAGTTCCACGGTGGAACGGACCGTGCGGAAGGCATACGGCCGACCGTCGGCTGTGGTGCCGAATCCATGAGCAAACGGACCAACGGTTATGTCATCGATGGCAAATCCCGATGGATGGTCGGCTTTCAACCGGCTCTCCCTGAATTGGACACTATTTCAAATCAACGGTAACTCTGATCACCGACATTCTCCGTCGGCGACCACCCCCGGTCGGCCCGACAGGTGCGCCACCATGGTCAGATGGTGCGGTAGCGGATGATTCGTCCTGTAAGGAGTTCGGTGGATGGGCCTACATGGTTCGCTGCCCGCAGCACTCGCGGGTGTGGCGGTGCTGGCGTTGCTCGCCGGATGCTCCTCGGACTCCGATAGCGACAAACTCGAGACCCGACCGGCGGCCACCGCGGCGGTCGCACCCGAACGCACCGCGCAGCCCACCGGCGATGTGTGGTCGCTGGCCAACCCGATCGGCGCGTTGTTCGCCGAGGCGGGCACCGGCGAACTGATCGCACTCGACGCCAGCCGCGACAACAGCGCCACGCTGTTCGTCCTCGACCCCGCCGCCAACGCCACCGGGAATCCGGTGCTGCGCACCATCGTGCTGCCGACCAAGGGCGTCGGCCTGGCGCAGGGCAAACCGGGTGAAGTGCTGATCCCCGCCTCCCGGCGGATCCTGCGTGTCGATATCGCCACCGGTGTAAGCACCGAGGTGCCCGTAGACGGCGACGTCACAGCGGTGCGCTACCGCGACGACGGCACGCTGTTCATCGGCACCGCCGACGGCAAGGTGCGCGAGCTGTCCCCGGAGGGCAAGGTCACCGACACCATCTCCGGGCTCGCCTCCGCCGACGCGGTGGCCCTCGCCGGCGATCATGTCGCGGTCCTGGACCGCCGCCAGACCTCGCTCACCCAGCTCGACCTCGGCAAAGACCGCCTCGGCCTGGCACTTCGCGCGGGCGACGGCGCAACCAATCTGATCACCGATCCGTTCGGCCGCATCACCGTCACCGATACCGCGGGTAACGAACTGCTGGTCTATACTGCCGGACCGCTCGTACTGCGGCAGCGATTCCCGGTAGGATCGTCGCCTTACGCGCTTGCCTACGATCAACGGTCCGACACCGTGTGGGTGACGTGTACGCAGAGCAACGAAGTCGTCGGATTCGACCTGTCGTCGGGTATACCGAAAGAGGTGGGCCGTTATCCGACGGTTCGCCAACCGAACTCGGTGACCATCGACGAGCGCACCGGTGACCTGTTCGTCGGTTCCGCGACCGGAGACGGTCTGCAACGGATCCGCGCGGACCAGCGGAAGAAAGGGCAGTGATGGCGCCACAATCACGCGCAGCGTTACCGGCGAGCTGGGAAACCAGCAGTGACGACTACGAATACGTGCCGCTGCGGCTTCCACCGGAGGTGACTCGGGTGACGGCGTCGATGCGGCTGGCCATCCAAGCCGAATTCGGTGGCTGGGAGCTGTCACGGGTGCGGGCCTACACCGACGGCAGCCGGCGGGTGCTGTTGCGGCGTCGAAAAACCGCACTACTACCCCAGCCCGAACCGGGAATGTGAGGAAATGTATTCACTGCTGCTGCGCCTGATGTTCCTGCTGCCGCCGGAACGCGTCCACCATCTGGCGTTCACGGTCATGCGGCTGGCCGCCCGGTTCGCTCCGTCGCGGTGGGCCATGACCAAGGTGCTGACCATTGACGATCCGATCCTGCGCAACCGTGCCTTCGGCGTCGACTTTCCCGCGCCGCTCGGGCTGGCCGCCGGATTCGACAAGAACGCCGACGGTGTGAATGCTTGGGCGCCACTGGGATTCGGATTCGCCGAAATCGGCACCGTCACCGCACAAGCCCAACCGGGCAATCCCGCGCCGCGGCTGTTCCGGCTGCCCGCCGACCACGGCCTGATCAACCGGATGGGCTTCAACAATCACGGCGCCGCCGCGGCGGCCCAACATCTGCGCAACCGCCGTGGCGGGGTCCCGATCGGCGCGAATATCGGTAAAACGAAAATCGTCGAGCCCGCGGACGCCGCGGCTGACTACGCGGTGAGCGCATCGCTGCTCGGGCCGCTGGCCGATTTCGTCGTCGTCAATGTCAGCTCCCCCAACACCCCCGGCCTGCGGGATCTGCAGGCCGTCGAATCCCTGCGCCCGGTCCTGCAGGCCGTTCTCGACAGTGTCGAGGTCCCGGTGCTGGTGAAAATCGCCCCCGACCTGTCCGACGACGATGTCGACGCCGTCGCTGACCTCGCGGTCGAACTCGGCCTGGCCGGGATCGTCGCCACCAACACCACCATCCGCCGCGACGGCCTGCGCACCGCCGCCGCCGAGGTCGAGGCCATGGGCGCGGGTGGCCTGTCCGGGCCCCCGGTCGCCGAGCGGTCTCTGGAAGTGCTGCGGCGGCTCTACCGCCGCGTCGGCGACCGTCTGGTGCTCATCTCTGTCGGTGGTATCGAAACCGCCGACCAGGCCTGGGAGCGCATCCGCGCCGGCGCCACCCTGCTGCAGGGCTACACCGGTTTCATCTACGGCGGACCGTTCTGGATGCGTCACATCCACCGCGGGATCGCCCAGCGCCTGCGCGAAGGTGGATACCATTCGATCGCCGAGGCGGTCGGCGCGGAGCACGTGGCACATACCTGATCCCGGCCGGTCGTTTCGTGCGGTCGATGCCTCGCGGCGCGCTATCGGAACACCCACGGTGTCGGGTCGGGTCGCGGCATCCGGTGCGAGCCGAAGCCATCTCCGGTGGGTTCGCAGCTGTGCTCATCGAGACTCTGATCCAGGCGGGCCAGGATCCGCTTGGACAGCAGGATCACCGCCTGTTCCCAGATGATGCCGACGGTGTCGGCCAGAATGGCCGCATCGGCGTGGGCGTGCCGATCGTGCACGATGTCCGGATCGCTGAGGATCTCGTCGAGTTCCATACCGGCCATTGCCTGTTGACGGGTGAGCTGTCGGCCGGGCAGCCAGCTCAGCCGCCACACCGCGGCCTTGGAACCGGTGTCGCGGTAGGCGGACTCCGGTGATATGTCGCTGATCATGGTCCAGTCGGTGGACGTGACGGTCATGGGTGCCTCCTGTCGAGCATCCGCTGGTGCAGCGCGTGTTGCACGGTGATACCGAGACGAAGTCGGCTTGATCGGGTGAAATGTCGTCCCGGCGAGCTGGATTCGTTCGCCTAGACCGTGGCGCGGTTCGCGACGAGTTCGGTGTCGGTACCGCCGGCCCTCGGCTCCCCGCGCCGCCGTGCGTACCGAATCAGCAGAATCACTTTCATCACCAGGCCCTCCCGAGTCATCTGGCGGGCGACGGTTGGTCGCCGTAACTCAGTGTGGCATTTGCCATTCAACACGGTCAATTGCCGTTGTAAGTTGGTAATTGCCGGTTCACTCGGCGGCTAAACCCCGGACGATTCGGCATATCGTGAGAGTGACATAGGGAACGATCGCAGCGTCATGGAGGACAGGCCCGCCTATGGTCCAGCAGGACTCACGCACGGTTGCCATCCGCAACATTCTCACCCGGCTCAGCAAGCGCTCCGGTCTGAGCGCGGACCGGTTGCGCACCACGGAGATCGACGTCGCACCCCTGCTGGATCTGTCCGTTATCCGCCAGCGAGCGCACCAGGAGGGGCTCTCGACGGAGGAAGCCGTCTTGCCCGTGGTTCGCGACCTCGCGCGACAGTTGGACCCGACCAATCGGTTGATTGCCGATGCCGAACTGTCCCTGGGCCTATTGCGTGAAAATCCGCCCGCCGGAATAGATCTCGAACGGTTGTACGCGGCCGACCTCGGCGAGCGTCGCGTGTACCTGACCGAGCAGTGGCATACTTTGCACGAGGCGTACGACGCCGAGTTCGTTCCGTCCGCACCGACTGTGCGTTCGTTGCGGGCTACACCGGAGCGACGCGCATTTACCGAATTGGCGGGCAAGCTCGCGGCCGCAGCGGTCTCTGCGACCTCGCACTACAGATTCACCCCGGAGCCGAAGGTGCTGACCGCACTGCCGGACGCACAGCCGCGCCGCGGCACGGTCACTGTCATCGGATCGGCGGTAATCGACCACATCTACCGGATCGGCCACATTCCTTCGGCGGGCAAATCCACACCGGGCAGCTTCGAGGTCCACGCGGGCGGCAAGGGGCTCAACCGCGCGGTGGCGGCCGCGCGGCTCGGACTCCGGTCCCGGCTCATCTCCGCGGTGGGCAACGACGATGCCGGTAGGCACATCCTCAACTATTTGCGCACCGAGAATGTCGATACCGAGCTGGTCAAGGTGGTCAACGGCGCCACGACGAATGTCTCCGCGGTCATGATCACCAGCACGGGTGTGTCCAGCAAGATCGGCTGCGAGGACGACCGAATCTGGCAAGGAGCGCACGTGGTGAGCGAATCGCGCTTTCGCGAGGCGCTCGCGGCCTCGGACGCGGTCGTATTGACCTTCGAGCAACCCGCGGATGCGATCAAAGCTGTGCTGGCGGCCATCGGGGAGATGGACCGGCGGCCGTCGTTGGTGGTGAACCCCTCGCCGCCGATCGATGCCCCACAGTATCTCTACCAGCACTTCGGCGCCGTGGACTATCTTGTGGGCTCGACCTGGGAACTGCGCGCACTGCTGCCCGGGGACCCACCCGCGTCCGGGGCCGAGGTGGCACAGCGGCTGCGCAGTCTGGGTGTGCGCGGGGTCTGCGTGATCGATGGCTTCCGATGCATTGTCAGGTCCGATGAGATCACTGCTGATATCGCGGATTTCCCTGTGGCACTGGAGGATTCGCCGGGCGCGGCGGCGGCTTTCTCTGCCGCGCTGGTAGCGAAGATCGTCGCCACCGGCCGACCGGCCGACGAACCGGTATTCCGCTGGGCGACCGCGGCCATGGTCGCGACACAGTCGTTCGGCGATATTCCGGACGCCATGCCGTCGGCCCGGGACATCGACCGCATCGTGCACCTCGCCGGCGAAGAGCCGACCAGCGCGTAACATAACGCGATGGCGTGGCTCGCAACTTCAGAGCGCCGAAATCGGGTGATCGAGTTACAGTTTGCGTCGTTGCGTGGCAGCGGGTCTTCGCGTGCCGCAAACGGCCGCAAACCCAACTGTCCCATTGTCTTCGGAGGAGCATTGACCACAGCTGTGCCGACGCTCGGTGAGACCGCCCATCGGCTCACCCGCAAAGGGCAGGAGTTGCAGGTTCGTGTGATGGAAGTGGCCGGCGGTGCCGAGTGCGGGCATGTGCTCGTCTTCGGCAAAGTCGACGATGGGTGTCTGGTCCGGGTGCATTCGCGGTGTCTGTACGGCGAGGGGCTCGGCTCGGACGATTGCGATTGCGGGCCGGAACTCGACAAGTCCCTGGACCTGATCTGGGCTGAGGGCAGCGGTGTCCTGGTCTATCTGGAGCAAGAAGGCCGCGGTCTCGGGCTGATCGCCAAGGCGCGGGGCTACCGGGAGAGTCAGCGATCGGGCGCGGACACTTTCGCCAGCTACGAGCGGCTCGGATTCCCCGTGGACAGTCGTAGCTACGTGCACGCGGCGAAAAGCCTGCAGGATCTCGGACTGACCCGAGTTCGTCTACTCACCAACAATCCGGACAAGGTTGCCGAACTGAGTGCCGCCGGTCTGGCGGTGATTATGGAACCATTGCTGACCCCGGTGCTCAGTGCGCGGGCCGCAGCATATCTGGATGCGAAGCGTCGACGTCGTGGGCACATGATTCCGGTCAGCGACGTGCCATGGGCGCCGGACATACAGCCGGTACTCGAACGCCCAAGCCGCATCTAGCGGTTCTGGACGACGCGCGGTCAGGCCCGCCGTCGCCGCGCACTCCCCGCGTCCAAGTAACGGACGCGATTACCCCGAGCTGGCTAACATGAGTGAGCCGCGCCACATGGTGCTATCCCGCAGCCTGAAATGATGAGATAACGTCCCCTGCAATTTATCAACAGCAGCGGGGCTGGAACCGTGTGGAACACACGGTCGCGCCGGGCACGGTGCACGCCAGAGATATCGGGAAACGGGAAGATGACGACAACAGAAATCGGTTTCGCGCACGAGTCCGGCAAGACGGTGTACACGGTGCCGGCGGCATTCCAGGAGACCGTGAAGTTACGGCCGGATCAGGTTGCGTTGCGGACGGTCGGCGGCACCACGGAGATCAGCTGGCGCGAATACGGCGAACGGGTGCGCGCGCTCGCGGCCGGACTCGCCGGACTCGGCATCGGCCACGGCGACACCGTCGGCATCATGCTCACCAACCGGCCCGAATTCAATCTGATCGATACGGCCGCACTGCATCTGGGCGCCACTCCCTTCTCGATCTACAACACCAGCTCCCCCGAGCAGATCACGAATCTGTTCACCAATGCGGAGAACAAGGTGGTGATCACCGAGCGCGCCTTCCTCGACGTGATCAAGGGTGCGCGCATCGAGCTCGAGCACATCGTGGTGGTCGACGGTCCGGCCGCCGATACGGTCAGCCTGGCCGATCTCGAGGCGAATCCGGCCGCCGACTTCGATTTCGACGCCGCCTGGCAGGCGGTCACCCCCGACGATCTCGCCACGCTGATCTACACCTCGGGCACCACCGGCCCGTCCAAGGGTGTGGAGATCACCCACCGCAATGTGCTGGCCCAGATCATCGCGCTGGTCAACGGTCCGCTGCGGGTCGGCTTCGACGACCGCGCCATCTCCTACCTGCCGGCCGCGCACGTCGCCGACCGCATTTCCGGACACGCCATCAGCCTGCTCACGGGCATCCTGATCACCTGTGTGCCGGATCCGCGCGAGATCGCCGCCGCACTGCCCGACGCGCGTCCCACCATCTTCTTCGGTGTGCCCCGGGTGTGGCAGAAGATCAAGGCCGGTATCGACGGCAAGCTTGCCACCGAAGCCAGCCCAGTGAAGAAGGCGCTGGCCAACTGGGCCATCAATACCGGCGTCGCGGCCGCCCGCGCCGATCTGGCGGGTAAGGGCCGCAGCCCGCTACTCGCCGCCCAGCATAAGCTCGCCGATGCGCTGGTGCTGTCGAAGCTGCGGGCCACGCTCGGACTGGACAACCTCGTGGTCGCGTCCTCCGGCGCCGCCGCGATCCCGGCCGAAACCCTCGAATATTTCCTCGGACTCGGGTTGACCGTCTCCGAGGTATGGGGCATGTCGGAGACCACGGGTGTGGCCACCTACACCGAACTGGCCAAACCGCGACCAGGTTCGGTCGGCCGGGCCATCGACGGCCTCGAGCTACGGCTCGGTGAGGACGGCGAACTGCTGGTACGCGGCGCGATCGTCACCCACGGCTACCGCAAACAGCCCGACAAGACCAAGGAGGCGCTCGATGCCGACGGCTGGCTGGCCACCGGTGACGTCGCCACCATCGATGCCGACGGCTATGTGCGCATCGTGGACCGCAAGAAGGAACTGATCATCAACGAGTCGGGTAAGAACATCTCCCCGACCAATATCGAGAATGCGGTCAAGGCGGCCTCCTCGCTGGTCGGGCAGGTGGTGGCGATAGGTGAGGCCAAACCGTTCATCGCCGCGCTGATCGTGCTCGATCCGGACACCGCCGCCATCCGGGCCAAGGAAATCGATGCGCCCGCAGACGATCTATCCGCACTGGCCACCCGCAAGGAGATCCTCGACGAGGTGCTGGCCGCGTGCGCCGCAGCCAACCGCAAGCTGGCGCGCGTCGAGCAGATCAAGCGGTTCACCGTGGTCGGCCAGCCGTGGGAGCCCGGCGGCGACGAGCTGACCCCGACTATGAAGCTCAAGCGCAGCCCGATCGCGGCGAAGTATGCCCACGAGATCGCCGCGCTGTATACCACGCCGTTGCCGGAATCTGTCGTGAATGTCTCCTGAGTCCAACCGACACTACTGTGGCCCTGGGCAAACGTTCAGGGCCACAGTAGTTTTCGTGCGCTGGTGACCGCGCATGGGCGGGCCGCCAGCAGGCTGGTCCGTTTCTCAGGCGACCTCGTACTTGGCGACGATGGTCGCGCGGCCCACGGTGTGGGAGAAGAGGTTGAAACCGAGGAAGGCGGGAGTGGCGTTCTCGTCGATCTCGAGCTTGTCCACGTCGAGGGCGTGCACCACGATGAAGTAACGGTGGTACCCGTGTCCGGCAGGCGGTGCCGCCCCGACGTATCCGGGGAACCCGCCATCATTGCGCAGTGTGACCGCACCGGTGGGCAATGACCCGCCCTCGCTGCCCGCACCGCGCGGCAGCGAAGTGGTGCTCGCCGGGATATTCGCCACCGCCCAGTGCCAGAAGCCGGATGCGGTCGGCGCGTCCGGATCGTAAACGGTGACTGCGAAACCCTTTGTCTCCGTAGGGAACCCGGACCAGGACAGCTGCGGCGAGATATCCTTGCCGCCAGCGCCGAACGCCCCGCTGACCTGATCGTTGTCGAATGTCTGGCCATCGGCGACATCCTCGGACGTCAGCGTGAAGCCGGGCACCTGCGGGAGCGCGTCGTAGGGGTTGTAGGAGTAATCAGGCACGGTGGGTCCTTTCGATCGTCAGCTGTTCAACAGGAAGTGTTCTAGCACCCGGGTGCCGAATTCGAGCGCCTGTACCGGAACCCGCTCGTCGACACCGTGGAACAGTGCCGTGAAGTCCAATTCCGGTGGCAGCTGCAGCGGTGCGAAACCGAAGCAGCGAATACCCATGCGGGCGAAGGCCTTTGCATCGGTACCGCCGGAGAGCATATAGGGCACCGTGCGGCCCTGCGGGTCGTGTGCGAGAACGGCGTCGTTCATCGCGTCGACGAGATGTCCGTCGAATGTCGTTTCGTAGGAATCGAGTTTGGTGATCCACTCGCGCTCGACATCCGGGCCGATCAGCTCGTCCACCTCACGCTCGAACGCGGCCTGCCGCCCCGGCACCACGCGACAGTCGACGACCGCCTCGGCGGTCTGCGGGATCACATTAGCCTTGTAACCCGCCTGCAGCATGGTCGGATTCGCAGTATCGCGCAGGGTCGCGCCGATGATGCGGGAGATCGTGCCCAACTTCGCGAGCTGACCTTCGATATCCGGACTCGACGGATCGAACTCCAGGCCGGTCTCCTCGGCGACCGCGGCCAGGAATTCGGCGACCGAATCCGAAAGCACCAGGGGGAAGGTGTGTTTGCCCAGTCGCGCCACGGCCGCCGCCAGAATCGTGACGGCATTGTCCTCGTGCAGGAACGAGCCGTGACCAGCACGGGCCTTGGCGCGCAACCGCATCCAGCCGAGCCCCTTCTCGGCCGTCTCCACCAGATACAACCGGCGGTCGGTGCCGTCCGGGCGCGGCACGGTCAGCGAGAAGCCGCCGACCTCACCCACCGCCTCGGTGATCCCCTCGAACAGGTCGGGCCGATTCTCCACCAGCCAGTGCGAACCCCATTTGCCGCCGTTCTCCTCATCGGCGAGGAAGGCGAAGACGATATCGCGCGGGGGCACCGTCCCCTCGATCTTGAACTGGCGCGCGACGGCCAGCATCATGCCGACCATATCCTTCATGTCTATCGCGCCACGGCCCCACACATAGCCGTCGCGCACCGCCCCGGAGAACGGATGCACACTCCAATCCGCGGCCTCGGCGGGCACCACATCCAGATGCCCGTGGATCAGCAATGCGCCGCGGCTCGAATCGGCACCCTTCAGCCGCGCGAACACATTCCCGCGCCCAGGGGCGCCCGACTCCACGTACTCGGTCGTGTACCCCGCCTGATTCAGCTGATCGGCCACCCACTGCGCACATTCGCGTTCGCCCTTGGTGGTGGCCAGATCCCCGGTGTTGGAGGTGTCGAACCGGATCAGCGTACTGACCAATTCGACCACCTCGGACACGGCACGAGATGTGGTGTTCGGATCGGATACTTCGCCAGTTGCAGACACGTCCCCTTTCCTACCACCTGACACCGCCCGCACGGCGCCACAGCCGCCTGGCGCGACACCCGCCGCTCGCGCGAGGTGCGCAATCGTGCGCGGGTTCGGGGTCGATTCACGCTGATCGCAATCACGGACGCTGTGTGGTCAGACCAATGGGAGTCTGTCGCGATCAGCCGCGATCGAAAAGCCGTATCCATGAAGTTTCCGATCCTGCCATCGCATCCATCAACAGTGCGAGCGACTGGCGTGCGAGCAAAGGTTTCCCGAGGCGGAAATGAACGCCCGGGGATCCGCGTTCATCGCCAGCACCGTCGGACCGTCCTGGCAGTTGGCCCGCGCGTGGCGACCGAATTGCCCGGCGGCTGGCGCTTGAATCGGAGCCTGCGGTTGAAGGTTTTCCCGATTTCACCGGCGCAGCCAGGGGGCCGAATATCAGCGATCTCCCGGCCATATTCCCTTGCCCGCGAAAGTGACTGTCGAATTCCCGCCGCCGCTCGACCTGCACAAGGTGTTGGTATCGGAGCTGGATGCGGTTCGCCGCCCATCGCAACCCGTTCTGCAGAGATGTTGGTAAGTACTGGCTCGAATAGTAGGTACTCGCCGACAGCTCGGGCAAAGCGCACACACACCGAGAATCCCCAGCTAAACCCGCGATTTGGTCAACGCGGCCACATCCGATAACCTTGCTGAGCACACCGGTCCGGGTGGCGGAATGGCAGACGCGCTAGCTTGAGGTGCTAGTGCCCTTTATCGGGCGTGGGGGTTCAAGTCCCCCTCCGGACACCAGTGCTAACCCCACAGGGGGTCACACCAACGATTGCGAGTTGTTGTTGGTGTTGGTAGCGCACCTGGAGGTCGAGCGCTGCATACAGCTGGATCTTGTCGGAGGGATTCCCGGCGGCGAGGACAGCGCGGATGTCGCCGAGAGATTCGATCAGTTTCCTGATCTCGGTTTCGGTGAGCCGGTCTATTTTGGGGAGATTCTGCAGCTCGGCTCGAGCTGCTGCTTTGTCGGCTTGTGCGGTGTTCATGGCTGTGACGAGGGCTTGCGGGTCAACGCCTGCTTCGATCGCGGCGAGATGGCGGGTGAGTCTGGCTTCGGCGTCGGTGACGCGCTGCCGCAGTGTTCGACGATGAGTGTCGGTGTCGTCGGTGTGCTGGGTGGCAATGAGGGCGGCGATGGTGTTCTCGCGGTGGTTTCGATCGAACAGACTCGCGATCCAAGCGTCTATCGGGCCGACGACAACGTCTTCGCGCAGGTTCACTGTCCGGGGGTGGTCGTGGAGCAGAGGGCTACCGGGGGCGATGGATTTGGCGCGGCATCTGTAATAGACGGCGTCGCGGACCAACTCCGCCTGCATCTTTCGGCCACACCCATCGCAGCGGACGAGTCCGCTCAGCAGGTACGGACGCAGACTGCTGGCCCCTCTGTTGCGTTCGAGCTTTCCGCGTGATCGGTTGCTGGTGCCCGCACGCTGGCGCCTCAGTAATTGTGCTTGGGTGAAGGTTTCGACCGAGACGATGCCCGGGTGAGCGGGGCGTTTCGAGCGGACGACGCGATGGGTGGGTGATCGCCGGAACCGGGTGATGTTGCCGGCGGCGGCGTCGTCGGGATCGAGAAGTTCTTCGTGTTTGGTCCACCGGCCGAATACCGCGTAGCCGGTGTAGCGGGGGTTCTGCAGGATCGCGGCAACCGTGCCCGCTTGCCAGCCGTCTTGGGAACGGTGCCGGTTCTGCTCGGGCCGATGCGCCGACGGGCAGGGGACACCTTCTCGGTTGAGCGCGATGGCGATGGCTTTGTCACCGCAACCGGCGAGGTAGTCACGGAAGATACGCGCCACCACCGGCGCGGTGGCTGCGTCGATCGACAGGATCCGCAGTTTGAGCCCATCGCAGGCCCGATTGGGGTTGGGATGCGGCGGACCGTCGATCACCATGTACCCATAGGGCGCGCGTCCGCCTTGGTGTCGGCCTTCGTTGAGGACTTGAGCGTCCATGCTGGCGCGGGTGCGCTGCTGCACGTGTTGGCGTTCGGACTCGCTGAGCCCGCCGAGCATGCTCATCATCATCGAGTGCGTGACGTTGCGTGAGTCGAAGCGTCCCCCGAGCTCGGGCACCCACACCTGCACCCCGTGGGCTTGGACCCGCGGCGCGACCAAACTGAACTGGTTGCCGAACCAGCATCGTGTTCCCTCACCCACGACGATGGCCGACCACCCCCGGGCGGGATTCTTCAGATCAGCCAGCAGACGCGCAGCTTCCCCGCGACGGTGCCAGGGCACCGACCGCGACTGCCCGATATCGAAATAGTCCGCCACGATGGACCCCTCGCCAACGAACTTCTCCGCGTTGCCCCGCTGCCAACGGTAAGAGGTCTGCGGGTCTTGATTGTCCTCGGTCGAGCAGCGCCCGTAGAACGCGAAGCGTTGATCAGCGCTGCTTTCGACGGCCTCGGGGACCAGACCGAGCAACTCGTCGAGTACGGCCCACTCGTTGGACTCGGTCGGCATCGTCGTCCCTCTCAACGCGGTGTTCACGGGCATGTCGCAGCAGCAACTCGAGCAGCACCCCGGCCGCGCTGGCATTCAACTCCGGCGGGTGTTCGGGGCAAACAACTCTGATGATGCCAGGCCCAACACTGCCATCGTTAACGCGCCGGTTGCTGTGGTCAGCGCACACGATCTGCACCCCCACGCTGCAAACACACTGTGGGACACAAGATTGTTGTGCACTCGGGATGCTCAGAACTGCGTCGCAAGACTCGTAGTACATCTTTCGGCACAGTGGGCGAACCCACCACAGTTGTGCCGGTTTCCGGACCGGCGACGACCAGTACTAAACGATCACCAGTGAACTGTCTGGCTATGTTGCGAATCACTGCTCGACGCCGAACCCGTCCACCGAATGTGTCCCAGTTACCGCAATTCGCCGCCCCGCTGATCGTGACAGCTCTGACACCGTGGAGGCCCGAGTCCGAACCCGGTCTCTCACAGCGCAATCCGCTGAAGATGACGCTGGTGAGGTTGGCGAGGCACAGGAGATCATCTGGTCGCCGCTGGACCTTAGGAACTGGCGACGCCCGCAATCCGAGACGATGGCCACCGCACCCGCGACTCGCACTAGCGGACAGACGAGGACAAATCACCCACATGACGCGCGCAAGCGACGTCGCGGACGAGGGGGCACGTCAGGCTCCTGACCACCCGTCTGCTGATTCTCCCGCGTTCCAGACTACCCGAACTGTCAGGCTGCTCCGTGGCCCACCACAACACCGTGCCCCGCCCCGCGCCACGGCCGATGAAATGGCCCAAGCGGTTTCGGTCATCACCGCCGGACAACAGCCGCTCACCCTCGCACACTACGTCCGCGACCGAAACGATAGCTGAGACAGTCGATGACGATTCGGGGTGCGCCGGCTAGACACCCTACCCATCGCGATACCAGGACCGACGGTCACAGATCGGGCCACTCGAACACCTGGAACCGGCATGGAAGTCGCGAATCAGTTGCGCGAATCCCCTCTCGCGCACGGATCTGCAACATTTTTGTTGGATATCGGTGCCGTGTGTGCGAGTGCACTCGCACACACGGAGGTTGACCAGTGATTCCATGCTCTGACCTGCGCCGATATGCGGCACACCTGCCGGAAATCGGCTCCTCGGCACCCTCGGAAATGTTTGCTGGCGGGGGTGATCGACGGTGATCACACCTGTCATTCCGCCCCAGTCGCCGCTGCAGGAACTCATCCACGGCCCCGTGTCCACGACCTCGACGCGTGTCGCCAACAGTGAGGTCGTCTACGGGGTGTGCACCGTCGGGGAAGCCGGACGCGTCATCGACAAGCACGCCTACGCCGTCCTGGACTGGCGGCCGGGAACTCGCCTGGAGTTGAGCTGCCTGGATGCGGGTGTGCTGCTGGCCCGACCAGCCGCGGATGGGCCGGTCCTTGTCACCGCGGGCGGATTCTTCCGTATCCCGTATCGGCTGCAGCGCCGGGTGAGCCTGTTCATCGGCGAGCGTGCCCTGCTGATCGGGCACCGCACCCGCAACCAGTTGCTGATCCATCCGCCCGTCGCGCTCGACGAGTTGTGTGCGGCGAGCCTGCGCGTCCTCGAGGCGGTGCGGCGATGACGACACTGACGCAGCCTGCGGCGAACGCCGAGACCATTGCCGCCGCGCGAGTGCTGCTGACCCAGATGGGTATCTCTCCCGCCGATCTCGTCACCACTGGTGCGGCGGTGCCGACCTTCGGCGAGGTCATCCCGAAGGTGAGGGCGCGGTTGTCGGAGGGCACGCTGCGCACGTACAACACCCACTTCGAGCACCTTCTCGCAGCGTGGAGCGATCACCGCCTCGACGAGCCGACGAAGACCGACCTCGAGGAGAAGGCGCGCGCTATCCAAGCCACCGCCCACACCAACCGCGCCTCCCGCGGCGGCGCCTGCGCGGTGCGGCATTTCATCAGCGCGGTGCGCTGTGTCTACCGCTACGGCGAGGACAACGGCTGGATCCGCCCGTGTGACAACCCCGCCCGCCAACTCACCATGCCCGTGCGACGCCCGTCGCAGCGCTACGCGATCCCCTCGGGCCAGTTGGCCGAGATGTGCCAGACCGCAGCTACCACCGGTGACGACCCCGAACTCGACGCCCTGATCCTGCGTCTGCACGTCGAAACCGCCTGCCGCCGAGGAGGTGCGCTCGCGCTGCGCCCGCACGACCTCGACCCCGACCAATGCCTGGTGTATCTGCGGGAGAAGGACGGCACCGACCGGTGGCAACCGGTGTCGCCGACCTTGATGCGACACCTGCTCGACCACGCCGCCCAACGCAATAGCCCGCAGTCGGGGCAATTGCTGCGCTACCGCAACGGAAAACCCATCACCGCACGGCGTTTCGACTACATCTGGAGGCGAGTCGGCGAGGCCCTGCCTTGGGTCGCGGCCCAAGGCATCAGCATGCACTGGCTACGTCACACCACCCTCACCTGGGTCGAACGCACCTTCAGCTACGCCGTCGCCCGCGAATACGCCGGACACCGAGGAAAAGCCCCCGGCACGACTGCCACCTACGTCAAATCCCATCTCCAAGAAGTCGCCGCTGCGCTGTCGATACTCACCGCCGAACCGCATCCGCTCGTCCCCGGACACCAGCCGGGCACGCATACGCCGTCCGCACGCTGATCGCATCGCGATAAAGGACTGTCATGACCGAGATCGCTCTCACCTCACCCACAGCCGTCGTCGCGCGCACAACCCAGCCCGAGACGACCACACCGAAGCCGCGTGCGCACGGCTTCTTCTGGACAGTGCTCACCGCGGCAGCCACGGTCAGCATCACCGGCAACGCCACCCAAGCCGTCCTGCACGACACCGCACTCCCCGCCGTCGCCGCTGCGGTCGCGATCATCCCACCCCTTGCTTTGCTGGCGGCCGTGCACGGGGTTTCGGTACTCGCGCGTGCGCACGCAGGCGCCCGCAGCACCCATCTGATCGCCACCGCGATGACCGCTCTCATCGCGACCGGCGCATTCTGGTTGTCGTTCACCGCACTACGGTCACTCGCGATCACCGCCGGTGTCCCGCACGGGGAGGCATGGTTGTGGCCCATGATCATCGAGGGCTCGATGGCCCAGGCGACGGTCGCGCTGCTCGCGCTCGCCCACTCCACCACCCACAGTGACAGCGCTTCGGCCACCACTGATCAGTGCGCACCGCAGAACACGTGCACACCATCGGCCACACCGGCAGCAACTGAACCCGAGGTGATGATCGACAGCGATCAAGTGCGCGCGCCACGGCCGTTAGCCGACCGCACCGACGCAGAGTTCAGGGAAGTCGCGGCGCTGCTGTGCGCACGAGACCCCGGCCGCCGCCGCGATCCCGACACAGTCGCCCGAGCACTGACTCACCACCACCTCGATGGGTGGACACCGACCCGAATCGCACGGGAATTGAACAAAAGCCGCTCGACCATCAGTCGAATACTCAGCGACGCCGCGACAATCGACATCCTCGCCACATCCCGACACGCCCGCGCGGATCAGGCTGATGCCGATAAAATTCCTTTGGAGCCGTGCTCCCGCATCGGCTGCTGACGTCGCCCGCAGGCCCGACGGCCGGGCCGCGACGAACGAGATCCAGAAAGGCTACTGACCGCAGCTCGCCCGCGGCGTGAGTGGTGACCGCCGTCAGGATCGCAGATTCCCTTCCAATCCATTGAATTGCATTCCAATTCATTCCGTTTCGTGGGAAATGGAATGAATTTCGATCTGCGGATGCGTAGAGGTGTTTGCGGTCAGACGGATACGGCGTGCATGTTCGCACGCACCCAGGGGAGCCGGTGGGGATGACCTGGGCGGATTCGCTGGCGCGGTGGCCGTTGTGGCCGTAGACGCGATCGGTGAAGGTGACCAATCCGTGCCCGATGTCGCGGGACACCAGGAACATCGGCAAGCCGTCCTGCGACTTCCACGAAATACCGGTGTGGCGGAGCGTGTACGGCGTCAGATGCTTGATCTGTAGCGACTTCACCGCCGTGCCGTAACGGGCGATCGACTCCTCGGGGTCCGCGCCCCGGCACGGCGGGTGAAAGGACTCAGATGTCCACGCGCACCGATATCGTCGCCGCGCTCGAGGCAGGGGCAGCACACAGGCAAGCCCGTGCAGACGCCGCCGAGCGGGTTGCCACGCCTTCTCATAGAGGGAGGAGGCGGTGATCGGCCCTTTGTCGGTCAGGGGCCATGTGCTGCTGGATCGGACGAATCTGCCTCAACCGCCGACCACAAGGAAGGGACTCCTCAATGCATCAGCATGCCAATACCTCTCGACAGCGGGTCGCTGAAGGTGTTGGATACCTCACAGAGCTTTTGTTGCAGGTACCAGCACCACAAACGCGCCGCTACAGCGCAACGGCTCGGGAGGGGGTCCCCCGCATGGACATCGACCTCACGTGTCCACACTGCCGCCAGCTCGACTCGGTTCAGAGTGTGCCCGCGTTGAATGCCGATGGTGTGTCGACCAGTTCCGGAACGAACGTCTATTCCGGCGTTGGTGTGGCTTCAACTGGCCTGGTCCCGGTGTTCGGTACTGCCACGGTTGAGCGCACTCACACCACATCACTTGCACGGAGTCTGGCCCGCGAGCCCGCACGTACTCCAGCCGGCCGCCTGACCTTCTTGGCGCTTGTGCTGCTGTTGCCAGCGATGTGCTGGATCGTTCCGGCAATCATCTCAATCGCCGATCCGTATCCCGGCGTATCACCGTGGGTCGCGGCTCTTTCCACCGTGATCTTCTTCGTGGTCCTGACCACGCCTGGCGGCCTCCTGCTCAGCGTTGCTGTACGTCGTATTCGCCGCAACGGGAGAGTCGTACGAGGACGTCGGCGCGCTCACGCTGTATGGCAGGCCGGTTTCTACTGCCATCGGTGCGGTGTCGCGTTCTGGCCTTTCTCTCCAGCGCCGGGCATTCCTTCACGGCAAGCCTTCGCGCCGCAGCACTTCCGGTGGTTCGTGTGGAACGCCGGTGGTTACGCCAGCGCCTGAATCCAACATCAAGTCGGGAGAGGTGGTTGGTGTGGCGGTCGGCTTCGGTGATGGGCTCGCCGACATTGTGCCGCCCGTTGCGCGTGCGGCGGTGATCAGTTGCCGGGCTTGTTTGACGCTGATTTCGAGCAGATCAGCGACATCTTCGTCGGTTTGATCTTGGTCACGGATCACTGCGGCGGCAACAGCTTGGTCGGCGCGGTGGCGGGCGATCTCCTCAGTGGCTCGTGATTCGACTGCGCTGATCTGCTGGCGCAGCGCCTCGATTTCTTGGTCACGCTTGGCTTCACACGTCGTGATCGCCTGCCAATCGTTGAGGTACCGCTTCACCGCTTCGGTGATCGCTCGCTCCCGCTGACGTGCCTGTTCTCGGCGTTCACGAATACGCGCACGCGAACGTTCCAGTCGCTCAAGGGCTTCCGGGGATCGAACTGTCCGCGATGACCGCGGCGGACGACGCGACGACATGACCGACCTCCTAGTCGGGTCTGCCTGCTGATTCTCCCGCGATCGATCATACTCCCGCACTCGCGCGGCAAGTCTCGGTCGCATTTGAACGATGACCTGCCGAATTCGACACCTGCGCCTCGCCCAAGCTGGCGACAAGTGTTCCAGCACTTGTGATCTGGTCGCCGCAGTCTCGCCGGTCAGCTAACCCTGCTTACGCCTGATCGAGATCGCGAGCAAATTCCGAACCAGATCCAGGCATTATCCGCTCAGGTTGGCGAGCAGAAAGTCGCGAGCGACACCGGAGGCTCGTTCAAACTGCTCCTCGTACACAGCGAAGTGCGGGCCAGGGATCAGGGCCAGTTGTTTGGGTTCCAGTGCCTCGGCGTAGCTCTGTAGCGCGATATCGGCGGGTGTCAGGGTGTCCTGATCGGCGATCACCATCAGCAACGGTGTCGGAGATACGCGGCGTAGGAACGCTTCCGGGGCGTAGGACTGGAATTTATCGATGCTGGAGAGGGTGACCTCGTTGCGCCAGGTCGGGACTTGCGGCCCGTTGGCCATCAACCAGTTGTAGACCTCGATACCGGGCATGGCGACGAGTTCGGTCGGATCATCGGAGGCCGCCTTGATCGTCTGGTGCGGTTTACCGGAGGCGCGGGCCTGGCGGTCGGCGGCGATGGCCGCATGCACGGTCGGCAACATGATCGACGGCACCAAGCTGCGGAAGTTGGCCCACCCGTTGGTCAGTGGCACCTGCGATACGACCGCACGCACCCGTCGATCGGTCGCCGCGACGACCAGGACGTGGCCGCCCGCGAAGCTGGTTCCCCAGATGCCGATGCGTTCGGGGTCGATACCGTCGAGGGTCTGGGCGAAGGTGATCGCATCGCGATAGTCCTCGATCTGGGCGAAAGGGTCGACCTCGAAACGTGGTTCACCATCGGAGGTCCCGAATCCCGGGTGGTCGTAGACAAGACAAGCTAAGCTGGCCTTGCTGAACACTTCGGCGAACGGCGCAACCCATTCCTTGACGCCGGCGAACCCGTGGGTCATCACCACCAGCGGGACCTGCCCCGTCGCCTGCTCGGGCCGGTCCAGCCAACCCCGCAAGGTCACTGCGCCACTGGTGAATTCGACATCGACGCGCATCGCGGTTCCTCCCATTGCACCGGTCTTGTCATCAAACTACGGCGCGGGTGATGTGCTGTCGAAGGTTTCTCAAATCCTTGCCTCTGACCAGCTTTTAGCAACTGCGCGGTCCGGAATGTCGGCAGCACGTGAATACTAGTTCTGGCCCACTTTCGATGATCTTGGGCGTGTCGATCCCGTTGGGGCGCAGCATCTCTGGCTATAGACCCTGCTTGTGGTCGTGGGTAGTGCGCTGGAGTCGCTGTTCGGGTTGTTGTTGCCGCATCTGTCGGGTGTGCGCGTCGACGGAGTCGATGCGAGCGGCCGGACGATCCGGCTGGACGCGCATGGTGAGGCCGAATCGGCTGCCTGTCCGGACTGTGGCACCGTGTCGGAACGAGTTCACAGCCGTTACATGCGGCAGCTGACCGATCTGAGCATCGGTGGGCGTGCCGTGTGTATCCGGTTGCACGCCAGACGGTTTCGATGCCTGACATCGGATTGCCAACGCAAGATTTTCGCCGAGCAGATCGCCAGCTTGGCCGGACGGTATCAGCGTCGCAGCAGCATGCTGACCGGGCTGCTGACCAAGGTGGCACTCGCGCTGGGTGGCCGGGCCGGGCAGCGCATGACCGGTCATCTCGCCACCGAGGTGCCACGATCGACGCTGTTGCGGCTGATCCGGGCCCTGCCACTACCGGCAGCAGGCGCGTTGCCCGCCGTCGGTATCGACGACTTCGCGATCCGCAAAGGCAACACTTACGGCACCGTCAGAAAGCCCGGAGTTCAGTGGAAGTGAAGGAATTTCGCTGGGAACTCAAGGGGTGGAAGGGCTTCAGGACGAGAGCAGTGCTTGGGTTCGCGGTGACTCAGGGAGCCTGGCGCAACGCCGCCACCGCGAGTACGCGGACTACGCCGCGCAGCGGCTGTACGCGATCGACACCGCGGTCGACGACGACCCGGTGTAGCACTCGGCGACGTGCCGGAAGTAGCTGCGGTCCCACAACTCCTTTCGGCAGGGGGTGGTCGGGATCGGGGGTGTGGCCGGTACCCTCGGATGTCGAGATGATGCGGGTGTGTGCGGAATCGATGGGGTCGATTCGTAAGCAGATGTTACGGTCGTTGACGTGATTTCGAGGGGACGTCGACCGAGGGATGCGGTTGAGACGCCGCGGCCCCTGTTCCTTCGTCCTCATCCGGGGGGTGTCCCTATGGTTTTCGTCAAGTTCGGCGGCTAATCCGGTTGAGGGGATGAGTTCTGGCGTCGAGGATGGGCGGGATGTCGGGAGTGAAGTTCGTGCGCCAGGTGGACGGGTTGACCTATGAGTTCGCCCGTGAGGGGGATGCCCATGGGTTTCCGTCGTATAAGCGTGTCGACCTGGATATTTGGTGTCAGCGACTGCCGGACTTCGGGTGGGTGGTGTGTACGAAGTCTGGTGAGGTGTCCAGCCGCCCGTTCGACGACCCGGGAAACGGTGACCTTCCTCCCGAGGGGGTGTGGGTGAGCCGCAAGGGGGACCGGTCGTATGTGTATGACCTGGTCCGCGTCGATTCTCAGGCGGTGGCAGGTCCCGAAGTCCGGTAGGGCTGTTTGGTTTTCAGCATGGCGTAGAGGACGTCGCAGCGGCGTCTGGCCAGGCAGATGAGGGCAGCGTTGTGTTTCTTTCCCTCGGTGCGCTTGCGGTCGTAGTAGACCCGACTGGCCGGGTCGTGCAGGGCCGCGAACGCGGACAGGAACAGCGCCCGTTTGAGTTTGTGGTTGCCGGATCGGGCGGGGTGCTCGCCGCGGATGGAGCTGCCGGAACGGTGGGTGACCGGGGCGATGCCGGCATAGGCGGCCAGGTGCCCGGCGGTGGCGAAGGCACTGCCGTCGCCGACTTCGAGCAGGATGCGGGCTCCGGTCCTGACCCCGACGCCGGGCATCGAGGTCAGGACCTTGGCAAGAGGGTGCGCATCGAGCATCCTCTCGATATCGGTGGCAATGCTTTGCCGTTGCAGCAGAACCGATTTCAACGAGTCGGCCAATTTTGGGAGCACGACCTCGGCGGCCTTGCTGCCGGGGACGGTGACCGTCTGCGCGGGCAGTGCGGCAAAGATTTCCTCGGCCAGGCGCGCGCCCATGCGGGGTGCGTGTTTGACGGCGAGGGTGGTGAGCTTGCGTTTCCCGACCGCTCGGATGCCTTCGGGGCCGCCGCAGCGGGACAGGATTTCCAGCACCGCTGGATGGGCGATGCGGGGGCCGAGGAAGCGTTCGAGGGCGGGGTGGATGCTGGTGAGCAGGCCGCGAATGCGGTTGCTGGTGCGGGTAGCCTCCCCGGCCAGGTCGTCGTCGTAGCCGACCAGCACCCCGAGTTCGGTGAGTGCTTCGTCGCCGACGTCGACGCGACGCAGCGTGTGCGGCATGGTTCGGGCGGTGTCGGCGATGATGAACGCGTCGCGGGCGTCGGTTTTCGCCTGTCCGGGATACAAATCGGCGATGCGGCGCATCGACAGTCCGGGCAGATAGGCCACGTCGTGGCCGGAGGCGCGGGCCACGGTGACCGGCAGCGCGCCGATCGTGTTGGGCTGATCGACGACGATCAGCAGCGGCCCGTGTGCGGCCAGCTTCTCGAACACCGCCCGCAGGCGGGCTTCGTCGTTGGGTAATGCCTTGTCGTGCAACCGTTTTCCGGTCGAGTCCAGCCCGACCGCGTGATGCTCGCCCTTACCCACATCAACGCCGCAGAACACGGCATACGCCTGTGTCACCCTGAGGTGTCCCTTCATCGCGTCGAGCCCGGACGGCCGCCGATCCGGCGTCGACGTCCGTCACCCACGTTACGAAGAGACCTGTCCTCGGCCCTGTCCCCATCAGCGGTCCATCGACGCCACCAGCGCCCGGCGACACCACCCCCCGGATCATGCACACGACAGGGGCAAGAAGTCATACCGGGACTGGCGACCGTGACCCCGTAGCAGGGTCACGAAGAAGGTAACGGGGGTAGCGGGCAGGGGCTTTGATCCCTCGGAGGCTCCGCTTTGTCTCGTACCGACGCCCATACGCCGTTTCGCGTCCGGCTCCACCGTGGTGAACTCGCCGCACGTAGCGATCACGCGTCTGACCATGACGTGTGCGATTTGCCGCCACGCCCTCCGCTCACTCGTGCCGAGTGGTACCGCACCTGCTGCCATTGGGGTCTGCATTACACGGGCACCAACATGTGCCCGTGCTTGCTGTGCCACGCCGGCGTTGCGGCGCGACGCGCGAATCGCCGTGAGCGCCAGCGTAATCGCCGCGTACTTGCAGAGTCGCTCGAGTCCTGGCGTGCGGGAGCGTGTTCCAGCTTCGACGAGATCACCACGCCGGTAGCACGGCATCGCTTCCGGTAGGCAGATGAGCAGTCGGTCCCGGGCTGGGGTCACAACGCGACACTCTGGCTGGTCGTGTGCTCACCCCGCCACACCGGGCCCGCGGCGTGAGTCCGCACAGCGCCGATCCCGGCCCCCGTGAAGGCGAAATTCCTCCATCAGGTGGTATCGCTCAGCAGGCCGCGGGGTGGGCGGCGACGATCAGCGGAAGCGACGTGCGCGTGCGAGACGGTGGGCGCGATCATGGAGCGAGTTTCCGGTACCGCTGGCAACCCATCGCACTGTGAAGGGTGTGGGGCGTTGCATGGCAGCGCGCAATCGGTCCCGAGCCGGTTCCGAGACCGGAAAGGATCCCACCGATCCGTCGCTCAGTGCGGTGGTCACCGCGTCGACGGCCGCGACGCAATCGGACAGGATGTGCAGGGACTGCGCACCCAACTCGGGCGCCAACGCCACTTCACAGATCGCGATGACCTCGCTCTCTGTCGAGGAGATCCCTACCGTGCAGCGCCCGCTGCCGCTGCGCCCATCGGCGGCCATCCAGTTCCCCAGGAGCACCTCCCCGATGTTGCTTGCACCCGCGCTCGGCACGCAACTGCGTCATCGCTTCGACACGCAGCGCCTCCGCCCGCCGGTAGGCCCGGCTCATCGCCTCGCGCTGCCGGATTCTGTTGGCCAGCTTCAAAACGAGCATGTCGCCCTCGAGCAGCGTCTGCACATAATGCAGCCCTTCGCCCGTGCCCGGCGCAGCTGTGGACTGTGCAGGGCATCGAGGATCTCCGGCGAGGCGGTGCCGTCGACTTCGGCCCAGCAGGCAGTGACCAGCACGTCGAAACTGGAGAGCATCGACTCCACCAACGGGCCCGGCACCGGGATATTCGCCATGGGCAGAACGTAATCCGCGCCACCGACAAGAACACGAACCCGGCCAGACACACCCCGCGCGGAGCGATTGCGGACCCCCGGCAGGCTCATACCGCCCGTCCGTGTCCGGCCCTCAACGTTGATGATCACGCGTGGACCGCCAGCCGCGCCGAGGTACTGGTTGCAGCCTGCCGGGCCACCCGATTTCCCTTGGGACATGGCCTGATTCATGCCGATGCTCACTCCGAGAACGCTGTCAAGACCGACCGCGGGTTCGTTCTGATCGACTGGGACGGATGTTGCCTCGGGCCAGGGGAACTCGACCTGATCAGCGGGCTGCCAGATCACTTCCAAGAGCCAGAGGCAGACCGCCACCAGTTCCTCGACGCCTACGGGCACGACATCCTCGGCTGGCCGACATGGCGGCTGCTCCGCGATATTGCCGAGCTGCATTCGATCGGCTCGTATATTCGGCTGGCACCGGACAAGCCCGTCGCTGCTGAACAGCTACAGGTCCGGATCGGTTCGCAGCGAACGGGTGACTCTCAAGTACGGTGGACCGCAGTGTCGTAGGCACCGCTGGGGAGTGCCGAGGTCTGAGTGTCTACAGAGGCGGCGCCGGCGCCGGTCCTGAGTTAAACTGAACGAGGACCCTTGGGGGTGAGATGAATCTATAGCATCGGTGACACTTCTAGTACCCCTGAGCCGCTGGCTGCGTGCTCAACTCCATTCAAATACCTCGATCGCAGCGTCGGGCAAGTTTAAAGTTGATACGATCCTCGATTCGGCTAGAGCTCGCCGTCGCGATGCTTTATTGCGTACGCCAGAACCAAGAGTCAGCCAATTCGAAGTGGAGGAAAGAATTGCGCGCTCCCCACCTGCCGGATTGCCCCGCTGCAAGTGTTGATCAGATGCCGGTCGCTCGAGTCCGTGACCAGATGAATATGCTTGCCCCTCACCGTGAAACGGCGCGGATACTTGAAGGCCTACTCGACGATTGGCATCGCGATAGGAATATAACTACGCCAATACAGACTGTTCGTCAGTTGCTGGACTTGATCAGGCAATTGCCTCGAGGGGACGAGCGGATAGCTGCAATGAATACCGTGGTCAGAATCCTCGGTACCGCGAACACGCTGGCGACTCTCTTGGATATGATTAGGGATTCAGCCACGCGCGAGGGATCCCACGAACAAGAATTGAGCCTATACTCGCGGCTCGAACCTAAACACAGCTTGTATGGGTGGTGCGGTCAAACGAAGCTAATCTGTTCGAGCCCAGGTCTGACACCGGGAACGCTGAGCCCAGAGCCGGGAGTGCAGGAAATACTGGGACGCATTCCCACGACGGTTTGGGGGCTCAACATGCACATTTGGCAACCGAACCCGTTCGCCAAAGGTTTTCCGTCAGGGAAGCGGCCGGAGCCAAACGTTATCGTAGAACCGCCGCATTCCCATCCCTACGACTTTGCGTCGATGGTTGCTATCGGCTCGATGCATCAGTCTATCTACGCTCAACGCGGACCTGATGGTTCCACTGTCAGTATCGAGAACGGGCGCTATGACGGATTGATGCTAGAACATGTGTCTGGAGTTTGGCCGCCTCACACCGACCAGGAATCAGCTCAGGTCGTTGTGCTGGAGGAACGGATCCGCCTCTCTGCCGGCGACTGCTACTACCTGCCATGCAATGTGATCCACGATGTGGAAATCGATGCGACCGTTGCGTCGACGAAACCGGCGATCACACTCTTTCTGAGGTCGGAAGCCGTTGTGAAGCCTCATGTCTATATGGCGTCTTCAATGGTTGACTACCATGCTGCGCATCCTGACATCGAGCGCTTGGGTCAGCCGATGCTTGAAGAAGATTGGCATACCAAACTCAGGATGGTGAGTGAATATCTACGAGGAGATAGCCCGAACTTGATCCTAGACGACGTCGTTAAGCAGCAGAGTGAATATGCGTTCTTTCATCGATGAATAGAATATAGAGGCCAATAGATGCAGTTTCGAATCTGTGTGCTATGCGGCTCAGGCGCAGGGATCAGCACCATTTATATCGAAGAAGCGGTTAGGCTGGCTGGCGCGCTCGCCGAGGCGGGAATTGGGCTAGTTTATGGCGGTGGTGGGGCCGGTTTGATGGGCGTGGTCGCTCGCTCGCTCAAGAGTCGCGGTGGGCATGTCACGGGAGTTGTTCCCCAGGTATTGTTCAGCGAGGAAGAGTTCATTGACGAGTCGGACTTACTCCACGTCGTGAACTCTTATCATGAGCGAAAGATGCTCATGTATTATCTCTCGGACGGATTCATTGTGCTACCCGGTGGCCCAGGCACTCTCGAGGAACTCATGGAGCACCTTACGTGGATGCATCGAGGGCGTACGCCCAAGCCGGTCTACATCATAAATCAAGCAGGATATTGGGATCCGCTACTTCAAATGTTCGAATCGATGCAGGACCGTGGATTTATCTCGCATGATTTGAATAGCAAATATTTGATCTGCGAATCATCCTGCGATGCTGTATCGGACTTCATGTACGGACCTGTCAGGTCGGGAATCGCTCGTATCAGTACTGATGTGAAAGGCGAAGAGTCAATATCGATTGATCAGAGAATCGCCGGTGATCCACCGTTGGCAAGTATCGACAAAAATGGAATGTCCGAGTCGGAAGAGATCACACAACGTGAACTACCGGATGTGGCTGACCTTAGCGCGCCTTAACATACGATATGACGAAATATTCTCCCTTTCCCGACAGTTGCAGGGCAATCCATGATCCCAGTCTTCATCCCGTGGCGTTACGATGACCATCGCGCCAAGCTTAGAGCGTGGATATATGAACGCTTTTGGTTGCCGCTAGAAGTCGACGGCGGCTTCCGTGTGATCGAAGGCAAGTCGCCGGAGGGGCTGTTCAACCGGTCGGCCGCACTCAATGATGCTGCGCGACAAGCCAATGAGATGGCAGACTGGGATGTCGCGGTGATCGCCGACGCGGATGTGTGGGTGCCGGCTCCACAGTTGATGCAAGCCGTCTCCTCAGCCGCTGAAAACGGCACGCTCACAGCGGCATACGATGCGATCTTAGGGCTGACACATGCCGGGACTGACGCCCTATTGGAGACTGGCCACCTGAACTTCATGGATCATGGTGTCGACAAGATGCGCACTACTGAGCACCTCTCGGAGGTGCAGTCCAAAATGCTGGCGTGTCCACGCGAATTGTGGGATGACATTGGCGGTTTCGATGAGAACTTTGTTGGCTGGGGTGGTGAAGACAACGCGTTCTGGAAGGCAGCGGATGTTGTGCGCGGCACGGAACGCGTACCCGGTCCATGCTTTCATCTGTGGCATCCTCTTGAGTCCGATCCTGACACCCGCATGCGCAATCCTGTGTTTCTGAAGAACTGGCAGCGATGGCAGCAGTACAAGCGCTCGCGCAATCACTCTGATATCAAAAGACTCTGGAGCAATGCTTCCGAGCAGGCCCCTCCGGATCTCGCGAAAACTACTCGAGCACCTGTCCGTGAATGCGTGACCGGGCGGCGGGCAGCTGTCGTGGGACTGGGGCACACGGGGCTACCGCTGGCAGCGGCACTTGCGGAGGCCGGTACGAGGGTGTACGGCATCGATACTGACCCCGACGTGGTAGCTTCAGTCAACAATGGGGAATCTCACGTCGATACAGTGCGCGGGGAGGAATTGCGTGCTATTCACGAGTTGCTCACCGGGCAATCAGATCCCAACATTATATCCAGCTGTGATGTCGTAGTCGTGTGCGTCCCAACTCCTTTGGACGCAGAAGGTATTCCGGACTTGTCTGCGCTGCGTTCGGCAACGCTCATGGTTGGCCCGCGAGTGCGTCGGGGGCAGTTGATAGTTATCCAATCAACAACTTTTCCGGGAACGACCGAGCGAATTATTCGTCCGTTGCTTGAATCTACCGGCAATATCGCTGGTGTGGACTTTCACCTTGCATATTCACCTGATCGTGTCGACCCTGGAAACGCAGACTATGACTGGCATTCGGCAACCAGGGTCGTTGGTGGCTCCACTGCCGCATGTGCGGCGGCTGCTGCTGAATTCTTTCGGCCACTGGTGCGCGATGTTTACATCACGCGCGGCCTCAATGAAGCTGAGGCGAGTAAAATGCTGGAGAATATTTTCCGGCAGGTTAATATCGCGCTCGTTAACGAGTTCGCTCAGATTTGTTACGCAATTAGTGTCGATATATGGGACGTCATCGCTGCCGCTTCTACGAAGCCGTTCGGGTTCATGACTTTTCGGCCTGGGCCGGGAGTCGGAGGGGAATGTATACCGGTCGATCCGCTCTATATGGCTTTCGCAGCGCGTGAAGCGGGTCGGATATTCACCCTTGTCGAAGCGGCACAGCTAGTTAATGACGCGACACCAGAATGGATTGCGGAACGGATTTTGGAAGAATGCAGAAAACGCGCAGATCATCCAAAAGTTCTTATCGTGGGTGTTACATACAAGCCGGATGTCCGCAGTACTGCAAACTCGCCGGCATTGCCGATTATATCCTTACTTCAGCGGTTCGGGGTGCGGGTCTGTTACTACGATGAGATGGTCGAGGATTTAATCGTCGACGGGCAGTGCCTAGAACGGATCGCAGCCATCGATGACGTGCATTTTAACGAGCCAGTTGATCTAGTGGTTATATTGCAACGACACAGGGGCGTAGATATTGAACGCTTGTCTGCAATTGGTCCGATCTTCGATACGAGTGGAGGTATGGCAAATGGGCAAACGATCAATCTGTGGGCGCAGGGGAACTGAAATGACCGTCGAGTTCACGGCACATCCGGTCACTTTTTGGCAGAAGTTGGCGCTTTTCGAACGTTTAGCACCCATTGCGACTGTGTGGAATCCATGACGAGCGGCGGAGGGGCTCGTCGGATACCTGATCGGCGTCCGACCATAAGGTTCGCGCCGGAAGAGTTCGGGTATGGTCCGCTCGGAAAGGCCCTACACATTGCCCGAGCGATTCGCGGGATAACGGGCGATGCCGTCGACCTGGAACTGATCCTGTCTGCGGATACCTTTCGCAGCCCTGTCGGCGACGGACTCTTCGATCGAATCAGTACGGACGGGTTGTCGGTCGCCGGACGTGCTGACGCTCTAGTGACCATAATGAACGTCAAGGGAATCATGGCCGCGGCCGCACGAGGCGAAAGAATCTATGCAGTCGATTCTCTCGCATGGCTATGGGACGAGCCTCTTCCCATCCAAGACGTCATAAGCATGTACTTCTACCAGGATCTTCCCATCCTCCCCGTACCCGCGAGGAACTTGGCGAGGATGCCCGATCCCACGCCCATTTCGGCGATCGGACACCTGCCCAGCCACACTGTGGATAGCCGACAAGGTAACGAGTCCATCGTCGGCATCCCCCAGTTGGTCATAAGCCTCTCCGGGATCGAGACTCCTGATTCGCGGCTGGATCTGGACAACCTTTGGTACCCGCCTTACGTTCTGGATGCCCTAGAACACCTCGCCGACGCCGGGCAGGTAGATCCGGACGAGCTTGCGCTGTTCGGCAACACCACGGTGATGAGGCATTTCGCCGGCCCCCAAATTGCACGCTCTTTGCGTCAAGGATCGCAACACGAATTCGGCACTACCGCCCGCGCGGCAGGCGCGGTTGTTTGCCCGCCAGGGCTCACCACTATCGTCGAGTGCATTCGTGCGGGGATCGGCCTGAAATTGCTTCCAGCACAGAACACTGGACAAGTGAAAATGATGAAAATATTTGTGGACGCTCTCGGTATTCCAGCCATGCCTTGGACCGGGGATTCCGTCCGGATTCTGCAGGACGCGAGGCTCCCAGGATCCGTCAGGACGGCGATTATGCGAGGGATCATCGCCGAGGAACGGCTGTCGCGCGACTATGCCGATCCAGGGGCATTGCTATCGCTGCTCACGCAGGATGTATCGGTGCCTGACGCTGCAACCGTTGACGGCTTGATCGGTCCCGGTGACGGGGCGCTGGCGGTGGCCAATCACGTGGTATCGGCCCTTTCGCGCTGAGACTTTGACTTCTTTCGAATGTCGGAAATGGGCCAGCGGCTGCAGCGCAACTAGAGTCTCCCGTTTGATATGTAGGAATTTGTGGAAGTTGAAGGACGGCGCGCCGATGGTCGTGGTGTCCCGCGACGCCGGGCACGGATCAGTCACAGTCACCGACCGCGTCTACGGTCACAACGACCGCCGCGCCAGCGAATCCGCCGTGGTGTGGGAGCCCACGCAGCAGTGGTGTTGATTGATGAGGAGCGGCGGGTGCTGACCGGATGGACCCGGCGGCGGAAGTCGGCGCAGGCGCTGGCGCAGCGGGCGCGGATCGCGCTGGCGTGTGCGGAGGAGGGCAGGATGCGGTCGAACACCGATGTTGCTGTGCAGGAACGTGTTTCGTTGCCGACCGTCGGCAAGTGGTGTAAGCGGTTCCTGGATGAACGCCTCGACGAGCTGGGTGACGAGCCGCGGTCGGGCGGGCCACGCACGATCACCGACGAGCAGGTCGAGCAGGTGCTCGTGGCCACGTTGGAGCGGCAGCGGAGAAACGCTACGCACTGGTCGCGGTCCTCGATGGCCGCCGAGACCGGCCTGTCGAAGTCGTCGATCGGCCGGATCTGGAAAGCGTTCCGGCTGCAACCGCACCTGAGTTGGCTCATTCGTTTAGTGCCTGAGATTGCTCGTCTGCAAGCGCGGCGAGCAGCGCCTGCTGGTGAATGCCTCACCGTACCAACGGAAATGGGACTCCAGATCGATCGGGGCTTTGCTCACGCGCGAGCCCACGATGAACCGCATATCCGCCTCATCCAGGGCGGTCAGGTTCTGCTCGGACAACATGCCCGCGTCAGCGACCACGACAATGCTCTCAATGCGGTGGCGCGCTTGGAACTGGGCGATGATCGGCACGATCGTGTTCTTCTCGGCCTTGTTGCCTTCCCAGCAACCGATTTCCAGCGGGAACCCGTACCGGTCAACCAGCAGGCCGACGTCGACCCACAAATAGTCGTGGGACCGCTCGTCGATCGCAACGGATTCCCGCTGGAAATCGGGTGTTGGGTGCGGTTGTCGCGGGTATAGCGTTTGGTCGAGTAGGCCCAGACCGCCCGCCACGAGCGGCGATGGTTGTCGGGGTTCCAGACCGGCTCGGCGCGCAGGCCGGTGTCGTTGTCGAGGTTGGCACCGCGTTTGGGGGTAAGGGAATCGATGACCTGACCGCGCCGGCCCAGCCGATCTCGGTGTCGACCTGTTCGCTGTCGCCGATCACGGTGACGACGACGGTGTCGACGACCGCGCGCAGCAGTTGTTTGCGGTCGGTGTTGGTCGTGGTGGCCGCATGCCAGAGCGCGGGGATGTCGGCGGCCAGGATACGGATCCGGTCACGGTCGGCGGCCGACAGCAGCAGCGGTGAGGACGCCAGGAACCGATCGTGGTCTTCCCGCAACTGTTCCAGCTCGGCCAGTGCCCGTTCCCACTCCTGTTCCAAAGTTCTTACTACCAAACGGTTTTCCGGTTCGGCCAGGCGATAGCGACGGCCGGCCCGGTCTGCGGTGTATGCGGCGCGTTCCAGCCGCTGCTGCCACAGTGTCTCGAGCCGGGCGCGTTCGGCCTCGATCTCGGTCGCCGCCGCCAGCGACACCTCCAGCGCCGCCGGGGCCAGCATCGCCAGCAGTTCCGCACCGACGTAGGCGTCCGCGCACCGGCCGGACAGGCGCTGGCGGCCGGGCAAGCCGTAGTCGGACCGCGCGCGGGCGCAGACATAGGTGTATCCGTTGACGACCCCGTCGCGGTGGACGTAGTGCACCGTCATCTTCGCCCCGCACCGGCCGCAGCGCAGCAGCCCAGCCAGCAGCGCCGGCCCGTCGCGCACGGCGCCGGGCGTGCCGGCGGTAGACCGGTTCGCTTGCAGCCGAGCCAGATTCGCCCGCCAGCGGTCCTCGCCGATGTAGGCGGGCAGCCGGGCCGGCAGTACCACCTTCCACTGGTCTATCGGCACGGTCACCTTCCCCGTCGACGGCCGGCCCGCGATCCGCCGCCTCGGATCGATCCGGCGGCGCCCGTGCACGTAGATCCCGGCATAGATCGGATTGTGCAGGATGTTCTGCAGTGTCATCCGGCTCGGACGCCGCCATTCCAGCTCACCGGTGTCCGGCCCCTCCCGCAACCGCACCCCGATCCGGATGCCGTGCCCGGTCAGATACGCCAGCACCGCATTCAGCGTCCCCAGCTCGTCGAACAAGTCGAAGATCAACGCCACCACCGTCCGGACCTGCTCATCGGGGTCCTTGACAACCTCCCCCGACGGGCGCAGCACATACCCGGTCGGGACCGCGAAGAACAACTCACCGCGGCGAGCCTTGGCCAGCCGGCCCGACGCCATCCGCTGTCCGATCAGATGCAGTTCCGCCTCCGACATGGTGCCCTTCAACCCCAAAAGCAGCCGATCATTGTACTGGCCAGGATCGTAGACGCCATCACTGTCTGCCAGCAGCGTTCCCGCCAGCGCGCACAACTCCATCAGCTGATACCAGTCCCGGCCCGACCGCGCCAGCCGCGACACCTCCGCACCCAGCACCAGCCCCACATGACCCAAACCTACCTCGCTCACCAACTCCGCGAACCCCGGCCGCCCCACCGCAGTCGCCCCCGACCGGCCCAGATCCGCGTCGATCACCTTCACCCGCTCCCGCGACCACCCCAACCCGATCGCCCGGTCCACCAGCGCGTACTGCACCCGCGTCGACTCGGTGTGCTCAACCACCTGCCGCATCGTCGACTGCCGCACGTAGATCACCGCCAGCCGATCGGTGTGCTCCCGGGTCACCTTGCCCGACAACCCCGGCATCCGCTCCGTCATCGCCCGCGCCTCCCTCACCCGTACACGTCAGGCACTTGCGGATCATCGCGGTCAGCACTCGCACCGCCGAAACCCGGCTCGGCACAGGCAGATCCGCCCACCCAACCCGCTCCGGCCGCATCATCGCCGGCCTCCGCACGCACAGTTACCTCGGCCTGCTGCCGCCTCAGCCGCTCCACCACAACCACCAGCCGCAGCAGCCCCTCATGTCCAATCATCACCCCTCCGCCCCATTCGGCTACAGGTGCATCATGGACCGAACGCTGAGCAGTCGTTTCGGATGTCGAAAACCGATCTGAAGGCTCGCCCGATGTTCCACCGCACCCGCGACGCGATCGAAGCGCACTTGACGATCGTGTTCACCGCCCTCGCTGTTGCCCGCTACCTGCAAGAATCCACCGGAATCAGCATCGCCCGCCTGGTCCGAGTACTACGGCCACTACAAGAGATCACCGATTATCGCAGGCCATCGGCACTGTCAATGGCCATTTCTTGGCCACGGACACGGCACCTCGCTGCCGATCCGATCGGTAGTGAAGCCACCGAAATCCTCACCGCCCTCGCCATTCCACACCCATGACGACCAGAAATGGGTCACTAAACCTGTGCAACTCAGGTCGGAATGTGAGCCGGATCTATTCGACGGTGGGGTGCAGCGAGTTCGTTTGAAGCAATAGCAGTCGAGTCGTGAAATTACCGTTGCGCCTAGAATCCATCAAGGAATTGAGTTCGGATTTCTAGACGCGGGATAGCGCCTCGATGGCGGCGGTGAATTCCACGCCGCGTTGGAAATCAGTTGATGAATAGTCGTGCATTACCCCCGTCAGGAACTGTCGGTCCAGCCACGCATCCCACAAGATTCGCTCTTCGTGCCCAATGGGCAAATCGCGAGCCCACATCCGTGCAATCTCGGCCTCATACTGCACCAGCAATGATATTGTCCTGCGGATTTCATATCTTTGAAGAAGTGCCTCTATGTCAGATCCGAGGCTCAGGCGACCGGCTGCGGTCGAAGCTCGCGACATAAGATCATCGAGCTCGTCTCGCTGCGCGCGCTCGCGAAGCAGTATAGTCACAGCTGTACAACGGCCATCAAGTATGTCGGAGTACCTCTGTCCGCCGAGCAATGTCTCTCGCTCCATCGTGTTTCTCAGGTCATTTCGGAGCTGGCCGGCAATCGCACAATGGCTATATGAATTGCGAATCAATTGTGTGAATAAAGCATTTTCTGCCAATAACCCACAGTATTTCCAGCAATCGCCTACAAAATCAACTCGGGCTGTCGACGAACAGCAGTAGTCACGCAACGAACTCGTACGATGCACACTGTGCCGCATAATCTGCTGAGTGAGCATACCGTGGACGCAGTCTTCCCACAGGGTGGCGAGGTCTTCGCTGAGATCGGTCAAGAAATGTGACAGGCGCTGGCGCCCTTCGGACAACGTCGCGAGACTCGGGCCCGTCCCCAGTTCACCGAGCGCAGTGGGGCTGCCATACCGGGCTGTCTTGCCATCGAGTAGATCGTCATGAAGGTAGAAGAGGACACCCACAAGTTCACATATCATCGCGGCTGGCGCAGCCCTCGAGTCGCACCGCAACATAAGATACGGCAGGCAAGACCGGAAGCGCCGGCCCGCGAGCATGTCGACGGTGCTTCTCGCGGCGGGCCCGAGGAGCCTCTCTGCCGAACGAAACAAATAATGCGCACGGATATGGCCTTGGAATATAGTTTCGAAGGCTTCATTTACGTATGCGTGCATGAGTCTCGTCCTGTGTGATCCATGCAAGAAAGCAGCGCCGAGCTTCGGCGGCTCCGCTCAGCCAAGTTTGCGAACCGCTCCAGGATGAAATATCTTCCAACGCCGGTAGAAATTCTTCGTCGAACGCAGACCATCGATAATCTGAGTGTTCATCGCTGAGAATGACACGATCAGAGACGGCGAACGCTACAAAAGTAGTGACAACAAATATCTTGCTATTTGTATCCGTGTGGCTCCAGGTGAGCAATGGCGTCAGTAGGTGAGGTTCCTGACCGCATTCTTCAAGTGTTTCTCGTATTGCGGCTAAGCGGAAGTCCTCGTCCGGCTCTGCGACGCCGCCAACGACATGCCACAGGCCGCTCAGGACTTCGGACTGACCGCGTTGTAGAAGCAGCAGCCTATTTTCGTTTACAAGATAGACTTCGGCAGCTCTCACGTTGCGGACTTCCCATCAAATATGTCAACGACCGCGCCTCGATCGGCCATGAACCGAAGCCATTCTCGGTTCCATCCGGTCGTTCCTCGTAAATCGACGTCACGCCAGTCAAATTCGGCGCGGTGGCCCAACAATGTCTCATGCAGGACCGCACCCGAGTTGTAATCGACACTCCGCAGCACCCCATCCGCGCCTGCGGTGACTATGGTGGTTTGACCTGCTCCGATCGCCATCGAAAGGACGGGCGCGCTCTGCTTATATGTCCACGATTTCTCCAAGTCCGTCAAAAGCCACCGCGTTATGGTGCCATCTCGGCAACCGGTGAAGAGATGGTCGGATGAAGCTGGGTGCACTATCTGCAGAACGGTGTCACCTTCGACGGACAGGTCGGAAACATGTTCCGCATCAGGAAATGAGAAGAGGCGTATTCGGCGGTCATCACTTCCGGTCGCGATCATCCCCTTGTCTGGTATCAGACAAAGGGAGTATACGCTGGCACCGACATGAGGGCTCCACGTTCGAATCGGTTCTAAAGTGGCCTCATCGACAACGGTCACTGTTCCAGTAGTGCAGCCTGCGATCAGTCGACGGCCATTCGGTGTGATGGCCAAGGCCCGTACATACCCGATGCAGACTCGTCGGTCGCGCAACATTTCACCATTCAGTGACCAAACGCGCACAATCCCGTCCGTGCCGCCGGTCGCGAATGTATCTGACGATATCGCAATGGCTGAAGTTACGGGTGCGCCGTGATGGGCGATCTCGAAGAACGCCTGGGAGGTAAGCAGATCAGCCATACACACGCTGCCGTCAAGCCCCGCAGTAACTACGTAACGTCCTTCTTTCATAATAATCATTGAGCGGAATACATTTGACGTGGGAATCGTTTGCATCCTCCGGAGATCAGATGCATCGAGCAGATGAACTACTTTGTCCGCGGTCGCCGCAATTACAGTCTTCTCCATCGGTTCGATGCATACGGTTGTTACTACATTTGTCTCGTGGACTATAGCGCCATGTAGCTGAGCTCCACGAAAATCCGCACCTGAGACCTTGCAGCCCTGGAATTGAACGCCCCGGAGATCGCAATCCCGGAAGTCCGCCCTCCGGACATCTCCATTTTCCAAATCTGCCCCTCGGAGTTGCATTCCACGGAAATTGCGTCCGGCAAAAGAAACGTCCATACGATTCGCGAGGGAGATGCAGTTGGCTGCAAGATGCCCGCGTGGGGCAGAATCGGCGAGATAGTTGAGCGGATCGAGCTGGTCGTCGTAGAGTTGCTCAGCTAAGTATCGAAGTAGTTCCGGCAGCAGCAGGCGACGTTCTAGTGGGCCCGTATCACCAGATGCTAAGCAAGCGCGAATGTGGCGCGCAGCCAAGAACTCCCGCATGGTCTTTAGTCGGAAACGAACATTTCCATCCGCCCCAACACGAAGAAAAGATTCCCAACGAGGATCGCTGCTGATCGTACGGCTGGTTCCACCTGTTGCGCCAAGAAGCGCCCGCACTTGCCCGGCCGGTAGGAACTGGCGTGCATCCTCGTGCATAGTACCGGCGACGGAAGCCAGACGCACGATATCCCTGTCTGCTTCGAGCGTGTTTGCCGAATCCAGCAGTATCGCAACGTATTGCTCGAAAAGTTCAGAAGCAGTCAGCGGTGCTTTCCGGCTGCGGTCCGGCAATACTATCGATAAAAGGTCGAGCAAGCCAGGAAGGCGGGCCAGGTCTGTCAGGGCACTGCTGTTGTCGATCGTTGTCCGGACATTATCGGCATTGGGGCCCAGTCTACGAATCAGCAGTTGCATCCGTTGTTCGTAGCCAAGCTCTGCTATACGGATCAATTCGAAGGTCGCCGAACCAGTTATGTCCATTGTCAATCCTTCGACCGCCCCTAGCATGCCACCGCTGTCGCGCTCGAAGTAGCCGGGCCTGCTTGTAAGGATTATCTTACTAGCGGGCCCGACCATGCTTGATAGTTCCGATAAGGTTATCGCAGCCTGCTCAGGGCTGAGTTGCATTCGCAACTCATCCAGACCGTCGAGAATAATAACCAATTGACCTGATTCGTTTGCATATCGAAACGAATGGAAGCCTCCGTGTAGGACTGCGCCCTGAGCCTCCATCTGATCGGTAATGAGTTTCTCGAGAGACCCTTCACGCTCCATTTCCTGTAGGTTCACAAGTATCGGAATGCGACTGTTATCTGGATCTGCGAGTCGCTTGTTTGCCAATCCAAACGCGATATGTCGGCAAAACCATGATTTGCCGCTTCCGGGGTCTCCGAGAATTGTCAGCTGGTTGCGGGATCGCTCTCGCAACCACGAGTCTGTATAGTCATCCAGCCAATATGTGTCGTCCTGTTTGAGGCATTGCAGCGCAACGTATCTGTGCTGTTGGTCGTTTGCGAGGTAATCGCTGACTATAGATTGCATATAGGTGGAATTACCCAGTATGCACTCAAAAAGAGAACGGCGGGTGTGAAGCCGTATTCGAGAATCTTTTGCGGCCAGACGAGTCGCCATATTGGAGATTCTGGTGTCGGTTATCAACATGCCTTCGGCGGCCGCTGGCAATCGCTCGGTCATTCGATGGACATCTGCGGCCGTTATTTCGCCATCAACCGAATGTACAATTAGTCGGTTGCCTTCACCTGATCGTTTTTCGAAGACGGTTTCGATACTGCGCTCGCTTAGCCATCGTGAACTTGAGGGCGCCCAGCCTATTACTTTGAGTTGAGTCTCGCATTCGGCGACGATATGTGGATCATAGGGTGTCAGCGTCGTACGATCTGCCGCCGCTTTTTGGACTCTTTCCAGCAGGCTTCGTCCAAATTCTGCGGGCGTGCCGCTATCAATCTCGATCTTGATCAGTCCACGCTCTTGATACATCGCACCAGCCAGGTCGGAAGTTGTACGCGACATTGTTATGTACGCACTCCGTCGAAGGCGTCCGATCGAATCGCTTGCAATTACAAGCATATTCTCTAACAGATCATCAAAGGGCTCAAAGCCGATGAATAGCAACGTTGAGGTGGATAGAAGGTCAGCCATCTTTTCCTCGAGCAACGGCCGACGGAATCGTGCTGCACGACGCTCCCGTTCGCCTATCAGCGCATCTTCTGGCGCATCGAGTGATCCGAGCAGATGTACGATCTGTGGCTGGCTGCGGTCCCAGAACGATATCGACGTTTCGGTCTTAATTACATTGAACGGCCTGCGAAATCGCAAGTATGCATTCTCCAGCTCACTGGTGAGTGCAGTCACGACTACACATGCCGGCGGCTCCGTAGCTAGGCAATCGAACAACGCCTGTGTTGCGAGGCTCGGCATGGAAGCGGTATCACGGAGCAGGTTTATCAGTGCTCTCCGGCCGAACCGTGACGCATACTCATCGGTAAGGCGCCATGTTGGCGTGCTGTCGTGACTGGGGCGCTCAAACTGTCGCAGAGCCTCTGCTCGCAGACCGGGTTCTACGTTTGGATCTACCTCGGGACCCAGGACGACGAGTAGCGTGCCAGATGTCCAGGCATGGACCAGATCCGACTCATACATGGCGAGCATCGGCGAGTTGCCGGAGCCATTGAGCCAGTGCTGCTGTTCGTCCTATGCTGCCGTCCAATTCGACAGTGCGCAGACCTCGGGTAAAGGCAAGACGCTGCTGAAGCGCGGCTGTCGGACCACCGACTATCCAGCCGACGGGTTTGTGGTCGCCTAGTCCGGCTGTCGCCAAGTCCCATAGCATGTTGAATTCAGGATCGCCAGGGCTGGCGCCAAGAATGAGAAGCTCATGTGTTTCGAGTAGAGCTCGCACAAATTCGGCCATTCGCGGCTTTCTCGATCCATAAACCGCAAAATCTCGTCGCGTTACTGTGATCGTTTCTGGGTTGGCGATATCGCCGCACAGTTTGATAATTCGCGTGCGCGCAGACGCAGTATAAGCTAGATCAGAGTCTCGAACAACGACATCGGCGTTACCCGAAATTGCGTCTTCAAGAAGAAGATCATAGTTGGTCGTGATGATCTGGCCCAGGTCCAGTTCTGATAATGCGATGTGAGCGGCGGTCGGCGCTCGGCTAGTGCGCAGTTCGCGACGCAGGTGCGCTATGAGGCTGTTTCGACCGAATTCCGCCTCGTAGGCCTCAGCCAATGTTGGCAGGTCATCGGGAAGGCCGTCGGTTCCTGCGCCACCCAGCGCCGTTGCCAAAGGTTCGAAGAGTTTTGCCCATCCGGGGTAACCGGCACCTATTGATAGCCCGGCCCCGACTAAGACGGCGAGCCGTCCTTCGGTGGCCTGCCGAGCCAGATGTGCGATTACTCCTTCTGGGAACAATTCTTGGTCTCCTCTGTAAGATTGGGGTGCATCCCGCGCATCGCAGGGTGAATTATCGTTGGCTATCAAATTTCGTCGAGCCATTTGCGCCATGAGTGCACTATCATCGCCGTGTCATGTACTGACAGTTCACCGCGAGCCAAGGGGCCTAGAACTGTTTTGCGGTTGGCCCAAAAGACATCGGCGAAATCAGCTGAGCGGGCTACTCGTCGGTAGTCCACGTAGGTCATCGGGCGTGGCACGCCGCCAGCAGAATCAATATAGCGAAGCGTAGCCGCCACCTCCGATGCAGTCTGACCTGGAAGGCCGACCATGACGAAACAGATCAGGGTCATGTGGCGGCTCGCGCAGGTACGGGCAAGCCTCTCCACATGACTTGCATCGATTCTCCAACCGAATCTGTTTCTTCCATCCGGATGGAGCGATTCGACACCGATGGCGATGCGAGAGCAACCAGCAGCCGCCATAGTGTCTAACAGGATCGTATCAAGAAAGTCGGCAGATGTTACACACTTCCAGCTGAGACCCGTTCTATCAATTGAGACACGTCGACAGAAATCAAGTGTATAATCGCGGTGTCGAGTGAAGTTGGCGCCGAATAGTGAGACTGCGGAGAACCCGTGGGATTGATGTGCCGCAGCTAGGTAGGCGGCCAGCTTCGTAAGGTCGCGGCGAAATAACTCACGTTTACCCATTACATCGGGAATCGGGCAGTACCCGCAATAGCTGTCACAGCCGCGGGAGATGCCAACTGCAAGTTCTCGTTCATTCTGTCGCTGAGGATATGATTCATCGGAGGGGATGAGCGAATATCCTTCGATGGGCAATAGCTTGAGTGATGGTAGCTGCCACTCGCCGCTCAATTGGTGAGCTGATAAAGGCGGAAGATACTCGTCTACCTTTCGGCTCAATACGCCGGCCAGCGGGGTGGGCTCGGATGCTCGAAGTGCGTCAGAAATTCCGATTTCCCAGTCCTGTTCAACCACAATCCAGTCCGCACCGGCCTTCTGGAATAGTCGGCGCAGATGGTATGCCCCTCTGCCGTAAACAATTGTTTGGGTTCGTGGGGAAATCTCGCGAATTATCTTGATGTATCGGTCGGTTTCAAGTAAATTCTCCATGCTGGCATGCAGTATGATCTTGGCGGGCTCGCCGAGAGCGACTTCCAGAAGGTCTGACCAGTTGGTACCTGGAACTACCCCGTCTACAACGCTGATGTCATGGCCTTCTATCTCCTCCAGATATGCGGCCACTTCACCTATTTCAACGAAATTGTAGTCAAGATTGATGTAGGCATTAACGCAAGGGGCGGATACAATCGATACTTTCATTGTCAATGCTCCCTATTTGCAAGTGTTTGAATACTACCGGGATGGTGGTTGCAACTCAAGCGATCATGGATGTTTGACAGGCATTGGTATCTCGCGTATCCGACGATCCGGATGCCATCCGGGTGTCGCCAGTCGTAGTCCGAACAGTGCTAGGACGACTGCGCTCAACCTAGCCTCGATCTGGCGCAGGGATAGTGTGCTGGCCTGATCGGGTCTAGATCGGTGTTTGCGGCTGGTCTCCGGCCGGTGGCCCAGTCAGCGGGGTGACTGCTGGGTTGCATGGACCCGGGGATATTGTCCTTTTCATTTCGTTAGGGATGGGCTGGTTCTGGTCAGCCGGATAGCAGACGGCACCCGGGTGGTCGCAATCAGGTCGATGTAAGGCCAGTGCGCCGAGAACCGTAGCTGGGTGCGGCGGGCATGGCTGGCCAGTCGGGCTGCAGCCGAGATGAGGCGCATTCGTAAGGCGTTTGGGGTTCGGGTGCCTCGGGGCGCTGCGCGCCGACACCCACACCGAGATCCGTTGCCCGACCAATTCGTCGAGTTGCTCGTGGGCAGCGGGCGCCGGGAGGGATGACAGCGGTGGCTGGATCGGGGCGGCGATTCTGTGCGCGGTGGCGTTCCGCGAGCCCAGAGCCTCCGGAAAACGTTGGTGGAGATCTGATCCTACCCGGCGTCGTGAGGGCACCCCAGCGAATCTTCCAGAAATCCCGCCGACTCCCACTCGTCAAAGTGGACGTTGCCCGACCCTGGTATTGCTCACCGTCTGGCGCCCTCGGTACTGGGATTCGTTGTGGTACTCGTCCTTTGGCATAGATCCCGTGCGTGTCCGCAAAGATCGCCCTGGTCATAGCAGCCACCGGTGTGCGTGAATGTCCAGCCGTTCTGGCGGCAGGTTTTCCATCAGAACGCACGATCAGCGGCCGCAGGGTGACCGGGAACCCGCACCCTGACGGCGACTATGCGGCAACCCCTGACCTGAGGTCCGGCACCCGCTAACATACCGGTCGTGGGGTCGAGAGCACGTGGGCGTCCCACACCACACTTGGAAAAGCGGAACATACTGGGCCGAAAGAAGCTTCAGTCGAGGTGTGCGCGACATGCTCAACCTACTGATGGGGGAAGGCGGACTTGCTGCGTCGCCAGATCCGAGGTGCTCGCTTGGCCGGACACGTCTGCCGCCTGTCGCGGTCACAGATCCTCAGCACCTCCCGCTACTCTGCGCACGAGCACACAGTCTGACCGGACCGGGAACATTCGAGAGAGAACCGAGAATTTGAAGTTCCGCAGTACCAAGGAAACCACGTTCAGAGCCAGGCTGGCAGCATGGCTGGTCGGCCTGAGCCTTGCGGCGATCACCGCGATATCGGTGCTTGTCGTCACCATGGCAGAACCCGGAGAGAAAGGCAGCGCCTCACAACTCGTGTTCTCGTCCGTGCTACCGCTGTTCGGAACCTGGGTGGGCACCGTATTGGCGTTCTACTTCGCCCGCGAGAACCTCGAAGCCGCAACCCAATCGACGCTACGGCTGTCGGGTGGGTACAAGAAGGATGATTCCGTCTCCGATGTCATGATCCGTCGCGCCCAGATGATCGTCCGTGCGGCCACGAGCGGTGAACAGATCGGCGCGATCACCGTAGAGTCCATCGCGACGATCATCACAGTGACCGGCAAGAAGCGCGTCCCCATCCTCGACGACAAAGGAAGTGTCAAATTCGTCATTCACCAATCACTGCTCGACTCCTACGCGCGCACCGTGACACCGGAAACGTACGCGCAGGCCTCGCTCGACGACCTCCTGGCCAGTCCCGAGAACAAGATCCTTGCCAAAGCCATCGGCTTCGTGTCGATCACTGCGACGCTGGGTGAAGCGCGGGATCAGATGCAACGCGTCAACGGCTGCAACGACATCTTCGTGACCTCCTCGGGAGATCCCGCCGAGCCCGTGCTGGGGTGGCTCACCAACAACCTTCTGGCCACCGTGCAATAGCCGAGCCCCCAGGCTCTCACAGCGACCACGCACGGCGGCTAGTTCACCGCATCCAGGGTCGTCGCTACGAGCACGTGTGCTTGCGTGTGACGGGTTGAATCGGTCGATATTCGCAAGGCACAGCGGATGTTGATCAACTGATGGGAGATCCACCGGTGGTCCACTAGTGGACCCAGCAGTTGCGCCCTGGCCAGAGTGGACGTCAGGGCAGTCGTGGACACTGGGGTCGCCCCGAAATAGTGATAGCTTCGTCCCGACCGGTAGAGGTTGCCGCTCAGACCCAGTTCATCGAGCATCTCGACCGCGACGGTGTCGTTGTGCGATGAGGCCGCGAGCGCGAAATCCAGCATGGGCAAATGCAGCTCGGTGTCCGTGCCGCCCACGCGGACCTGCGAGGTGAGCGAGACGATCCGGCGCGAATCGAGGTCGGAGAACGCCGCGTTGCTCAACTGCCGCATGAAGCCGACACTATCGACCTCCTCCAGATCATTGGTCTGCTCGTCGTGTTTGATCGCGCGCTTCCACAACGCGATCCGCGTCTGAGCAGACGAGTCGACAGCACTGGAGAGAAGAAAATCCCAGAAGCCGAATCTGCGATCGGTGTATTCGCTGCGGGCAGCGCGGGTCAACGACTGTGCTTCATCGGAGATGTCTCCTCCACGCAGCGACGGCTGCCGCCGAGTAGATTCCAGGAAGACCGACGTAACGCCCGCACACGAGAGCAGTTCCGACATCGACTCGGCCAGACCTGCCCCGCGGCACGCACGCCAGGTCGGAGATCCCGTGCCGATCATTCCTTATTCCCTTCGCTCACAACGGGACTCGCGGTCCAGTCGAACGTCTTCGCCTGCTGGCCGTTCCAGAACTCCTGGGCCACCTCGGAGTAGCCGGGATTGACTCTTCGCGCGACGACGACCGCTGCGCTTACCGTGCACCCTGCTTGGGTCAACGCATAGGCTGCGCTCCGTCCAAGCCGTCCGACATGGCCGACACCTTGACCGCGGGGTTGTCCGCCGGAGCAATCAAGCTGTCCATCTCGGCGAAGCGGTACAAACACCGCACCGCGTGCAGGAAGTTCCTGGCCGCGCCCGTACCTCCACGCCAATTCGACCTGACCACGGCGTTGGCCTTGTGCCGATTCATCAGATGAAGGATCTCGGTGGGCGTCGGCTCGCTCAAACGCCGGTGCCCCCACTCCACCACGAGAATTCGCCAGTACGTTGTGTAGCTCTCCCGCTGCAACACCGACGCAGCGCACGACACCCGAGGAACGAACTCACCGAATGTCGGCACCTCGACACCCGCCGCTGTGAGATTCTTTCCTACGACCGTCAAGCCCAGCCGCGAGATCGCCTGCAGCAGTTCGGCCACCTCGGCGTCTTTCATCGCCCGTGCTGCCAGGGGGCTGGGAAGTATGCCCACAGCGCCGCCGTCAACATCCGGGGCGGGTATACCACGAGTACCTCATCGGCGAGGGACACCGCTATCAACACCCGATCACCCGCATACAGCCGACACTTGTTGCGGATATCGGAGGGAAGTATCAGAAACCTGCGTTGTTGGAGCGGCCGGCCATCGCGCGAGCGCCGAACCTTTACCACGCCGCGCTCCACGTCCATGGAAAGCGGTTGCCCTGGAGCCCAACCCAGCACTCTTACTGCAGATCTGGCAGTGAGCCGGCCTCGGTTGTCGATGGTCGTGACCGAACAGTAGAGGGGTGCGATCTGTGCCTCGTCCAGGGCTGTCGGGAACGCGAAGTCCGCCAGCGCTTTCGACGATGCCGGACGGGCAGCGACAGTTTGGTACAACCCTTCGAACAACCCGATGATCGGCTCGCGTTGCAACTCGCTTGGGGACCGGCTTGGCCCCGGCATGTCTTGCGGGCCATCGTCACTCGCACACAGCCACTCAGTCACTGATCGGCTCCGACGGGGATCCGGGCAGTCGGGTTGCGGAAGACGATGCCTGTCTTCTTGGCGAAGGCGCCTCGGATCTGCCGGATATGCGGCGGCGAGCTGGGCGACGGTGGCGACCAGTGGAAGTCCTTCCGGCACTGTGGCCTGACACGCAGGGCCACCGCGACACCGCTGGCAATCGCGTCCGGCCACCGTGGTGATAGGCACCTTCCCGTCCGCTAGCGGCCCTGCTCGTAGGCCGGGCGGCGATACGACGCCGAGGGCCGTCCCGGCAGCTGCCGGGACGCCCTCGGGCTGTGTTTCGAAGCAACGGGCACAACACCGCCCGTCGTTGAGTGGGACGAACGTGTCCGGCCTACACCAGCTTTCGTTGCGCCAGATCGCGGGGGTACTTCTCGATCAGCTCCCGGGTCAGGTGCGGGATGTCGTGATCGGGGCCCAGTTCGGCGGCCTGCACCGCGGCCTGGAATTTCTTGGCGGGCAACGCCGAGCCCGGGGTCGGCGGAGCAGGATAGCGGTAGGCGTGCAGCAGCGGCAGCAGCGAATGCCGGCGCTGTGATTCGGGCAGTGCGCGCAGCGCGGTCTCGAACCGGCGGAACCACTCGTTGTAGTCCCCGATCCGATCGATCGGGTGGCCCGCCTCGATCAGCCAGTCGACGAATTCGTCGAGGGAGATGCCGTCATCGTGCGGATTGAGCACGTCGAAGGTTTCGAAGCCCGTGGTGACCTGTGTGCCGAGCACGGTGATCGCCTCGGCGGTGAAATCGGCGGGCAGCCCGTCGTAGTGCGCGCGCGGGCGGTTGCCCGCGGCGTCGGTCGTGTAGAAGGACTTCGGTGCCACACCGGTGGCGAGCAGGCTCAGCATCAGTCGGGTGAACATGTCGGGCACGTTCAGCTGACCGGCGTACCGCGAGTGAGCCAGGATCATGTCCGAGCGGAAGACAGCCACCGGCAGGCCGCACAGGTCGTGCGCCTCCCGCAACAGCACCTCACTGGCCCATTTGCTGTTGCCGTAGCCGTTGGCGTACCCGTCGTCCAGGGCGCGCACCGGGCTGATCTCGCGGATGTCGCCGTCCTCGGTGAAGGTCTCCGGAGCCACTTGGGCGGCGACCGCTACCGTCGACAGATAGGTGACCGGCTTGAGGCGTGAGGTCAGCGCGAGCCGGATGACTTCCGCGGTGCCGACCACGTTGGGTCCGAACAGCTGTTCGTACGGCAGCACGTGGTTGACCAGGGCCGCCGGATGCACGATCAGATCGACGGTGTCGGCCAGCCGCTGCCAATCCTGCTCGCCCAGGCCGAGGTTCGGTTCGCCGATGTCGCCGGCCAGCACCTCGAGGGTGCGTGCGGCCAGCGCCCGGTAGTGGCGGGACAGGTCCGCGTCGCCGCTGTCGAACACCTCGTCGAGCCGGGCGCGCGCGGCGGCGGCGTCGCTGCCGCGCACCACGCAGATCAGTCGTCCGCCCGAATCGTGGAGCCGCTGTAGCCATTCCAGGCACAGGAACCGGCCCAGGTAGCCGTTCGCGCCGGTCAGCAGCACCGTGGCGGGCCGGTGTGGCGCCCGCGGCAAGCTGGAGGCCGCGGCCAGCGTCGGCGCGTCGACGAACTTGTCCAGAGTGAGGTCGGTGGCACGGATCCGTGTCCCGGCGCCGTGCACGGTGGCGGCGGTGGGCCGCGCGCCGCCGGATTGCCGCTCGGCCTCGATATAGGCGGCCAGCTGCGCCAGATCGGTAGCGGGACCGACGATCACGCCGACGGGCACCGGCACCCCGAAGATCTCCTGCAACAGCGTCGAATACGTCAACGCCGACAGCGAGTCGCCACCCAGATCGGTGAAATGCACGTCGGGGCGCAGGTCGGTGGCCGCGCAGCCCAGCAGCGCGCGGGCCGCGCGGCCGATGGTCTCGACCACCGGCAGGTCCGCGGCCTCACGGCGCAGCGCGGCGAGCTCGTCCTCCTGCGCGCGGGCCAGTTCCTCGTACAGCTGCTCGAGCCGCTGGCCGTAGACGACCTTCAGCTTGGGCCGCAACAGTTTCGCGACGCTCGACAGTAGCCCATTCTCCTGGGTGAACGGCGTGGTCTCGATCAGGAACGCACGCGGGACCTCGTAGGAGTTCAGCTCCGCGTCCCGGGCCACCTGCTGCAACGACCGGGTGATCGCGGCGGTCAGATCGCCGGAATCCGCGTGCGCGGCACGCGCATCGGCGGTCGGCACGATCACCGCCAGCAGATAGGACCGCTCGCTGCTGGCGTAGACGTAGATCTGGCGTACCAGCGGGCTGGCCGCGTAGACGATCTCGAGCTTCGACACCGCGACGAATTCGCCCTGCGAGAGTTTGAGCACGTTGTTGCGGCGGTCGACGTACACCAGGTGGTCGGGCCCGAGTTCGGCCATGATGTCGCCGGTACGGTAGAAGCCGTCGGCGTCGAAGATCTCCGCGTTCAGCTCGGGCCGTTTGAAGTAGCCGGGGATCAGGTTCTCGGACTTGATCAGCAATTCCCCGCGCGGATAGGGCTTGTCGGTGCCGAAGTAACCGAGGTCGGGGACATCGACGAGTTTGTAGTCGGTCACCGGGGGCCGCTCGAGGATGTTGTTTCGCATGAAGGAGCCCGAGGTTTCGGTCGACCCGTAGCCGTCCAACAGGTCGAATCCGAGCACCGAGGCCATGAACTCGCTTAGCTGCGCGGACAGCGGGGCGCTGCCGGTGATGGCGAGGATGAACCGCCCGCCCAGAACCTGCTCGCGCAGTTCGGCTTTCACCTCACCCTCGACGGTCTCGGGCACGCCGCCGCCCGTGGCCACCCGGCGGTCGACCTCGCTGCGGAACCACTGGAACAGCATGTCGATCACGCGCGGCACGAAGATCATCATGGTCGGGCGGACCAGTGCGAGATCCTCGAACAGCGTCGACATGTCGCTGCGCGCCGCGAAATACATTGTGCCGCCGTGTGTGAGACACATCAGCAGCGAGGTGCGCCCGGCGATGTGGCTCATCGGCAAGAAGCTGAAACCGATCGCCGGTAACGGCTGGGCGGCGCCACTACGCCACAGCCTGGTGACCAGCCGCTCGGAATACATTGCGCCCTTGGGGGTTCCGGTGCTGCCCGAGGTGTAGATCAGCAGCGCCAGCGCGTCCTCGCCCGCGCCGGTGTGCAGCGGCGCGTCCGGCAGTTCGTCCCCGTGCGCGAGGACCTCGGCCAGCGTGCGCACGACGATCGGGCGTCCGGCCAGGCGGGCGCGCGCGGACTCCAGCGCGGCGCGGTGATCGTCGTCCTGGCGGTGATGGTCCAACACGATGAGCGAGCGCACCGAATGGGCTTCCAGCGCCAGATCCACTGCGACGCCGAGCTGTTCGACATCGGCCGCGAACACCCGCGGCTCGGTGTCGGCCACGATCGGCGCCAGCTGCGCGGCGGGGGCCCCGGACGACAGCGGCACCGTCACCGTGCCCAGCGCGGTGCTGGCCAGGTCGATCACCGTGTAGTCGGTGCTGGAGGAACCGAGGATGGCCACGAAATCCCCGGCCCGGGTGGGATATTCGGCGTCGTGGTGCCAGGACGCCGCGACGCACCGGATCCGGCGCCACAGCTCGCCGTAGGTGATGGTGTCGTAGCGGGCCAGCAGGTGCCCGCGGGTGTGACCGCTCTCGTCGGTGATGAATTCGGTCGCGCGCATGCCGAGCGCCGGGCGGTCGGCGTACTCCCGCATGAGCGTCTCGATCGACCTTGCGAGCGGACCTTCGTCCTGCGCCATCGCCACGCCGACCTCGAAGGTCGGCATGGACGCAAGGACTTGCTCGTCGCGACCGACGACCTCCATCACCCGCTCTACGATGAGTTTCATCGTGCGCTCTACCATCTGCTGAGCTGTTTGGCCCATATCCCGACCTCTCTGAACACGGCCCGACGACCGGCCCGCGATCCCGGGCAGCCGACGATGCACGATCCGTTTCGCGACTATATTTGATCTTGACATGGTCAAGCACACTTGAGAATGTCAAGCAGGTAAACATGAGTCGAAGTTACAGTCAGTACTGCGGTCTCGCCCGGGCGCTCGATGTCGTTCTCGGGTGTCGCCCCTGTTCTGGTTGATTGGTGGATGATCTTCGCCAGTTGTGTTCCGGGGCAGGAGGGTTCGGGTTGGCGAGTCAAGCGTTGCCGTCGGCGCCGCGGTCCTGGCGATCAGTCACCTGTCGACAGCGGCCGGGGATGGTTCCGGCTGCGGAGGGTCCGGCAGCCACCGATGACGCGGCGGTGGCGAGTGCGGGGGCTCTTCACGTACCGAAGATGGCGCTCAGGGCGGTTTCATCGCCTACGATATCGACGAGCGCACGGACTTCCCCGAGGTCGAGCATGCCCGCCGCCAGACCGAGAATGATCGCGGCCTCCGCACGCACGACAGCATCGAGAACCCGACCGTCATACGGACCCACATCCACACCCGAACCGGTCGCCCGCACCTGAAGCAGCTGCCCGTCGATCCCCACCCCGACCGTCGCTGGCCGACCTGCCTCCACCCGGCCGCCCAGCAGCGCGGGCAGAGCCACAGCAAGCCATTCGAGGCGGAAACGGTCCCCGTCGAGGCTCTGTGCCATCAACGGCGCCGACCACCGGATCAGCCCTTCGATCGGCTCCCGCAACCCCGCTCCCCATGGGGTGAGCGCGTAGGTCACCGCATTGCCCTCGTCGGCCAGCCGGCGCTCGACGACCCCGGCGGCCTCGAGATCACGGAGCCGGTCCGAGAGCAGATTGGTCGCCACGCCAGGCAACCCCTCCAGCAACTCGCGATAGCGGGCGGGGGCCACCAGCAACTGACGGACGATGAGCAGATTCCACCGGTCACCCACGACATCGAGCGCCCGGGCCAGACCGCAGTAATGGCTGTAACTTCGACTCATGTTTACCTGCTTGACATTCTCAAGTGTGCTTGACCGTGTCAAGATCAAGTCTAGTCGCGAATTGAGGTGTGTTCATGAACAAAACAGAAAAACCTGCATGGGTCAAGGCAGGAATCCTTATATCAGTCTATGTAGCGGTGCTAGCCATCAACCTTGACATCACAATCGTCAATGTTGCGCTGCCCAGCATTGCGCGCGAACTCCACGCGAGCACCCGCGGACTGCAGTGGGTGGCCGACGGCTACAACCTCGCATTCAGCGCGTTGGTGCTGGCAGCGGGCAGTCTGTCGGATCGCTACGGACGACGACCGGCACTGCTGCTCGGACTCCTCGGGTTCGCCGCCTTCGGTGCAGTAGGAGCCATGGTCGACAGCACGGGTGCGCTGATCGCGGCCCAAGTCGGTATGGGAGCGTTCGCCGCGCTGGTCTTCCCCACCACGCTGTCGATCATCACCAACACCTTCCCCGACCGCCAACAACGCGCCGCCGCGTTCGGCGGGTGGGGTGCAGTCGGCGGGGTTGCCGTCGCCTCTGGCCCGGTCATCGGCGGAGCGCTGGTCGAGCACTTCTACTGGGGCAGCGTGTTCTGGGCGCTGGTGCCGATCGCGCTCGCGGCCGCAGTTCTCGGATTCTTCCTGGTGCCCGAATCGCGTGACGTCGCCGTTCCCAAGCTGGACTTCCGCGGCCTGACCATCTCGATCGCCTTGCTCGGAGCGCTCGTATACACGGTGATCGAGGCCCCCGCGCGCGGTTGGCACAGCAGCGCGACGTTGATCGGGTTCGCGGTCGCCGCGGGGCTGGTTATCGCCTTCGTGGTGGTCGAACGCGCGGCCGAGCATCCCATGCTCGACATCCGGCTGTTCACCGATCGCCGCTTCAGCGCCGCCAGCGTATCGGTCTCGGTCGTCTTCTTCGCGCTGGCCGGTTTCATCTTCCTCATCACCCAGTACTTCCAGCTGGTCCGCGGGTTCGGCCCGCTGTCGACCGGTGCCCGATTCCTTCCGGTCGCGCTGTCGATCGCGGTTGCCTCGATAGTCGGCGGGCTGATCGCCCCTCGCGTGGGCACACGCGCAGTGGTGGTCACCGGGCTGCTGTCGTTCGGCACCGCCATGGCATGGATCGCGACCGTCGACGCCGACACGTCCTACTGGACCGTGATCGTCCCGCAGATGATCTTCATGGGCGTGGGTATGGGGCTGATCTCGACCCCGGCGACCGAGTCGATCATGCTCGTACTTCCCCCGTCCCGGGCGGGTGTCGGCTCGGCGGTCAACGACGCCACCCGCGAGCTGGGCTCGACACTGGGAGTCGCCGTGCTCGGCTCCGTGTTCGCGTCGATCTTCGCTTCCCGCCTGCACGACAGCGCGTTCGCCGCAACCGGGCATGTCACCGAAGCCGCCGACTCGGTGCCGGTCGCATTCGCAATTGCCGCACACAATCCGACCCTGCTCACCGCCGCACAGCACTCGTTCCTGTCCGGCCTCTCCGCGTGCTGCGTCGTCGTCGCCACCCTCTGCTACATAGCGGCCGGTGCAGGTCTGGTCGCGCTACCCGGCCGACGGTTCCAGCATGCCCTTCCCGCCGATGCGGACGAATCGAACTCGATGACCGTGGCCTGAGTCCGGACACGCCGCGGACACCGAGCTGCTACCGGTAAACCGGATTTCTCGGCGGAGGCGGTGGGACATCACAAGATTGACCACCGACGCAAAAAACTGACGCTCACCACCGTCGGTCCGGGCTGCTGAGCCGGGCAGCCCGGACCGGAGTGAAGAAATGCCCCGCGAATTCGTCCTGCATCTTCCGATCGATCCCGTACTTGCGCGCGACGTTCTCCGCGGTGACGCCCATGTGCACCTCGCTGAACGGATCGGTCAGCATCGCCACCGTGCCGTCGGTGAGGCGGCGATCGCCGAGCTTGTATCCGGTTCGGGCGCCGAAGTCGTAGAACGGCATGCGGGACATGTTCTCATCGCCACGGCGAGAGCGAAATCCACTCCACCCCAACGCATCTGCATTGCTGCAGACCAGATTGCCTGTAGCCCGGATCCGCACAGCCGATTCACAGTGTATGCAGGGACCGCGACCGGAAGGCCGGCTGTCAGCGCTACCCGCCGTGCGTTGTAGGCGTCGGGGCCGACCTGCCCGGTCATGTCGTCGCGTCGTCCGCCGCGGTCATCGCGGACAGTTCGATCCCCGGAAGCCCTTGAGCGACTGGAACGTTCGCGTGCGCGTATTCGTGAACGCCGAGAACAGGCGCGTCAGCGGGAGCGAGCGATCACCGACGCGGTGAAGCGATATCTCATCGATTGGCAGGCGATCACCGCCTGTGAAGCCAAGCGTGACCAAGAAATCGAGGCACTGCGCCAGCAGATCAGCGCACTCGAATCACGAGCGACGTAGCTCTGCCCTTCCCCGCACCGGCGCAGTTCTCGACGCCCACCGGCCTGCTGCACGAGCTGGTCCAGGCACACCGCCACAACGCCGCCGCCCTGCCGCAGCTCACCACCCCGCTCACGCCGGTACCGGCCCTGCCACCGGGAATATGGCCCCGCCGCACGCCCACCGATCAATCCCTGACCGTCACCATCACCCGCCCACAACCCGCCACCCAGGACATGCCAGAGGCCGAAAAACTCACATGCCGCACCTACCTACCGTTCCGGTAGCAACGCGCGCGAAAGACAACCCAGGGGAGCTCGACGTATCCGCCGATCAACCGCGAGGCCTTCCACACCGGCCCCAACGCCCGAGTACCGGACCCCGATGAAAACCCCAACCTGATCGACCCCGACGCCAGCATGGATCCGCGAAAGGGCAGCCCAGGTCACCACAGACACTTCGCCAACACCGCGACCTCCGCCGCCCCAGGACCACCCCCCGACGCCAGCTCACCTGATCGTCCACGCCCGAAACACCAGAAGCAGGCAATCGGCCCGTCCGCTCGTATCCATCGAGCACAACGAGCACCGGCATGTCCACAACGGTCAACCGACGCCATCGGTGTGACTCGCAGCGGTAGATGGCGCAGTTCTCGCACCATCAGGTGGCGCCGAGGAGGCCGAATTGAGGTCTGTGGCCCCAGTCCGCAGGGTGTTCTGCGGAAGATCTACTGGCCGAGCGTCTCACCACCGCCGGCAGTGCTCTCACAACCGATGACCGTGTACGTGATCCGTCGATCTCTGGTGAGCCGCCTCAATCCTGGTCTTCCCATCCTCGACGAACGACGCGAAGCGAGCCATCCCCGATCAACTCGTGCACCACGTCGGGGCGGAAGAAACCGAGTAGCCACGCATCAGCATCCAGGCGGAATTGCACCAGGAGAACACCATGCTGCTGGCTGTGCTCTCCCGCCAGACCCAAGAACCGCTCGATGTCCTCATCCTCGTCAATGTCGTCCCGATGGTCCTCCCACCACTTCCACGACATGGCCGGGGGACAAAACTTCAAGGACTCCAACGTTTCCCGAGCCGGCTCAGGATCATCTGCCGCATCGATGTAGCCCACGAGGTCAGCATCGCGCAGACCTTCGTACAGTTGCATACACGCTTGGTAGTCGTCTACCGCAGACCGAACCGCCGTGGCGAGCGACGGTTCGTCCGAAGCCAACCGCTCCGCGATTGTGATCAACCTGCTGCGGTCCATATCAATGATCGCCGGTCCCTATCGTTGGAACTTCTCAGGGCGTCATACCTACCACGAGCCACGGACAAGGCACTTGAATCCCTCCCAGATCGAACGCACTCATCTACTCATCTGCCGCACGGCGCACCGGCGTGAGTGTCGGGTTTGTAGGCAGACGATCGTTTCCCGACAACCTGACGCCAGCCCCGGCAACGGGCTTCGACACGCGCGATAGGCGGCAATTGAGTGCGTTCGGCCGATGGCCTGGTTCAGTCCTCCGGCCGGTCGGGCCCGTTGTCCCGACGGGCCCAGCGGTAGTCGGGGAAGCGATCCTGCAACGCGACATCGAAGGCCAATACTCGCTCCCGGGAGTCGAACCAGTCGAAGGTGTTTCGCATCAAGTAGTGCTCCACCAGTGAGGCCGCCTCTGCGGCCTGGTTATTCAGCAGGCACAGCACTGCTGTGGCACGTAAGCGCTTCGCCCCTGGATTCACTCGATCCAATGCCCCGGGAACCGGCGTCGGAGCCGGCGCGATCAACTTCGGCAGCGAGTTGCGTTCGGCCAACCATATTTCCGCAGGTCCACGCACGCAGTTCACGAGGCGGTCAACCGCGGCATAGGCTTGATAATCGGCTGAAACGATCATGCTCCCGCCTTGGCGGTAGAATCCGAAGCCCTCGAAGCCAAGCCGTTCGATCTGCGCGCCTACAAGGTACGGACGTTCATTGAGACGCGCCCCGGGCGGTAGCTCGCTGACAAGGTCGGCGACCTTTCGGGATTCGATCCATACCGATGCCTGCAATGCAACTCCAGCGCGCTTGGCGGATACCGTCGCTGTCACACCGGAAACCATGTGCGGCACGCCACTCTCCGCAGTCGCGAACTTGGGCGGTATCGATCTCTCCCATCGCCAGACGCGGAAGAGCAGGATCCTGAACCAAGCTGAATCCGAGCGCCTCCAACTGCGTCGTCAATGCGGATGTCACCAGCCCGCCTACACGCGCAGCCTCCGCGCCACTCACCACCGCTGTCTCCTCCCGAATCCACCGGAGATTACCGGCCTCGACTTATGGGAGCGGATCCGGCATTCGGCTAGTTCAGCGCTTCGGCCGA